>JACZTB010000082.1 GCA_022573895.1 Nitrososphaerota archaeon
ACACTCGCGAGAATAATTGGTAAGCCAATCAATAAACTCCAAGGTGTGATAAATACACTACATAAAATAGCGATAGTAATTGATAAAATACTACCAATCGTGCGATTTAGTTCGAAATAAAATACAGCCCACAACAAAACAAACTGAATAAACAAGCTAAGCAATATCAATAATAGAGTCATGGTTACTCCTTTGCCTTCAACTTGAACTGAGAAAATTGATTTATTTGAATTACTTCATGTTTGAACTTAGATGGCGATAAGTGAAAAAAGAGTGAATTTTGATTGTACTGATTAAAGACTGATTTGCTTAAATAACTACCATTCATTACACAAGCACATCACAAAAAAACTTTTTAAATAAGAAAAAAATAATTTACAGATACTTAAAATTACCAAAAGATAAATTAAAAGCCAAATAGGTATATGATGATTTATTCAAATCATTGCAATCGGTTTAAATTATATTGAACGCTACAGTCAACTTATAATATTTTGCTCTGTACACGACAAATTTCATAGGGCCCTTGTCCTATCAGGCTTTTTCTTTCTTAAAATTGCGAGCACTTTCTTAAATTCTTCTTTTTTTCCAAAACCAATCAAACGTAGAATAGCCATTTGAACATAGTCCAAACCGTAGCGAAATAAACTTACTGAAAGTCGTCCATGCTTCTTTATTTTTATCGCTTTTTTTCGATCATGTTGCCATTCACCTGTTAAATAGCACCAACAGAAACCGATAGCTAGCACTGCTATCAATTTCTTGACTCGTCCAGGGTCTGTTAAACGAGTATTTTCAAGATTGAATCCACGTCCTTTGAGACAACTAAATAAGGTTTCGATTTCCCAGCGTAATGCATAATCACGAATAGCAGAAGCATTAAACATAGGAGAAACAACAAGTAAAAGTTCCCCATCTTCTAATCGTAGCGCACTAATATACAGTTTCACTCGACCAACCCAAATACGTCGTTTACGACATTCAGTTTGACCAACTTGAAGATGACGAAATAAATCACTAATTTTATGATTCCTGGCTAAGTGATTGGTCACAATAAAGTTTTTTTAACACGTATACAGAAGTTGATGTCATTTTCAATTAACCATGTAAACCATTTCTCACCGATAAATTCTCTGTCTGCGAACACATTCACAATACGGTCTTTACCAAAAATAGAGATAAAGCGTTGAATCAAAGCAATACGCTCTTTTGTATCTGAATTTCCACGTTTATTGAGCAATGTCCAAACAATAGGTATCGCTATTCCACGATAGACGATGGCTAACATCAAGATATTGATATCTCGTTTTCCCCATTTCCAATTGGTTCTATCTAAAGTCAGTTGCACTTTGTCGAATGAAAACATATTGAAAATCAACTGAGAAATTTGACGATAATCAAAATACTGACCTGCAAAGAAGCGTTGTATACGTCGATAAAATGATTGTGGTAAGCACTTGATGGGTAAGGCTTTAGATGCAGAAGAAAGATTACATGTCTGTTTTACAATTAATGCAATCATAATCAGTGTAAAACATTTTACATGTGACTTGTTCCACTTTAGATATTTGTTTAAGATGAGATGTAACTCATTGAAATGTGTCATCATATTCGTCGTCAGAAAACAAGTATTATGCCATTATTTCAATGAGTTATCTTTTTTTGTCGTGTACAAAGAAAAAATATATAAATAAAATTAGCATTTGTTAGCTTGGAAATTGCAACTTTATTATTCTATTGAAAATAAATCATCAGCTTGCGCACTTCAGTCTTGTTAATATATACAAACTAGAGAGAGGAGTGTCTAAATGCAGTTGATGCCATTACCAAATTGTCAGTTAAAGTGTGGTCGTTTTAGTTTAGATTTATCTCAACCTCAAATTATGGGTATTCTGAACGTAACTCCTGATTCTTTTAGCGATGGTGGGTTGCATCATCAAAAAGATCAAGCAGTACAACGTGCGTTACAAATGATTGAGCAGGGCGCTACTATCATTGATATAGGCGGAGAATCTACCCGTCCAAATGCTTCACCAGTCGAACTAGAAGAAGAAATTCGCCGTGTGATTCCTGTGGTTAAAGCATTATCAAAACACGAGGTGATCATGTCTATTGATACCAGTCAGCCCGAGGTGATACGTGCGGCAGTGAAAGCGGGTGCACATATTTGGAATGATGTTCGTGCACTCACACGTCCCCAAGCATTAGAAACGGCTGCCGAATTGAATATACCTGTAGTGTTGATGCATATGCGTGGTGAGCCGACTAATATGAATCAGTTAGATCAATATGAAAATGTGACAGAGGACGTGATTCAAGAATTACAACAGCGTCTAGATCAAGCTGTTCAAGTTGGAATCAAACCTGAAAATATTATTCTCGATCCTGGTTTTGGTTTTGCTAAAAATGCTCAACAGAACTTTCAATTACTAAACGAGTTTTGGAAACTGAATCGCTTGGGATTTCCTTTGCTATCTGGTTTATCTAGGAAAAGATTTATTGGTGATGCATTAGCAGGTATACCAGCACAAGAGCGTGCAGTAGGGAGTGTCATGGGACATATGTTAAGTATCCAGCAGGGTGCGAGTATTGTTCGCGTACATGATGTTAAGGCGACTAAAGATGCAATCAATGTTTGGGATAGAATGTTGTTCAGTTCATTGTAATTTAAGAGAAATTATGAAGATAAAGATACATTAACATACGGTGTATCTTTATTTTTTTACGTAGAATATTAAGCAAAAGACATATCTAAAAAAATTGAAATTAGATCTAGGGGTTTTAAGATGTATCAATCAAAGAAAATTTTG
>JACZTB010000083.1 GCA_022573895.1 Nitrososphaerota archaeon
AACAATTTCTAAAAGTGACTTTAGATTTACGTCTACGCCGTTTGAATTCTTTAGATAATAAGCTCCTTTGATGCTATTTGTTGTTACTGAGTCAACATCCTTTTTGTCTATTAGTGGAGTAAGACATATACAACAATCTGAATATATTTCACAGCCAGCCTTTTCTAAATTATCCATATAACCCAATTTTTTTGCTTGTTGTTGAACTACCCTGGGGCAAAAAATCATGCATCTTTTCTTGAAGGATTTATTTTGTAACATCAAAGTCAAGTCTGAAATTTCCTCTAGTCCTAACTGTGGACTACCAAGTGTGATCAAATCACCTTTATCTGTTGTGTTTAATTCATCATAGATCTTTTGCATTTCTTGTTCATCAAAATCTATTTTTTCTGAATGTTCATCACCATCACCCAAAACAAATTTAGCACATGTACCTGATGTGCCCATACCAGCACAAAGTGATTTACAACTACGCTTATCCAATTCTTTTGTTCCTGAAAGTGTAACAGAATTGTTAGCAACTTTTCCTGCAAAAAATCCAAGCATTCCGTATGTTAATTCATTTGGGTTTTCGACTTTCATTCCTATTGTAATATTCGGTGGGTCTTGATCTTTTCTAAGATCAGAGTATGGACTTTTACCAGTTAACGCACTAGCTAATGCACTAATTGCGCTTTCCTTGTTTGTCTTAAGATGTATAATTGAATTAGCATAGATTGCTGCATTAGTTTCTGCAAAAGAAACTTGAGTGTTTTTTTCTGGCAGATCATATATCTCATATGGGATACAAGAGAATGATAGAGTGACGCCCATCCGTTCATAAGAATTTCGAATACTTTGTTGTTTTTCTATAAAGTTTTCATCAAGATTAAACTTTGAAACACTGTCAATATCAAATCCCATTGGGTTTAATGTTGTCTTTACTTTAACACGAGCAGTTTGACTTAGTTGAGATAAAAATTCTTCACCGGCATCACCGATGGTATTGTAATTAACACCAGAAAGATGTGACCATTCTATTAAAACAAGTTTTTCAGCGTCTATAGCTTCACCAGTAGCTACTAGAATTCTGTATGCGAGTTGTAGTGTTTCTCCTTTTTTTCCCTTAAGTGATGCTTCTTCATCTCGTGTCAGCTCCATCAGATGGCATAATGATAACAACTATAATAGTTGTTGTAAGAAATTAATTACAAAATTATTTTTTTAGCTAGTAAATAGTTAGATGAGTTGGAACAAAAACTAACAGATCTTAACTTGATTGTTATGCAACAAGTCATCTATGAATGGGTTCTCAGCCAATAACCTCTTTTTTCTTTTTATTCTAAATTACATTTGATACGAATTGTTAACCCTAGAAATTCTTAATTCTTAGACTCGAATTATTCCTTATCCAATGAAATATTCAAGTCCTGATGCAAAAACACTATTTGTGATTAAACCTTGAGACCACCAACAGGTGTTACTTTTAATCCAATTAGGAATTTCTTGTGAGTCCGAACCACTAGATGGTGTTGCTGGAACCATGATCACATCATTGTTGATTAGATATTGAATTGTTTCAATGAAAGATGCGTTATCAATTTCATCGCCACACCAAAACCCAGCAACGTCTTTAACCCAACTTGGAATTACAACATCTGAGAAATTTACAGTGGTTAAGAATGATTTTCCGTCAGAATTTCCAGAATTATCATCAATTGCTTTGACGTAATAATCCGCCCTAGTACCTGAATAATCAAATGCCCTAGAGAGCAACATGTTAAATTTCTCCTGAGACCACTTTTTAGAAATTATCTTATTTAGGAAGGTTTCATTCACGCCAATTTGACTATCAGCAAAAAACAAGGTTCCTTGCTTCTCTTGGTTTGCCGGATCAGCTATGTTGTTTATGGCTGGAGAATAAAGAGGAATGACCGACCAATTATTGGCACCTGCTCTTAGTTTTACTCTTGAATTTACGCATGAAGGCTCGTAGATTTCGTCCATACAGTAGTCGTATCTCTCATCATATTGATGAACGAATTTATCTATTGTATCCAGATTGTATCCCTTGTAGTATAGAATAAAGTGAGATAGCTCATGTGACAAAATCCATTCAGGGTTTGAAAAATAAAAATTAGAACAATCACAAAAAACTATTACGTGATTTTTTAGTTGATCCTCCCCAAGATGTGAATAGAATCCTCCCATGCCATTTGCATGGAGTTCTCTTTCCCCTAGATCTCTGTCATATACAAGAATCAAAAGATCCAAAGAATCTGGCATGGTATATTTTTCAAAATATTTAGCGTCTGGAACACACATATGTGGATGTTTAAAATTGTCAACGCCATACATTCCTAGGTATCCCTCGGTAATTTCCGCATATTTGAGAGTTGTTGAATAATGATAGTTTGAACATCCTGGTTTGTCAGAAAGGAATACAAGTTGCCATTCCAGTTGAGTTTCTGTTGAAGCAAATGATGGTAACGCTAACAAAGGAACAAGTAACAACAAAGCAATCAATGCAAAATAACTACAATTTGTTTGCTTCATTGTTATCAATGAATTTACCAAAATTTTAAAATTTTTCAAAAATGAAAACCTCCAGCTGAATTCAAAATGTTTTTGTGGTTTTGATCAAAAATTAATATCATATGATAGTATGATAATACTACAGAGTAATCTATGACCATAATTTCCTTTGATTCCACTATTGAGAATATGGACGAAAATTACCCATAAGATCCACGGAATTGTTCCTAAATATCCTGATCCAATGTGGAAAATCTAGGTCCTATTTGGATCCAA
>JACZTB010000084.1 GCA_022573895.1 Nitrososphaerota archaeon
GAAAGGAGCCATTACATGTTATGATATGTTAGATTTATGGACAGGCAAATTGTTTTTGTGGCATAATGAGAATTTAATTACAGATGAAGAACTAGAAACTGCAATAGCATATTTAGTTCAAAAAGGCCATATTGTTTTTAGTTAACATTTGATACGAACTATTATTCCTGAAAATTCTTAATTCTTAGTTTTGTATAGTTTGTATATGCGTTACAAAGTAGGGGATATGGCTCAAGCAAAAAAATGTTCTAATCCTGAGTGTGATGCTGAACCAGCAACAGGACGTGTAGCAGAGCCTATGTATGATAATTGGTTTTTTAATTGTAGTAAATGTGGTTTTGGGATAAAAATTGAACAGCAACCAGATTAATCCTTAATTTACATTTGATACGAACTGTTAATCAAGCTCGGATTTATCTAAAAGTAATAGATCATAATTTTATGGGCTTTAGAAAGTATTATTTTCTGATTTTTTTACTTGTACCAATTTTAGTTTCTGTATCTTTGGTGGATGAAGCTTTTGCCCCTTATCACAAACAACCACAACAACCAATGTCTGTATCAACTGACAAACTCTCCTATAATTTTGGAGATTTCCTAACGATAAATGGTAAAGGAGCAGAATCGTACTCCATTTCTATAATAATATTGTCACCATCAGGGGAGGAAATCACAGAAATTTCTACCTTCAAAACTAGTGCAGGAGAATTTTCAACTATTTGGATAATTCCAAGTGGTATCGAAAAAGGAATGTATACCATAAAAGCAAAAGATTCAACTCAAACAGCTCAGACTACTTTTAGCCTTGGTAAGCTTGAGGTGAAACCACAGCCAGAACAATCGGAATCAAAAGCAACTATTCCAGATTGGATTCGCAATAATGCAAAGTGGTGGTCAGAAGGACAAATTGGTGATTCAGACTTTACAAGTGGTATTCAATTTATGATTAAAGAAAACATTATGGTTATTCCAGGCCTTCCAGAGCAAACTTCTGAAACCACACAGGGTGTGCCAGACTGGGTAAGAAACAATGCAGGTTGGTGGGCTGATGGTATGATATCAGATGATGATTTTGTTTCTGGAATCAAGTATCTTGTTGAACAAGGAATAATCAAAATCTAATTAACATTTGATACGAACCACTCATGACAGTTGTTATGAAATTTTTTATCAAATGAATCTTAATTATTCATGTACTTGAAAGCATTATCCCTCATCTTGGCATCAGTCCTTCTTATCTTGGTAATGGTGCCCTCTATTCCAACTTCTGAAGAATATGGAGGTGGAGGGGGAGGTGGTGGTGGCGGAGCAGGTGCTAAAGTTCTTTCACCATATGGCATTGCGATTTCAGATGATAGGATTTACATTGCTCATTTTCTTAATAATGATGTTCAAATCTTTGATCTAGAAGGAAACCAAATTTCTAAATTCGGTTCATATGGTACACAGGATAGGCAATTTAGTGAACCACATGGCATTGCAGTTTCGCATGATAGAATTTACATTGCTGATTCAAAGAATTTTCGTATTCAAATATTTGATCTAGATGGAAATTTTGTTCAAAAGTTTGGAAAAAGAGGCATTGAGAATGGAGAATTTGATAACCCATATGGCATTGCAGTTTCAGATGATAGAATCTACGTTGCAGATACCATCAATGATCGCATTCAAGTATTCGACCTAGATGGTAACTTCATCACCAAGTTTGGCTCTATAGGTTCAGGCGATGAGGAATTTCATAGAGCTCGTGATATTGCCGTATCAAACAATAGAATTTACCTAACAAATTCTAACAGTTATGGAATACAGGTATTTGATCTTAATGGTAGCTTCATCACCAAGTTTGGTGGATACGGTACAGAAGATGGGCTCTTCCTTAGACCTCATGATTTTGCAATTTCAGCTAACAGTATTTACGTTGCAGACGCTCTTAACGAACGTATTCAAGTATTTGATCTTGATGGTAACTTCATCACCAAATTTAGTACAAAGGGAAAAAGTCCCAGCAAATTTGATAAACCACACGACATTGCCATCTCGGGTGAAAAAATCTACGTTGCGTTTACTTTTCCTTACTACATTCAAAGCTTTGATGTTTCATCTATAACTAGAACTATTCCTGATTGGATTCATGACAATGCTAGATGGTGGTCCGAAGGCACAATAGATGATGATGACTTTACTTCTGGCATAGAGTATATGATTAAAGAAAACATTATGGTTATTCCAGACCTTCTAGAAGTTTCTCAGAAAATGGAACTAAAAGACGAAAAGCGTGCAATGGGATTAGATCGAGGAAAAAATTTACCCGATTGGGTAAGAAATAATGCTGGATGGTGGGCTGACGGTTTGATATCCGATGATGATTTTGTTTCTGGAATCAAGTATCTTGTGGAACAAGGAATTATTCGGGTCTAAGTTAGAACCAACAACGGTGTGGGTCTCAATAGAGTAGAGAGTTGAACTTTTAGTTTGTATCCACTGAATGGAACTAAATTAATCCCATAAACGGTGCGGGTCTCTAAGGATTCAAACTTTTAGTTCAGTTCCTATACAGGGAACCAAATTAAAACCAAAAAAGGGTCAGGCCTTAACGGAGTACAGCGTTGACATTTGATACGAGTTGTTACAAAATTTGGTACCAATCCTACGTAATTGTTATATTCAAATCCTTCAATCAGTCGGTATAATGAGTATCAGTATTAGTAGCATTTTTCTTATGTCCGTTCTAGT
>JACZTB010000085.1 GCA_022573895.1 Nitrososphaerota archaeon
TGGGAAGGGATGAATGTGTCTATAATTAATTTGATGGAGGGGCCTTATGGAAATGCGGATCAAAGCAAGTTTGGCCCCCCCGAATGATTCTTTTGGTGTTTTTAATTATTATCTGAACTAATTAAGTCTGTAGTGACACCATGATTTGTGAAAATTAATTCTAAACGATTTACGTAAAACAGATTCAGGACAATAGAATGTCAAAAATCTAAGTGAGGGAGAGATGGACAATTTCACAGACTAAATATTATGTAATCCTCACTCAGATACTCTATAATACACTTCAATTCTTTTAAGCCTTAGCCACACCTGAAAATAGCTTCTTTGATTTCATACATTCTCGTTCCAAAAAAGTTGAAAAGCTCAGCTTTTTCTTCTTTGTTTAATTCTCTTTTATTTCTCAGCTTAAACCCTTCAACAAACATCATGTTTATTTCTGTCACAGCAACACCCAAAGAAAAATCAAAACCATCTCTATCTTTAAACATACTTCTAAGCTCTGGCTTCCTGGCAAATTCAACAACCGATCTAATATCATTTATAGTATGATCTATCAAATCATTCAATAATTTTTTGTCAAAACCACTTAATGCCATAAGATTAGAGGATCAATCCAAACTAGAACGCTCATTTCTTTTTCTGTTTATGATAATACTCCCTTGTTTTCTTTTTGATTTCTTCTTTATGATCTTGATAATGTTTTTTCTTATATGCTGAACGATGTTCCTTGTTTTCTTCTTCCCATTTTCTAAGATATGCCTTCCTATATTCTAAATTCATTCCTTTTTCAATAATCAGTTTTTTCCCTTTAAGCCTTTATCCACAGATGAAAATTCTTAATTCTCAGTATAATATTACATTGTACTTGAAAAAAAGAATTACAATAACGCTTGATGAGGAACTTATTAGAAAAATTAGAAAAGAACAAGCTAGATTAGTTAAAAAAAGTGTTAACTATGTTAGTTTTTCAGCGATATTGAGTCAGTATCTTACGAAAGGATTAGGAAGCCGTAAAACTTTGACTTCTTCGAAATCCTGAAAATTCTTAATTTCTATCTTGAATAGTTGTGATTACATAACCTTTTTTTGTAAGAAGAATCAAAAATGTACAATTGGTTTGCACGCCAACAACCTAAAGATATGTCTTAAGACATATCTTTAGAAAGTTGTTAATGCTGAAAATTCTAAAACACTAGGAATTATTTGTTAAGTTGATAGATCCAACCTTGACCACAAAGACACTTTTCACGTTTTAAAACCCCAACTCTAGTTAAGGCATACATTCTACTCCTTAGAGTTGTTTCAGGAACACCTGAATAATGTGCCTGAAGTGATTGATAAGACACTTGTTTTTCCTCTCTGATGAATTTAATTAAAGATTCATCTGGTGATAGAATTTCAGGAAGATCCTCTGCCCTAATTGTTCTTCTCTTCATCTTGTGTCGTATTACTCTGTCAGCCCGAATACTTTTTCCTGGTCTTTCAGATTTCATTCCTTCTCAATAACCAGTTTTTTCCGTTCAGTCTTCATGTTTAGTTTTGTCTTCTCATTCCAACCTAACTCTTTCAAAAACTTGTTTGGTATGGTGATAATGTGCTTGTAATAGACATCTTTTCCTACTCTTCTATTAACTGACTTTGTAAGTTTCACAATCTTATCGAGCATAACATGATAATTAATTCTATTCTTAATAAAGATTAGGTAACCTAAACATTAATATAATTAGGTAACCTAATAAAAGTATGGAAAAGCGAGTACTAGAAATCATAAAGGAAAAAGACACCTACAAAGTATCTGTAGAAATAAGTGAGAACAGCAAACAAGAGCCTAGTATTACAATCAAAGTCCACACAGACGGATCAACCAAAGACGCAGTGGATGAGGCTCTCAAGGAATACAGACGAGCAAAGGATGAGTTAAAGAAATGAGACTTCTCCTCTCAGAATCATGTGAGGCCGTAAGGTGTGATGAGTGCCAATACAAGAACTGTGTTTGTTTCTGTCATAGAGACTGTGAAGAATGATCGATCTAACCTTCAAGTGCTCAATTTGTGGCAAGGATCTTTTACCCTATGAAGTAAAAGAACACGAGCAACATGAAATCGAGCAAAGTATTCTAAAGAATCTTAATTGTAATAAGAAACACACTCACACCAAAAGATGCTTACAATGAATGAAATCTTGGATAGATGCTAATGGCTGATCGTGGTTGTTCAATATGCTTGATTGTATATCACATGATTTCAGATTCTACGCCAAAGAAAATTTGTAAGAAATGTGGTGGTCCAGTAATGTATTGGGATGCTGATTTTGTCAACAACCTTCCAAACCATGAAAAAGTAAAACATGATTTCATGTGGAGTTCAAATAATCCCACTCCTGAAGATATAGATCCTAACTACGAGCCTGAAAATTCTTAATTCTTAGATTTCAACAGTTCGGTAATTCTGTTGACAGATGTTATGAAACGTTAATGAAAATTAGATTCAATTTTGATAATTTTTAATCATGTTTTAATAAATGATCTATGTAACAAAAACATGAAACGAATTGAAGCATTTGTACCAAC
>JACZTB010000046.1 GCA_022573895.1 Nitrososphaerota archaeon
TGGTTCAATGATGTATTCCATATCGCCAACTTTTTTTGGAGTCAATGTTTGCATTAAGATCGGTAAAAAGCCATGTCAACACAATTTAAATCATAAGTAGATTTCAATGCCCGCCAATTGCGAAAAGAAACGCCCCTAAAATACACTGAAGAGGACGAAAAACCAATGGAACGAAGTATTCTATTGTTAAAAAACTCTGTCAAGAGCGAACATAGCTTCAAGACATACGTTGACAAGCTCCGTAGATTCATGAAATTTGTTGGGGCTGCTTCGTATGATGAACTATCAAGAAGAGATAATCTTCAAGAAGCACTAGAGGACTGGATTATAAAAATAAAACAACAAGTTAGTCCTAATTCAGTTCCTTACTACTTCTATGGAGTCAAATCATTTCTTGAGGTAAATGACGTTGAATTACGCTGGAAAAAAATAATCAGAATGTTTCCAGCTAAGACAAAGAAGACGGGAAGGAAGCCATACACCACAAAAGAGGTTCAAAGGATTCTTGCAGTCTCAAAAGACCTACGAAGTAAGGCTCTGGTTCTTTTCTTAGCTTCGTCGGGAGTTAGGATTGGAGCCATTCCAGAGCTAAGAAAAAGGCATCTTTTGGATTTGTCTTTAGGTTGTAAAGGTGTGCTAGTGTATGAAGAAAGTACCGAAGAATACTGGACGATCATAACACCAGAAGCTTCAGAGGTCTTAGATAACTACCTCAACAAAAGAAAATCCGATGGAGAGATCATAACTCCTAACAGTCCTCTCTTCAGAGAGACTTACTCATCTGAAAGAGGGAATGCATCAAGAGAAGCAAGGCCAATAGGGCTAAGAGCATTGATCTGTCTAATGATTAGACTTGTTGACAAATCAGGAATTAGATGCGTTGAAGAAAAGAGAAACAATCGTTATTCTACAATGGTAAACCATGCGTTTAGGAAGCGATTCATAACCATTCTAAAGAATACGCCTGAAGTCAAGAACTCGACTGCTGAGAAATTAGCAGGTCATAAGGTCTATCGTGACGACGAAGAGAACTTTGTAGTAGAATTGGACGATTCCTATAACGTTCCCACACTTGAGAAACTGTTCAACCAATACAAGTATGCAATACCAGAGCTTTCAGTCGACGATATGGCTAGAGTACAGATGAAAGAACTAGAAATACAGAAACAATATTCAGCACTTGAAGAAGAAAAACGAAAGCACTTTGAAGACAAAAAGAAATGGTACAAAACAATCATGGAGAGAGCTAAATCAGAAGGACAAATTCCTGATTGGTTAAGGGCAATGTTCGATGAGTTGATTCTAACCTTCGAATAACTCCTCTATTTTTTTATTTTAATGATAATCAGGTAATAATTGAATAATTTTAGAATCGTATTTAGCAAGTAGTTTGTTCATCTTTTTAAAATGTCTATCAGTAATTTTTTTTATTTCCTTATTTCTTGGATCTTTTGCAAATTCTTTCAAGAATTTTGATTGAGATTGTTTAGGTTCTTCTTTCTTTGGTTTAGTTTTACCTTTTAGAATGTTTTGTATATCTCGAATAGTTATAGCATTTTTTTCCAAAGTCGGTAAAAGATTTTTTTCATAAACTTGTAAAATCAATTCTCCATTTGTTTTCATCCATTCATCATTATCTTTTAAATTTCTTAAACCTCTAAAAAGAAATTCTGAATTAAAAGCTCTGTCATCTATTCTGTTATCTTTTAACGGTTTTATATCAAGCCAAAAGAAATGTCGTTTGTTCTTTCCCTTACCTTCTGTGGAATGTTTAAGTCGTTCAACATAGATTCTTTGTGTATTATCAAAAGCCTGTCTAATCATATCTAAGTTAAACCAACCATAATATCGCCAGGCTCGAAATGATTTCCACGATTTTAATGACTTAGATCTTTTCATTAATTCCAAGTTTTTTAATAATTCATCAAATCGTTGATCAAGATTTTTAAAAAATTCGTGTTTCTGTTTACGATCAAATGATTTGCTACTCTCCAAGAAAAGTTTCTCATTTTCAGAAAAAAGAGCTACCCGTCTGGATTTTCGTGCCTGTTGTAACATATTGTCCTGCTATATAACAGGACATGAACTCAGATATAACCTTACCTTTCCTAATCTTATGGTATATTCGAAGAAAGGAAAATCTTGCCATATCTGTGGTAAGATACTATCAAGAAAGTTAGAAAATCTTTTTTCACATTGTTATGAATGCAATTCCCAACGCCTTGATCAAATGACGGTGGACTTCGATCCCTGCCCAATTTGTAGAACTAAAAAGTCAATAGGTGATCAAAATGGCTAATTGGTTTTGTAAACTTTGCCTCTTAACAGGTGAAGACTGTGGATCATGGGATGATGAACATGAATACTTTGGAAAAATAAAACAAGTACACAAAGATCATTTAGGTTTTCAAATTGGAGAGCCCATACCAATTAACAAATTAACAACAGTAGAACAAACTTTCACCAATTACTTCAATGATCACTTTGATGAGTGGTTTCATAGTTTAGTTGCTGAACTAAAAGGATCTAACAAAATTTGTTTGTTAAAAGATAAACCAGATTTGGTGAGTATAATTTGAATGTTTTAGAAGATATTGTTAAAGCATGCAGTAAGGAAATCAAGGAAGAAGAAACCAATATCAAACAAATAATCTTGACACTTCTTTCAGCTTGGACAAATAATCCACAAAATACTAGAATACTTGCACCAAGTGGCGAGGGTAAAACCTATCTTGTCACTAAGCTAGCAGAATTATTTCCTCAGGAAAACATCACAATACTTGCAAAAGCAACTCCACAATCATTCAAATATACATTTTGTTCTAAAAAAGTGATAGAAAACGGTACAGGAAATTATCAGGATTATGATATTGCATTAAAACCACTTGAAGAACAATTAAAAAAAACAATAGACAGAGAAACTAAAAAAGAAATTGAAAAACAAATTCAAGAATTAAAGGATTCTGTTTATGACCTTGTTGATTTTACAAATAAAATAATAGTTTTAGTTGACTCTCAAAGCTTTGAGTTATTTGATTCCATCAAAGCAACACTATCACATGATCAAGAAAATCTAAAGAGTTTTAGTGTAAATAAGTCAAAATCAGGCACGATTTTAGGTCAAAAATTTGTTATTCGTGGCTTTCCAGCAGTGATTTATTGTTCTGCCAAAGATGAACAAAAACGAGACACCACAGATGAAATCAACACGCGATTCAATACAATCTCTCTCAATACAAGTCCTAAAAAATACCGAAAGATGCTTGAGCTTGAAGCAATTCATTCAAGCCTTCCAGATTCGATATACCAAGAAGAAGTTATTTCAGAAAAAGAAGTTGAAGAGCTAAAAGAAAAGATTAAACAAATTATCAATTATGTAAAAGATTTTGGAAAATGTTGCAATCCTTACGGTCTAGGCATTCAGAAATTATTCAGAGACGATGCAGGATTCAGAACAAGACAATTTAAAATTCTAAACAACAACATCATAATCCATACTTTAGCTAATGCAAAGTTTAGACCAAAGATAATTCATGATGAGATCAAAACTCCAATAACTACTAGATTAGACATAGAAGAAGCTTGCAAGTTAACTAAAGAACCACGAGAAATACAACCTTACAAAATCAAATTCTTTAATGATTACATTAGATGTGCAATATTAGAAACTGGAAAGGAAAAACACCTAATTGATGTAGACTTCAAATGCTTAACAGCTACTGAGTTAGCTGATTACATCACAAAGAAAGGTAGAACCGCCGATAGACAAAAACTTCAAGAATCATTTTTGAAACCATTAGTTGAACATGGGTTTTTAGATGAATTTCAAGATCCTGATAACAGAACACGTAACATCTACACATTAGCACAGGGATTTCTAAACAATGAAGCTAGTTTAGAATCTACACTGATCGACACATCGATGCTTAACACATCATGCCTAGATTCATTCGTAAAAAAATTCATTGAGCAACGATACAACTCAGAAAGCCTAAAGATACTTGATGAAAATGACCAAGAGATAACTCCTAAAGAATTGCTAGAGTTACTTCACAAAATCGATGCTCAAACACCAAAAATTACGCACAAAATGGGCAGTATCGAAGCATCGACAAGCATCGATAATTTTTGTGATGTCTCATAAGTTGTTCATGTAATGGATATTGCAATCGGCAAAAAGCAGAACCTGTTAAAGGATTTGCAAGGGGTCAGAAATACTGTAGTATTTGTACAATCTACATCACAACTAATGAAATCTTTTGTCCATGTTGTCATCGAAAGTATAGAACAACGAAAAGAAGTCGATGGAAACCAGTCGCCCCTAAAATACAGTTAGCTATTCTTACAGTATGATGCATTACGGTCTAGTAGATATTGCGGTAAGGCAAGAAATTAGAGACAAATTAAGAGAGAGAAAGGGTGCCAAGAGCTATTCACAATTCATCTTAGAACTTTTAGAAAAATGAAAACAGAATGGAGGTGTAGATGAAATTGAGACGAAAACCCCCCTTTTCTCCTTTGGGAAGGAGTAACGTCAATTCTAGGCACACTTACGAACAAAATAGGGACGAAAATGAGGGATTAACTGAGCGTATTCTCGAAAAGGAGGGAAAGAAGCAACATAAGATAATGAATTTTTGTTATACAATGATGGAGAAATTAGGACCTGATAATGAATTGTTTCTATCTTATTGTGACCGATACCTAAAGGCGTTGAAGAGGAAGCTGAAGATCATCAAGAAGTTGTATGGTTTATGAAAACCCTTTCAAGTTACCCTGAAAATTCTTAGAGTATTAAGAAAGATTAAGGCCAGTTTAATTTATCCTTAATTCTAGGATCATTACAACCATAGGTATTAGTTAGATCATACATTAACTGACCAGCTTTTTCTGTCAATTCCCTATCATTCATCAATAATGGGTTTGTGGAAACATCGTCTTGAATCTCCTTAATATCATCTATAATACTCTGACATCTCTTAACATTATCTGGCGAACTAAGATATTCTATTATTACATTTTCTAACTCGGCAAATGTTTCAGCATCCTTACTAGGATCTTTAACCTGTTCAATCAATCTCTCTAACTTATCTAACGTAGCTGCATCACTCGAAGATGATATACCTACATTAGAAGATGATTTACCTTCAACAATAGAATTATAATCCATACCATTAACTATCAATCCACCTAAACCACCAAACAGAACCATAAAGGCTAACCAACCATACCATAGCATTGTAATACGTTACTACTTCATTCTAACATTAAAGTCATTTTATAGAATTTGAGACTGAAAATTCTTAAAAACTAATTTTTTGATCAAAGTATAAAATTGAAATAGTATAGTAGGAATCTTTGAATATGAAAGCGAAATTTTTTACAGGTGATTCCATTGAGTTGGATAAATCTGTGAACACTTTTTTGGATGAAGTAGGAAATATTCGCGTCAAGAAGGCACAAATGGTTTCAACAAACGAAAAGAGTGCTTTGGATGAGGCTAAGTTTGGTGTGATGATTTTTTACGTAAAGAAAGAAGAGGACTAAACTGAAAAAATTCTTAATTCGTAGTGTTTACTTGAAAGGTAATAAAACAGAGGCTGCAACGAACACTACAACAGCAGCAATTGCCATTCCAATACAGTAACGAGTACCCTTCATGCGCAAGTAATATGGTCATACTTTCAGATAAATCGGATCTTAATCCTAAAAATTCTTAATTAGTAATAACCATGAAAACTAACTAGATGGAAAGATGCATCTCTTTCTTGAAAAAGCATGATTATATCAATGATAGAAAACCTACTAACCAATTATACTGGTTACCACTCTGTCTTGGATTATTGGGTGGTGTTTTGATGTATTTTATAGCAAAAAAAGATGATAAAAAAATGGCAGTTAGAGGCCTGATTTATGGACAGGCAAATTGTTTTTGTGGCATAATGAGAATTTAATTACAGATGAAGAACTAGAAACTGCAATAGCATATTTAGTTCAAAAAGGCCATATTGTTTTTAGTTAACATTTGATATGAACTGTTTATTTGAATGATGATCTTTCACAATATACGGAAACTAGTTTATGGTCCCTACCAAGATACCATTTTGACATTCAATGGTCAACATAGACAAGTCAGAATGCCGTGTACTGGCTTCCATTTTTTAAATTTACATCTGATACAGATCACTTATTTGGATGACAGTCTTTTCCAATATGTGGAAGTCTGAAACCATTCATTACTAGGTTTCATTCCCAAAAGTTAATTGGCATTTCTCAGAAACCTAGTGCTGGCTTCCACATCATAATATCTAATTACCATTTGATAATTTGGATCCAAAATAAGACCAAAGAACGTACCTAGTCCCTCTAGATTCGAACTTGTTTAATCCTGAAAATTCTTAATTGTTAAATGTTTGAATGAATGACATATTTTATGAATGTCTGTGAAAAATGCGGTGAGCCAGCTTCTAGAAGTATTACATGGGATGAGGATAAAGGTGTAACTAGAATAAATTATTATTGTAAAAATCATATTCCAAAATCTAAAAATTCTTAATTCTTAGTTTAATCTAGAAAAGACATGTCAGATGAATCAGCAGATTATATTGATTTTAAAATATCAGATTGGGAGTTAGTACCAAAATCAGAGACAAACGAACCTAAATTGATTGCGTTAGTAGAAAATGCATCCCTTGAAGCAACTTCTACTGATGGCAATAAGAGAATTGTTCATTTTAAGAGAGGAGCCGTAATTAAAATTATTGAAAACCCCAGCGGTGTTAGCAATATTTGGGATCCTGCAGATGTATTATCTGACACATCCACAAGATAAGACAAAAATTGGCTCTTAGAATTTTTTAGACTTTGATTATTCCTCTCTTCCGTCTTTATCTTAATATCATGAAGGCGAGTGAAAATCTACATGGAGATTCTTGATGATGAAATTCACTTGTGGCTTGAAAGTGCTCAATTTGTTAAAGCCAAGCCTGCTGTGTATGTTCTTTATGATAAAAATTTGGATGCAATTTACATTGGAGAAAGCGAGAATCTTCAGAATCAATTTGCAAAGTATGTTGACACAAACTTTGAAAATGATCCTTGTAAACAAAAAACCCATACTTATCAAAGAACATTTGTTGAAAATCCAAAAGAACGAAAAAGACATCTTTTAGAAGACTATAAGAAAAAACATGGCAAGATGCCATGTTGTAATGCTGACATTGATTGAAGATCAGTCATTTCTCTACACTGGAATAACAAACCATAATGAAAATCTCTTAAACGATTTCGCTGTAACATTATGTAATGACAGAGCCACCTAGACCAAAAGAAGGGGATGAAGTCTGTCCAATGTGTGGGAGACCAAAAAGTAAACATTCTTCCGAAGAATTACTTACATGCTCTCGTAAGAGGGGAGAGTTTAAGAAAAATATTACGGGAGGGGCTGGAATTGAATGAATATTTGCAAACTGTTAATGGAACTATTAAGACGATATTAACAATTCTGAAAGTCCTTTGTACCTATTCCTAATGGTTACTTCGGTTATGTTAGAAGCTTCTGAGATATCCCGTTGTGTTTTATCATCGCCATTTTTAACACAAGAAAGATAAAGTGCTGAAGCAGCTAGACCCATAGGATTTTTTCCAGCTGAGATTTTACTTTCTTCAGCTTTTCTAAGAATTTCAATTGCATAGCGTTTTGTTTTTTCAGAAAGTCCTGCCTTGCTGGCAATTCTGGCCACATTTTGTACTGAATCTACGACGGGCATCTTCAAGTCTAATTCCTTTATTAGCAGTCTGTAACATGCTGCTAGATCTCTTTTTTTGATATTAGCTGTCTCGGCAATCTCCTTGAGGGTTCTTGGGGTTCCGATCTCACGGCATGCAGCATATAATGCTGAACTCATCATGCTAGGTATTGATCTACCCCTTACCAATTTTTTGTCTAGAGCCTTTCTGTAGATGTATGCAGCTTTTTCCACTACTGAGTCAGAGAGGGAGAGTTTATCTTTGAGTCTGTTAAGTTCACTAAAAGCTTGTCTAAAGTTCCTATCAATACGTTCATTTTGACTTCGACTATCCCATATTCTTAGACGTTTGAGAGTCTTTTTCATAGAGTTTGATAGAGGTTTTCCTGTGGCATCTCTGTTTGTTGGGCTGATTACTGTTGACAGACCCTGATCATGTATTGCTAAAGATGTACCAATTCCAGTCCTTTCTCTATTGATTCTGTCATCAGGAAATGAGCGCCTCTCAGGACCAGTACTTTCTACACGCTCAGATGACACATAGCCACAACCACCACAAAAAATCTCACCTGTTTCGGTATCTGTGATTAGTGTCTTCTTCCCACATCTTAAACAACTTTGTTTGATGTCAGGAATTTGATTAACCATGCCTTCTAGAAGTATGTGGGGTCTTAAACCTTGGTGATTAAATTACTTGATATGGATTCACTGCTTGGAGAGGAATTTTGAAACTCATATTAACATTTCATAACAACTGTTAATCGGCAATTGTACCAAATGAAAATCTAAAAGAAATCTGAGAGTATCTTTTGTCGCATTAGTTTAATGATATCTCCATGGGCAAGCCATTCCTTTGTCGATATACTCAAGGGTCGTATCGCAACATCGAGTGCCTTTTCAAACGAATCAGCTAGAATGGGTTTCTGTTTCATTGCAGCCCGTACCCCTTCTCGAATCTGCCAGACGCCAACTGGGATGGCATATTCCGGTCTAATCTCTCGAAGTATCAGCACACCACTTTGGATTTGATGTTTCACCAGGTATTCCGCAACGGCAAGTTTCGCAGAGAAATATGCACCGGCTATTGCAGGAGGATGATCAATTCCTCTGGCATCCTCATGATCAGATCCAAATCCCAACACTCCACTGGAATACCAGGCCTCAATCATCTCGTACAACCATCGGTGTGGAAATAGAATAACAGAAAACAAATTTCCCAGATGAGAAAAATGAAAAACTCGATTTCCATCTATCAAAGGATAATCTAGTGTCTCATCGATTAGTGATTTTGAAATGATGTCATCAGTTGCTGTTATGCTCCACCGAGTTGGAACGAGTTTTCTTTTCTTGCCAAACATTCCTATGCTAAAACACTTTTGAATTTTTGAGATCTCTATTCCAGAATTGTACAATTTCAGAACAGCGTCTGTTGCTTTGAGATCTCGGTCATAGTATGATTTTTCGATGTGTCGTTCCGAAACGCTGGATGAAAACTTGACAGACTTTATCTCACCAATTGGACCAAACGGCGCATTGTACCCATCGAGTAACCCAACAGGACTTGTTTCCTTGTAGAACTGGATGTCAGAGTCAGTTGGCTTTTCTGACATTGCCATTTCTTGTAGATCCTCAATGAATCTGCCGGTTGGCTCATTTACGCGAACCTTTTGGACACCTCTGATCAAGTTTAATCTATAATTGACAATTTCATCGAGTGATTTTCCGGTCCATCTTTCCGGCAGATCAAGAATGCTGGTGTCACCATGGACTGGTGGAACCATCGGACCAACATTCACTTTCGGATAGTTATAGGATCCAACGAAAACAGATGGCGGACTAGACCCAGAGATACTATCAGATGAGAACAAATTCCCATATTTCGACAGGTATTCGTTCCATTTTACCTCAATCGCCTTTCTAATATCCTGGGAATCAGGCACGATTCAGCTATAGAGAATTCTGGTATTAAGTTGCCTAATGGAATAGTTTCACTATAGATCAACGCATGATGTTTAAAGAACAAAAACGAAATGGAATCATGGCGGCTGAAAGAATTGTCTCCTTTCTTCCTAGTGCAACCGAGCTTATCTATGAGTTGGGAGCACAAGACAAGTTGTTTGGTGTGACACATGAGTGTCTATATCCGGAGGACGCAAAAACAAAGCCGCGCGTTATTGATACAGTAATTGATGGTGCTACGATGTCTAGTCCAGAAATAGACAAAAAGACATGTGAACTGATGCGAGATGGACAGGACATCTTTGTTCTGGATGAAAATAATCTAATCAACGCAAAACCTGACCTAATACTATCGCAAACAACCTGCGAGGTCTGTGCAGCTCATACAAATCAGGTAGAGCAGGCCATGCAAATTCTAGAACAGAAACCACAGCTACATTCTGTAGATCCACACAACCTGGAACAAATTTTAGACAGCATTAGTGTGGTCGCCAAACTTGTTGGCAAGGAAAATGAAGGGAGACAACTCCGTGATTCCCTAAAAAATCGAATTGATCATATCAAAAATCAAAATTACACCACAAAACCAAAGGTTCTTGGAATAGAGTGGATCAAACCGTTCTTTACATCTGGTCATTGGGTACCCCAAATGGTAGAGTTTGCTGGGGGAACCAACCAAATTAGTAAG
>JACZTB010000086.1 GCA_022573895.1 Nitrososphaerota archaeon
GCAGTATCGTCTCCTTCGACCACAAAATCACATTCAAAACCATAATCTCGGCAGGTGAATTTTCCCATAATGATGATATTTTACACTAGAAAATAATCGTTTCTAAAAATTACGTCACAATCCAAAATAATTGATCATTAACAGTTCGTACTAAATGTAAAAAAAAAGCGAAGGTTGTTAAGGTTTGAATCCCAATTGATTAACGAAAACAAGTGAAATGTGAGAAATGTGGTATAATCTTAGAGGTTAGGTCTTATCGCGGCAGACCGAGAAAATACTGTCTCAGTTGTTCCAGCTATAAAACGAAGGCGAATAACGATTCAAACTTGATACCCAAAGAAATTGATGAACATTTTGCATTATTTGGTAAGAAGGCCTCTGAAGTGGAATATGGTGAGTCTTGTCCCCTTTGCAACAGCAGGATAGATGAGTTTGGCTATTGTGCATGTGAGGCTGGTGGAACCTAAGGTCATGACGTAAACGTTCCTATGTTATCAAAAATTTGTGATATTTTTTGTTGATAATTAACATTGAATGAAGTAGAAAATTAACTTTCAAGAATAGTAAACTTTGAAGCCCTTATCAGTTACATATAGTACAATCTTGGTACCAAAGAAGCCACTCTTTTTTTCTACTCTCATCAGGCCCCTCTTTTCTAAATCGTCCAAGATGGAAATTAGTTCGTCACGTTCAAGATCAGTAATTTTTTGCATCTTTTCAAAACTTTTTGCTCCACGATTTAGTTCTCCCAAAACGAGCATGTCCTTTGTTTCAGGTTTTGTTAGATTTCGACTAGGAGTACCTATTGTCTCACTCGGATTTGTTTGAAGTTGCATTTCAAGATGTTTTTCAGAAGACTGGGTGTAATTTTGTATATTGCGTTTTCTGAGGTAGCGTTGAATTATTCGAATAAGTGGAAACATTAAAAAAATAATCCAAATCCAATAAAAATGATCAGACATCTCTCATCAATTTTTGACTAGTTCACCATAAATTTGTTCATATTTTTGTAAAAGCAACTTAAAAACAGTCTCAAGATTTTCCTTCGGTTATCTTTTATAATAAATGTAAGACACCGTTAAGGCCTCTTATGCAATTATATACTCTTGATATTAGAGATATGATGGAAATAAATTGTCAAGATACGAAGGGCCAAAAATTAACATGAACGTGAACCTAGTCAAAGGAATCGCAATTGGCATTGTAGCACTGATTGTTATTGGAGTGATGGCGTCCGCAGCAGTACAAATAGTAGACGCAGGCCACAGAGGCGTTTTACTACATTGGAATGCAGTTGATGTAACTTCTCCACCTCTGGATGAGGGGCTTCATTTTGTCGTACCATTTCAAGACACTGTGGTAAATATGGAGGTCAGGACACTGTTGTTTGTAAAAGGAACATCTTCAGCTTCTAAAGACCTTCAGACAGTTACAACTGAGGTGACGGTTAACTATCATCCAGATCCCGAAGCAATTAACATCCTGTACAAAGAGGTAGGTCTTAACTATCAAAATAGAATTATTGCGCCAGCAGTTGAGGAGGTTGTAAAACAAGTTACGGCAAATTATAACGCAGAGGAATTGATCACTAAACGACCACTGGTAAAGGCCGACATTGAAGCGGAGATCACAAAGCGTCTAAATGTATACAACCTCATAACCGAAGTCATCTCAATTACTGACTTTCAATTCTCATCACTCTTTTCTACAGCAATCGAATCTAAAGTAGAGGCAGAGCAAAAGGCACTAAAGGCAGAAAACGACCTTAGAAGAATTGAGGTAGAAGCACGACAACGTGCAGCACAAGCAGAAGGTCTTGCAGCAGCCAACATTGCCGAAGCAAACGGTGAGGCCGAAGCAATTAAAATTATTAACGCAGCCTTGGCGCAAAATCCAAACTACTTGGAATGGCTAAAAACACAGGCATGGGATGGTAAGCTGCCACTTGTAGTAGGTTCAGGTGGAACTCCTTTCATTCAGATACCAGTTAAACCCTAAATATTTTTTTTAAATCTTACCCTTATCGTTATTTTTTGATTTGTCTCTTGTAGCATCGTACATTGAAAGAAACTCTTCTGGTTCATGTTGCCGGTAATGTTTCTCTAGCTGTGAGATTTCTTTATCAGATATCTTTTCACCCTTGCCCTCGTGAAATTCTTTTATTATCTGAAATTGAGTTTTTTTAATGCTGTATTTTCGTAGAGTATTATTGACAGATCTATTACACAAATAATCATACAAACCAAAACGATATATCAAATAGCCTGCAATTCCAACTACAGCAACAACTGCGAGAGGGATAATAATGGCGCCTACCATATTTTTTATTTACTCTCTTAGTATTTCATTGTTATCGTCTTTCTAATGATTTGTATCAAATGTTAGCTAACTCGAGTAATTCCATGTTCTACAGTGCTTTATTCTAGAGACAGTTTCTAAATGTCGTCAAACAGTCTGTGTCGGAGCCTGTTCATCATATCCTTGCTTTTTGTGAACAGAATCAATAACTGCCCTTGTAAATCTGTCAAAGTCTTCGTTTTTCATAGAATTAATGACTTC
>JACZTB010000087.1 GCA_022573895.1 Nitrososphaerota archaeon
AATGGGGATAGGTGTTTACTGCACCTTTGTATTTTTACACTTAAAGGGCGGAATATTCATCTCTAAGAATTCTTTCAGTCTTTGTGCGATATCTTCTGCTGTGATATCATCCATACTGGGTGAGCCTATTTCAAAGGATATTTTGTTGGCACCAATATTGGCATTCTGTATAACAAGATCTGCATATTGATTTGTAATTTCGTTGACATAGTATTCGGCTTCATCTATCTTTACATCGGAAACTTCCCATTCGACCTTTAGAGGTTTGAACTTTGCATCTCCACCATAATCCTTTCCTGAGGAAAGACCTTGATCTTTTGCAACTTCAGCATCTACCATTACAAAATATATCATCCTATCAGACATAAAAACTAGCCTTGTTTTACTTCCAAATTGTTTAATCTGTATTTGAAAATTAAACAAATTTCATTGAAATTTAATACGAACTGTTGCCGAGTCTTTTTATCTCTGAAACAGCTATTTGAAACACGGAAGCTAACACGTGCTTTGAGTTGTGGATACTTGATCTAGTACCACACGGGAATACTTCCTCGTTGGCTTCCGTCTACATTTGATACAAACTGTTTTTCTAAATCCTAATTTCTAGTGGATCTATGTCTGAAAAGAGAAATGATTTGGAAAAATGTATTTTAATTATACAGAAAAATCATTGTAGGTTCGATTCAAACAATGTGTTTTAGTCATAATTGCCATAGTTTGAGTCGGATCAATATTTGAAATTAGAAATTATTCGTAATTAACATTTGATACGAACTGTTAATCGTAAATTTCTGAAAGATTCGAACTAATTTAGCAATATAATCCTAAATAAAATGATTGAGTGATAACACTATGGCTGAAGCATCAATGGCAGCTTTTGGAGCAGCGATAGGAGTTGCAATTGCATTGGCAGTAGTAGCATTTGTCCTTCGTGCAAGGGGACACGCACAAGGAACGCATGACCATACACCTGATTAAAATTCATAAAATACCGATCACATTAAATCAGATCTAGACGTTATGACTATTGTGTACATTGATGGTGAAAATATATGCAAACTCTAAAGGCTAGAACAATTGAAGCAAAAAGCCATCTTCAGACAAAAATTGTGTTTTGGGTTCTCTTTGTAGGAAGTAGAGGGAGAACTAACAGAATTAGAATCATATCAGCACTCAGAAAAAGACCAAGCAACAGAAACCAATTAGCAAAAGAACTTGGTATTGATTACAAAGGCATTCAACACCACATAAAAATTCTTGAAAGAAACAATCTTGTAACAAAATTTGGAAAAAATTATGGTGTAATATATTGTGTTTCAGAGTTATTCATGAATAATGAAATTGTCTTCGATGAAATCGTTGACAGATTGAAAAATCTTTAAGCCTTCAAATTACATTTGATACGAAATATCAACAAAAAAGATTTAGAATAATACCTAAATAAAATCAGATTGTTATATGATCACAAATTGCTAGAAATAAAACAGCTTCAAAAAATAATTCCAGACCTAGAAGCTGTCATACTCATATCACACAATGGTGACCTGTTGGACTATGACATAACTAAATCCTTTGACCAGGATTACAAATCAGTAGAGAATCTGAAAAATCTTGTTTCAATGAGATTTAGGATGGGTGAATTTGCTGAATTGTTTGGCGGTCTTGAAACAACGATAAACAAGTTCAATGACAAAGTCATGGTTTCAAAATCCATGCCAAATAAAAAAATCATGATACTGATTCTACGAAAAAATGTAAATCTGGAAAAGTTAAATCAAGCGTTACATTCGTTATGAAATGTAAATAAAAAAGAAAAAGGTTGGTATTATAGAATACCTTTTGTTCTAATTATTTTTCCACTCAGCAATTTGGTTTCGTAGGTCTTTTAGTTCGTCTTGTAATTCTGCAACTTTATCAGAGTCGCCGTTTGCATTGGCAATTCTTAACTCCTGAGTTTTTTCTGCAAATTGGGCAGTTAAGGCATCATATTCAACACTTCCAGTAGATTTTGATAGTTTCTGTTCACTCTTTTCTGAACTGGCAGATGCAGATTCTGAACATAAACTTTCTCCACATACTTTATCAGGGTTGTATCCTGGGCGTCCAATTACATCTTGACCTCCTACATTTGCTCTATCATTTCCAGAACAAAGGCGGTCTCCACATACTTTATCAGGGTTGTATCCTGGGCGGCCAATTACATCTTGACTTCCTACATTTACCGCGTCAGCATAACCAACTAAGCCTGGACTTAGTGTTACTAATGCTAGCGGTAAGATTGCGAGCAATCCTATGAATTTTTGTGTTTTATTCATAGCCTCTCTTAATGTATAGAGGGGATAACGTCAGCTAAGAATAGTTGTTGAAAAATATCAATTCGTTTTTAGAAGGTATACGTTGATCAATTCTATCTGCTGTGTAGAATGATTAGTGACATCATTGTGTAGGTTGGCATGGTCTTCATGTTTGAAGATTAAACCACATCTGTAACATTTCCACGCTG
>JACZTB010000047.1 GCA_022573895.1 Nitrososphaerota archaeon
CAAATACCTCGTTTGGTAAAACTTTTGCTTGAATAGAAGATATTTTATTTTTGGATACATTTCTTCTGTACTGCACAAATTTACTCATTATTCTGTAATATGCAATACCTAATTCTTGGCTCAAATATTGTCTAATCATTTTATAGTTCCTCCTCAAATAGTGTCCAAGTTAATCCTCGAAGATCTTTCCAAGAGATACTTGGTGAGTTTGGCAAAAGATTTGACACCTCTTTTTCCCGTTGTTCTTTTGTTATATTTTTCATGCTAAACCTAATTAAAAAAAATAGATAACATCAGCTAAACACAAAGTGATATTTTTCAATACTTGTTCTTAGCTGACATTATCCCTGCATATCTGTTAAGAGAGATAATGAAACAAATTACCAAATACATTGGATTGTTTGCAATCTTACCTCTAGCAATGGTAGCATTAGCACCAGAACTTATTGATGATGCATTTGCACAAAAAGCAGAGGGAAGCCCAGGCACCCAATCACCAAAATCCTATGGATCAGCAACTGATGACATTGTTTGCGGAGCCAGCCTCTGCAGCACACCTGAAGGTAGCGTAGATCCAGTAAACGTAGGAAGAGCACAGTAGAGGATTAGAGAAGTAAAAATTCTCTTTCTCCCCCTTTTTTCTAATTCAAAAAAAATACAAGTCAGAAATTATACCCATATGTATAATGTGGGAACCTTTTAGTGAAAGAAGAATCATTTATGATTCTATTGGATGAAGAATCAAGCAATTCTCTCTCTGAAGTATTCATGGAGTTAGCAGGTGAAACCCGATATGATATTCTTCAGATGTTGAAAGAACAAAAGAGGAGGTCAGCACAACTAGCAAAAGAACTAGACCTTACAATCCAGGAGACTCATCGGAATACTGTTAGATTATCCGATGCAGGCTTGATAAAAAAAGACTCGGATGGGTTTTTTGCACTTACGTCCTATGGCAGAATTTTGGTATCCCAACTAGGCTCTTTTGGTTTCGTCAACAAGTACAAGGAATATTTTGAAGAGCATTTCCCTTCAGATCTGTCGCCAAAGTTTCTTCAAAGAATTGGAAATTTGAGTAATTGTGAATTGATTCATGGAAATTTTGCTATAGTTGAAAAATGGTTGTCTTTAGCTGAAGACGCCAAAGAGTACTTACGAATTATTACCTCACAAATACCCCCAGAGTTCTTTAAACTAAAAGTATCAAAAGCAAAGAAGGGTATCCAGATTTTTTTAATACATGGAGAAAATACGATAGCTCCCAAAGGTTTCAAAAAGGAACTTACAAGTTCTGGACTACGGAAGCTAATTTCAGATGGCATTTACAAAAGAAAAATGGTGAAAAAAATTCAGACTATGATGGTAATGAACGAAAAAACTGGAATACTTTTCTTTCCAGATTTAAAAGGAGAACCAGATATGTATTCTGCCTTTATCAGTAATGATCCAGAATTTCATGAATGGTGTGTTGATTACTTTGATCATATTTGGAATAAGGCAGGAACCTATGATGTTTCTAAAATTCGTGAAATGTAGAATCACTTTTTTTATCTTAAGAACAGATTGCACAGTCTAAAAGGCACTTGTCCACAGGGCAAAATCCACAAGCTTGTTTCTTTGTTTCTTTTTCTTCTTTACTCTTATATGATTCTGAACTATAAGCAGGGATATGCGGAATAGTTATTTTTGACATTTTCAGCTTTACTCCCTAACTTTCCTGATTAGTTTTTTGATACCTCTGTAGGCCAAAACTGGAACAACACAAGAGGGGCAGCCTATTTTCGAAATAGGACAACAACAAAGACAGCTGCACTCTCCCTTTGTGTGGTTACAATTTGGACAACTCGTTGTCTTCATAGTCTATTAACTAGTAAGGGAAATACATAACACGAGCTAAACACAAAGTGATATTTTTCAACACTTGTTCTTAGCTGACATTATCTCGAGTTTTCATTATTACCAACACATGAATAAAAAAATAAAAAGTTCATGGGTCAAAGTCCCAGCACTTGTTCTGGCTACATTTGTGGTCATAATTGCATCGCAAGACGCATTTGCTGAAACTGAAGTAATAATACCAAATGAAGCCTCTGATCCCAGCTGTGCAGAAAGTGGTTCGTGCTTTTTGCCAGGTGAAGTAACCATAAGCGTAGGTGAGTCTGTAACATGGCACAACGATTCATTTGCAATTCATACTGTCACCAGTGGTAGTTTTGAGGATGGTCCTGACGGTGTCTTTGATAGCAGCATCGTTATGGCAGGCGATACTTTCACACACACCTTCACTGAAACAGGACAATACGAGTACTTCTGTTCGATTCACCCTTGGATGACTGGAACTGTGATAGTTGTATGACCAACAGAAAATATTCAGCCATTGGAATCATGGTGTTAGCATCACTCTCTATTTTTTCTTTATTTGAATCATCAGCCTCGGCTGTTTCTGGAAATACATACGAAGTGATTACAACTGACGGAGTAAAACACATAGTTCCTTTGGATAAAATTAGATCTGGTGGACCTCCAAAAGATGGTATTCCTTCGATTGATAATCCCAAGTTTGTAAATGCAAATGAAGCAGAATTTGTATCAGACAATGATGTGGTAATTGGACTTGAAATAAACGGCGAAATAAAGGCATATCCGCTCTCTATCCTAGTTTGGCATGAGATTGTAAACGATAATGTTGGTGACATACCAGTAGTTGTTACATATTGTCCTCTTTGTTTTACAAACCAAGTCTTTGAAAGAACCATTAACGGTAACGAAGTCGAATTTGGAACTTCTGGTAAATTATACAACAGTAACCTTGTCATGTATGACAGATTAACAGAATCGTATTGGAGCCAAGCGTTAGGTACAGCAATAGTTGGCGAGTTAGCAGGATTAGAATTAAACAAAATTCCATTTGATGTTATTACTTGGAAAGACTGGAAGACTCTACATCCAGACTCATTAGTTCTAACTACTGATACGGGCCATCTTCGCCCTTATGGAGTTGATCCCTACGGCAGTTATTACACTGATCCCAGAATACTTTTTCCAGTAGAAAACAAAGATGATAGGTTACCTCCCAAGACAATTATAATTGGATTCCATCAAGGTAACATCTACAAGGCTTACAACCAAAAAGATGTCGAGGCTTTTTATCTCATTAACGATAAAATTTTTGACAAGTCTATTCTACTAATATCTCAGTTTTCAGGAAACACAAGAGCATTTGATAGAACAATAAATGATCAAGTTTTGGAATTTGTGTATGTAGATAACAAAATTATTGACACTCAAACAAATTCTGAATGGAACAATGATGGTCTATCGATATCTGGTGAATATGAAGGAAAACAATTGGAGCGAATACCCATCGAGCCTGGATTTTGGTTTGCATGGGTAGCATTTCATCCTGATACAGATCTATTTGGAGATGTGAGAAATTGAGTCAGACTATGAAATCCCAATTGACCAACAGCCTGGTTGTGAGGACATGGTCGAATATGAATCCCGTTAAAAAGGCTATTTTAGCTGGAATCATGACAATTGTTGTTTATCTAACGGTAGTTGTTTTTACAACGCCTGCTTTGGAACCTATTGCAGCAATAAATGCGGCTTTTCAATTAAACTCAATTGTAATAATTGGTATGGGTATTGGAATAGGTTTGCAGGTCTATCTGTCTGATAAAAGTAAAGTACTTGGATGCAGATTAAACGTAAAGAGAAAAGCCTTTGGAGGAAATGCTAGTAGTACTGCAGTAACATCATTTTTCTCATTTTTCTCACTAGTTCCTCTTGGATGTTGTGGATGGTGGCTCTACGCATTGTCGTTACTGCCAAGTATTTTTGGAACAGGTGTTTCTGCTGTTTTAATTCAATACAGTCAACCCTTAGCTTACTTAGGGCTTGTTGTAATTTTTGGATTTAATGCTTTAACTGCCATAAAATTATACAAAGAAAAGAAATTAAGAGAATTAATCTAATGCGACAAAAATATAGGAGCAACGAATATTTTTAAAAACAATGACAAATGTAGTAGTAAAAGATACTATTAATGCAGCAGCAGATGAGATCTGGAAAACTCTAAGCTCATTTAGAGATGTGGAAAAATATATTCCACTAGTTAAAAGCTCAACAGTTGAAGGCTCAGGTGTTGGTGCCAAAAGAACTTGTATTATACCAAATGAAAGTGGAGGAGAAGGAAAAATTGAAGAGGAATTAAAAAGTTTTGATAATGATGCTAAAACATTCAGTTATTCCATAACTAGCTCTCCAATGCCGCTTGAGAATTATCTTAGTAAAGTAAAGGTAAAAGACCTTGGAAATGGAAGGTGTGAGGTGGAGTGGTCAAGCACATTTGAACCAAAAGGAATGCCTGAGGAAGAAGTTGCCAAGATGATAAATGATATTTATGTTACTGCCCTAAACGGATTAAAGAAATTACATAACGGCTGACAGTTCGTATCAAATTTCAAAGTGTTTTTAACGAAATTGGAAATTTGAATAAAAAAAAGAAAGGGTTAGAGTTTACGTGTTCCAGTGCCTCTAGCTGTAGTAATAAAGCCCCAGTTTGGTAAATTGCTTTCCACTTTTGGATACTCTGAGACCTTCATCCTACCAGTACCACGTTTTGTGGAAATTACTGTCTCTGGAGGTAAAGAAGACATACTCTTTTCTTGACATTTTTGGTAGAGGACTCCTGCTGAACTGGAAGGACAAGCTTCCACTTCTATTACTGAAGTACCTCTATTCATAGTTCTTTTTGTCATACTGCTTCATTAGGATAAAACATAGATATCAGCAGCTAAACACCAAATGATATTTTTCAATACTTGTTCATAGCTGGCATTATCTCTAGTTTACTTGTTAAGAAAGACAATGAATCAAAAAATAAATGAGTGTAGCACTAATTGTTGGTGTAAAATAAAGAAAAATTAGATTGGATCAAGTCGACTGAACTTCAGCATCCTTGCTTTTTGAAATTCGATAATCCAAACCGAACTTTCCTGAGCCATAAAGCAATAACATTATTGTAATCCCAATTAGTGCAGGATCCTTCCATATTGCTGGTCCCATTGTAAAATCAAATCCAAACATCAACTGTGCACCTATTAGAACAATGAGCTGATACGCAGCGGCTATCCTCGTAATCAAACCTATCCAAATTAAGATTCCTGAAAGAATTTCTAGACTTCCAATAAGAAGAGCCATGTTTGGAGCCATCATTGGATCGATTCCAGCCATGTTTTGTAACATCATTCCGAAAGCTGCAGGATCAGATACTTTGTTTATTCCTGCCCAAAGAAATCCAGCACCTAAGCCCAACCTAACAGCAAGTAAACCAACGTTTATGAGATTTTTTGATGGTGGCGTCTGGAAAATGGTTCTTATTGTCATTTCTTATCACTCACTTTATTCAATTTAGCAACAATTTCATCAAATACAGATTCACTATTCTCAAATAATGTTGAAACACAATATATTACATCATAATGATTTCTAGTTTTTATTACAAGATTATTTTTTTCGAGAACTTTTAGATGGTGTTGAATATTTTTATAATCTAAATCAAGTTCGATTGACAATTGGTTTCTATTTCTTGGCATATTTCTGAGCACTGAAATAATTCTAATTCTGTTTGTTGTTCCTCTACTTCAAACAAAGAGACCACAAAATAGCTTTTTTATCTCAAAATTGGCGTATGATTCAATTGTTCTAGGTTTTAGAGTTTGCATGTTTTTGACCATCCAATGTCCATATTAGTTATAATGTCTCGATCTGATTTAATGTAATCGGGTTAAGTTTAAGTCAAAAATTTCCAAATTGAACACCAAAATTTGTATATCTCAAAATACTTTTGGTGAACAAGCGTAAACTGAATAAGTTTCCCCATCTAAAATTTTATAATTCCAACCTGTTGTATCCGTATCTACTCTTTGGAATAAAGTCTTCAATTTTGAATTCAATCTATTGTAAATTTGTTCGCCTACAACAATTTGATTTGGTTTTGTAACACTTTGCATTTTTGCAGCAAGGTTTAGTAATAAACCAATTATGTCAATATGGGCTTTACTTTTGTCAGAACTATAAAGAATGACAATTGCTTTACCATAACCTGCAGTTATTTTCACTTTAAGTTCGGGGTATCCTTCCTTTTTTAGAACTGGATTTATAGCATTTTCAATTACTTCAATCATAGATCTGCCACACTCTGTAGTTTTTTCTGCAACAAGACTTGGTTTATCACCCGTAAGGAAGTATCCTATTGCTGCATCACCTACGAATTTTAAAACATAGCCCCCATAGTATTCAATGATATATGCCATCTCTTGACAAAATGACCTAATTATGAAAGACAAGATGTCTGGCGATAATTTTGAACTCAATTGAGTAGAACCAATCAAATCTACGTATAGTACACACAATGACAGTTTTTCTGAAATATGCTGTCTCAAAAATTCGTTGGACCTTGGAACGGGTAATTGGTCATACTCAAAATCATTTTTAAAGTAACTTTTGATTCTCTCATGAGATTTTCTTACCAGTATCCCAGCATCTGAAGATTCTTTTTCACTCATTGGTTGTAGCAAATATTTCATCGCCATAACGTAATAAGCCTTTGAATTGTTTTAAAGTGAATTCCAAATTAATTCTATCATGATACCAAACTGTGGTACCATGCTGATAATTCAGAACCAATCAGGAATTGAAATTTAATTATCATTTCATAACGAATGTAACGCTTGATTTAACTTTTCCAGATTTACATTTTTTGTTAGAATCAGGATCATGATTTTCTTATTTGGCATGGATTTTGAAACCATGACTTTGTCATTGAAATTATTTATCGTTGTTTCAAGACCACCAAACAATTCAGCAAATTCACCCATCCTAAATCTCATTGAAACAAGATTTTTCAGATTCTCTACTGATTTGTAATCCTGATCAAAGGATTTAGTTATGTCATAGTCCAACATGTCACCATTATGTGATATAATTATCGCCGCCTCCAGGTCGGGAATTTTTTTTTGAAGCTGTTTTATTTCTAGCAATTTGTAATGAATTAATAATCTGATTTTATTTAGATGTTATTCTAAATCTAAGAAAATTTGGTAAAACCGTTAATTAAGAGAAAACTGTTTGAATCTCATGACTAACGTTTCAGTTAAAGGAACAATTAATGCATCAGCTGATGATGTATGGAAAACTGTAAGCTCATTTAGAGACATTGAAAAATATCTACCTCTTGTAAAAAGCTCGGTCACTGAAGGTTTTGGCTTTGGTGCAAGAATTGCATTTGTTGATTATGATGGAAAATCAACGTATGATGATTACAAAAATAGTAAACCAAAGACACCTTCAGATGAAATTGAATTTGTAAAAAGAAATGCCCCAATGATGGTAAAATCAACAGAGTCTCTCAAAGAGTGGGTTAAGTTCATTAAAAGCAATTAGAAAAATGGGTTCTACGCATTCCCAACTCATTGTAAATTTTTCATTAAGAAAAGAAATATTTTTTGTAGTTATTGGATCTGTTGTTGGTGCATTTACAATGCATCTACCTAGAATATTTTTGGATTTGTTTGGTAATTCATCTTATAATGTAATGTTGTTAGTTATGGCCAAAGTTGTAAATTCCTCACAACCTGAAGTCGGTTTGGTATTACACTTTTTTGTTGCAACTATAATTGGTATTATTACTGGAATATTTCTGCATAGGGTATTGAGATTTAATATTTCCAAAATTCCTAAAGGACTAGTATATGGGGTTATCTCTGGAGTTGTAGTTTTTGCAGTATTTGCAATTCCTGTGTCTCAAATATTTTTAGGGCCAAATACTGTAGAGATCTTATCAGAAATTAATCCAGAGATGACCTCCACACAAATAGCTCAAGAAGTTGAGAATAATTTTCTTAGTCAGATGATAAATTCGTTGTTTATGCATATAGTCTGGGGTGTAACTCTAGGAATTACTAGTTCATTATTAACAAGAAAGATAGGAGCAAATTACTTGTGCCGTGTTTGTAATATTGAATTTTCAAATATCAAAACCTATGAGCATCATAATGAAAATGTTCATAAAAATCCATCTTCAAAAATGAAAAAGATTTTGATTTTAGGAGGTGGATATGCAGGAGTTGGTGTTCTAAATAAAATTCAGAAAACATTTGAGAGCAATGTTGATGTAAATATTGACCTTGTTAGCGAATCAAATTTTTTCTTACATACTCCAATGTTGCCAGAAATGGCTACAGGAACAATAGAGCCAAGACATATTGCGACACCAATTAGAAAATTCTGTAGGAGAGCCAGATTCCATCAATCCAAAGTTGTAGATATTTCACTTGATTCAAAACAAGTCACCATACAACGAATGTCAGATAAATCTCAAAAAATTCTTTCTTATGATTATTTGGTTTTGGCAATGGGTGGTAAGACAAACTTTTTTGGAAATTCAAACATTGAAAAAAATTCATTAACAATAAAGAGTTTAGATGATGCAATAATAATTAGAAATCACATGATTAGTATGCTCGAAGATGCAGATCAAGAAACAGACCCAACCTTACAACAAAAACTAATGACATTTGTTGTTGTAGGAGGTGGTTTTGCAGGAGTAGAGACAGTTGGTGAATTAAATGATTTTATCAGAGAAACAGCTAGAAAGTTTTATCGAAATATCTCACATGATAATATCAAAGTAATTTTAGTATCTGCAGGAGAGAAGATATTACCTGAAATAGGAAATTTGGGAGAATACTCAAAACAAGCTTTACAAAAAGCTGGAGTTACAATTTATACAAACACTCGCCTTGAAGATATTTCAAATGATATTGCAGTATTGAATAATGGAGAAAAAATTTCAACCATGACTGTGATCTGGGCTGGTGGAAATACTGTTGATGATGTAATCCAAAAAATAGATACCAAACATCATCAATCAGGCAGACTTGTAGTAGATAAACAACTCAAACTTGAAGACCATCCTGAAGTTTTTGCATTAGGGGATTGTGCATTTTCAGTTGATCCTCGCAGTGGAAAACCATATCCACCAACAGCCCAACATGCAATCAGGCAGGCAAAGACAGTTGCCAAAAATCTTGAACACAAAATCAATGGGGTAGGATTTCAGGAGGATTTCATTTATGACACAAAAGGTTCCATGGCTAAAATTGGAAAAAATAACGGTGTTGCATTACTATTGGGACATGAATTTAGAGGAATCATTGCATGGTTTATCTGGAAACAATATTATCTTTCAACTCTTCCTACAAATGAAAAAAAGATTCGAGTAGGCCTTGATTGGTTTGTTGATTTGTTTTTCCCAAGAGACATAACAAGACTATCAAGTGTTTTTCATGAAAAAAAGATTACAGTTTAGAATTAATTTCTAATCCACATTGAATACAAGTTATTTTTGAACCTTCATGTTTTAGTTCTGACTCTAGTCCCTGTTTAGAACATTCTGGACAATATCTAGCATACTTCACAAATTACATTATTAGAGAATATATTTTAAGAAATTTCCAAATATATTGTCGTTTAGTATGATTTGGGTATTTTTTTAAATATCAAATTAAGCAAATCATATTATGGTAAACAGAGTTACAATAATACTTGATGATGATAATGATAAAAAACTTAGACTTCGTCAAGCAAAACTAATCAGAGAGTCTTCAAAGTCAGTAAGCTTTTCTCGTGTTATTAATGATATATTACGTAAACATTTGAAATAATTAAAAATTAAGACGAGTTCAAATCCATAGAGGCTTGAACCTTTCTTGGGGATAAAAATGGACGCCAAAGGGTCTTGCAGTTTTGGTTCAAGACTATGAACTCGATAACTGTACTTTTATTCTTCTAATTTACTTTCTTGAAAAACATCAGAGCCATACCAACAGTATCTAAAGTAATCAAGACACCATTCATGAAACATTGGATCATTACCATAGAACATCTCACTTATGTCTGCTTCACCCTTACGGTTTGGAAATAAAACACAGGCTTCTTTTTCATTAAGAACAACAACAGTCAATACAGTATCCCTCATCTTTCTTTCAACCAAACCCTTTTCAATCAATTTAT
>JACZTB010000048.1 GCA_022573895.1 Nitrososphaerota archaeon
TCCATCATGATATCTCTTTTTGAAATCAGATTTCTCAGAGATATGTACATGCATTTCTTTTACTTTATTTATCGAGTCTTCAGCTGAAATTATAAGTTCAGAGATTTCATCATCTAAATTCTCAAGGGAGTTGGCAGTATCAGAGATAATTGATACAAAATGCTTTAGAATTGAGTGTATCTCTTTTTTGTCAGCATATTTGCATAGCATAAAATCAGCAATTCCAACAATTTTGTTTAAATCCTGAAGTTCTTCTAAAGTGAGTTTATTTATTTTATCATCATCAGAAGGTTTAACCTCGGATAGTTTTTTATCAAGTTTTGAAGAGAGTGTCCTTATCCGTTCGATATCCTTTGAAAAGTTTCGTTTAGAATTCAGAATTGTCAAGTGTTGTATGCTTTAAAAAAATCAAGATTAGGATACTGCTTACTTATTTTAGAGTCCACGATCAACTTTACTTTATCGAGTAAAGATGAGGATTCTTCATTTGATTGGCTAAAATCAAATCTTGCCTTTGTAAGTACGGCAGAATCCAGTACTATGCTTCCTAAATGAACAGATAATTCAGATAGTTTTTGGCTACAATTTGGAATAATATCAAATAATTGTGCACTAACTGTTCTAATCAGTGGGATAGTTGTGGGAAGGACTTCAGGGATACTACTTACGCCAGAGATCCTTCCAGTTCTTTTTTTTATTTGAAAGAGAATTTCTAAAGAAAATGCCAAAATTCGTTCTAGTTCAATTGCTCGAAGATGAGAATTATCAGTTTCGTCAAAATCATCAACTAAAAATCTGTTTGATTTTTTTAGGTTATGTCTTTTTTTCTTAAGAATCTTAACAATATCATCTAACAGATTTATAGAATATTTCAATCTGGGAACAAGTGTAACTGAATGAGATATGTTTGCACAATCTAATGTGCTGACATCACATTTAACCGACATATTATTTTATTATTCTAAATTTTGTATTTGAGGGCATTGTAACAATTAATTTAGTAACCACGGTTACACCTACATGAGATACAATTTTGATTTTTTTTGAGTAATTGTTTAAAGGAATTTAGCTCTCAATTTTACCTAACAATAGATCAAGTAGAATCATGGTAAATGAGCATGCATTGACAGTTAGTTTAGAAGAATTTGGATTAAGCAAATATGAGGCACAGGCATATGTATCACTAATTGCTAAAGGAACAATCTCCGCAGGAGAATTAGCTTATTATTCGGAAATTCCACGAACAAAAATTTATCCAACTTTGTTGAAACTTGAAAATAAAAAACTGGCAATGATATCAAAGAGTAAACCAATAATGTGTACAGCAATCGCACCTGAAGATGCATTTGATGGAATTATTCATGAGCAAATCAACAAGGTAACTGCAATGAACACATTGGTTTCAAACTTGAAGAAAGCAAGTGAAGAAAGTAGAAAGTCAAGAGGATCTGAGGAAAAAAGATACTTTGAACTTAGTGTAAATAATGTATTGGCTCAACTCCAAACTATGATTGAGGGTTCAAAATCATCAATTAAAATAATGGCAGACCAATGGGGTTTTGGATTATTAGCTGAATGTAAAGAACAATTACTATCAGTTTTACGTAGAAATCTAGATGTCAAAGTACTTGTTCTGCCCACACAAATTTGCTCCGAATCATATAGAACAATTCCGGAAGGGGTTGAGATTAGAGCATCAGAGATTACTCAAAATTGCTTTATTTTTGATGAGACTGAATTGTTAATGATAAATAATAATAATGGAAAAGGAGCAATTTTTTCGTCAAATGAAATTCTTGGGAGTAATCAGGAAAAAGTATTTTCCAATATCTGGAAGAACGCAATAAAAACTAGAGCTCTTGCAGACATGACAAAAGCAGAAGCACAGGAAATTTACAAAATAATAAAAACGGTTAATGAAACTGGTTTGATGTATATTCTAAATTCTACAATGATATCAAAAAAACCTGAATTCGATATGTTCAAACTATTGGAAAAAAATGGAATTAATTTAAAGTCAAAATCACTTGATGATATTATAGAGATAATGGATGCAATAATGCAGATAACATGCTCAGGACATGTGAACTTTGAAGCAAATACCGAAAACATTACAATCGAGTCAAAACTAAATAGTGGCCATTCGCTACCTTGGATTTCTATTTTGGACGGATGCCTTCAAAAACAAGGCTACAAAACCAGAACAATTTATCAAAATAATTCTAACAAAGGCGAAAAAGTCCACATTAAGATAAGTAAAAACTAATCAGCATAGAAAATGCTGTTGCATCAGCAACAATTGATCAGCGACTAGACCTCAAAGATATAACAAAAAAAATGCTAATGCAAAAATACCATTTGATAGTTTAACTAGAAAATCAGTCCTGAGCTGTAGAGTTTTGTTTGAGAGCTCTAGCTTTTTTACAAATAGCGCAATACTCTTCTTTTGAAAATCTATTAATCGGAGTTAAACAGTCATGACAATATTTCATGATTTTAGGAATTAGTCGTGGTATATTAATAATTCCAAGATTAAACATTTGATATAACTGTTAACTGTAATTATTAGTGAATTTTTCTTTATCTTAACTATAGAAAAGCGAGTATGGTGTAACATTTTCAAATTTACTTTCATTATTCCTTACTTAATCAAAAACTGAATTCCTTGAATGATAGACTTCTTTGTATAGTGGTGTGGCATGAGGAGGAATGATTATAATTACTGATCAAATAAAAGAATTCGATTTCTAATGTCGCAAATTGTCTTTGCTGTAATTTCCATAGTAATTACCATTTCAATCATGTTAATAGCCAAATACATTGACCGCGTAAAGTTCAAGGGACTTACTGGATCACACAAAATCGTAGTAGTTGTTTCTATGTTAGCAATAGTTGCTGAACTAGTGTATCTGTCAACTTCATTCGGATTACTTGAGTATGTGTTCGAAATAATTGCTTCTATAGGTGTAGGTTTAGTGGTGTTGGGTATAACCTTCCAAAATAAACTAAAAAATGCAGCTGCAGGTCTAAGTATATTCTTAGGTCCACGAGTTAATTTAGGAGATATTATAGAAATTGATAATAAAGTAGGTGTAATCAAAGAGATTCATTTAACAAAAACCATTATCGAATTAAATGACGGAAATGAAATGTGGATACCTAATGTGAAATTTGACGAAGAGATAATAATTACTCACAAAGGAAACAAACAGGGTTAACTCAATTTTTCGTTTTTATTCCAACAAACAAACTCTCGTCATAACGCAAGTCATAACAAACTTTTCAGTCACGAAAGGGGGGGAGACCCTTTTTACAGACAATCTGTAAAAAATGGTATCCCCCCGTTCTACTCGTAAAAAGTTACCCTAATCCACGTTATAACGTAGAGTTCATTTGTTGGAATTTCATTAAATGCTAAAATTGTTGGGGTTTGAATTATTTTTGCGAAGGATGAGAAAAGATTGTCATTAATTGTTTCGTCATACTGTCTGGCTCGCCTTTGGCGTTCTCTTTAATCTCTACTGTGAATTTCCAGTCATCTTTCTGTTTGATGATCTCAAGTGTTTCTGTGATCATTGTGTGATCTCCTTGTGAGATTTCAGGTGGTCTATCATATCCTGTCTTGTAAAATGGGATACAAGGCCACACTTTGAACATTCAAAGATCGTTTTATCCATGTATAGTATTAATACTATAACTATTTATATGTATAGTATGAATACTATAATAGAAGAAAAAATGAAAAACAATATGACTCCGCTAGCTGACAGATACAAGGAGAAGACCAAGCTTAGAGAGGTCAAGTGTTCTGGTTGTGGTTATCTTATGGCCACCAGGATGAAGATTCCTAGATGTGGAAAATGTGGAGTGTATACAGAGGAATAGAAAAAGAAATCATAAATTGTTGTGCTGCCTAAAAATTTATGATGTTAAGTGTTGATTGGAATCCTTTACTATGTCGCTTTAATGAAGAACAAGTTAAACGTATTCCTGAGAAAGGAGGAATTTACCGTTTATCAAATACAGAAGGAGTCTTTTATGTTGGCCAAAGTGACAATTTACAACGAAGATTATTAGTACATCTTTCAGATAAGGAAGAAAATAAATGTATTAAAAAAAAATTGAATTATCAAGTTTATTTTAGATTCGCATTACTTGAAGATAAAAAGGACAGACTTTGTGCTGAGAGTTTCATGTATTATCACTATAAGAAAGAAATTGAATGTGAATGTAACGACAAAGAGCCATCAGAACTCCCCTGTGAAATTAATTTGTTATAGAATATTCAAGTATACAAATCAAAGATGTTATAACACAGTATCACGTAACACTAATTGCATAACATCCACGTTGTGCAACCATATTCGCTCGCTTGTCATCATTCTGGTGGCAGGCGATTTGTTTTAAATTAAATGCAGATACTTTAACTTTGAAATTACATTAAATTCCTTCTAGATGATCGTTTTCTTCTTCTATGTACAAGAAAAATAATTACTGCTACAATTCCTCCAAGAATCAAGTAATCAATAATGTATGAAAACCAAAGAGAAAATGGATCCTCAAATCCCTCCTCCCCATACAAATTTACTAGTGCCCTTAGATCATATTCTGTAATTTCAAAAACAATATTCCAGGGCAATCCATCTAAATCATCAATCATTATTGAAGAGCCGACTGGTATGCCATTTTTATAATCATATGATATTGCCTCTTTTGGAAGATGATCAAGACCAAGTGCATGTCCAAGCTCATGACGAATTGTTTCTCCAACATATAGATCGATTGAATTTTCCAAGCCAATTGGTTCTGCGTTTTGTAACGTCTCACTGTTTAGCACTTCGTCTGAAAAAATTGGTTGAAGGTATAAAATTACAATCTCTGACAACCCAAATGGATAGAATTCTGTGTATCCTGAAAAAAGTTCCACTACTAATAATGGGTCTCGTACAAAGTAAATTGTAACATCACAATCATTTTCTGCAAAAAAATCATGTTGTTTTTCTATTGGAAAAACTTTGTATTCCATTTTCCAGGAATCCTCATCTCCAGTAAATTGTGTTAGTTTGTTAGTCCATTCCAAAACTGCATTTTTAGTTTCTTCAAGTAACTGTTTTTCAGCTATGGGTAATTCCTTATCTTCAAACTCAAATGCACATACAACTGGATTGCGAATTACTTTGTGGTCTTCAATGTAGTAGAATTGCTCTGAAAAGGCTGTACTTGGAATTAGGAGGGATAGTATGCCTAGAATTAGGAAAAGTCTCACCCTGTTTTATTCACGGTCTTTTAGATAAATTGGATCTGCATCTTTTCTTGAGGAATGGCTGCTAACTCATCATCTTCAAACTGATTCTCTTCTAAACCATGTCTTCGTGACAAAATTATGGAATCATCAGTTTGAGTTCCTTTTTTTCCTTCAATTTTTTGTAATGATGAACGAAAATATATGTTCTCAGTATCTCCTTCAATCAACTTAATTTTATTTTCCTGGAACCATTTTACAAATTCCTGCGTGGATTTTATAGTTGTTTCATCAAATTTCTCTATTTTTACAATATTGTGAATTTGGCATTGTGCAATTATTTCATCTGGAAGTGTGCCCTCTTGTGAAATTCTTTTTTCAAGTTCATGTTTTTCAGTAATATACGAATCAAGTACAGGTTTTATTGAAGCAAAAATTTCTTGTAATGTCATTTCTTTCTAATCCTCATCATTACAATTGCAGGAGCTACAAAATACATTCCTACATTTAGTAAAATCAAACTAATTCCATATCCTAAAACTTCTACTTCTGAATCCATATCAACATAATTTAAAATTGAAAGAGATGAAATCATGGGAGTAATTGCAATCTTTACCATTTCTTTGAATACTGGATTTTCACGCTCATAATCTGCTATGTATGGAGAAAATGAATAGTAAACATCATTGAATGAGTTGATGAATGTAGTTCCCGATTCTGTTTTTAGTAATTGATTATCTCTTAATTCTCGTAGTTGTTGTACTTGTGGTGCTAGTTCAGAACCGTATGTTGCAGTAGCAATAAGACAGCCACCACCTTTGGATGATTTTTCAACATTGGACTGAGCAGAACTAGATAAAGTAATAGATTTTGTTTCAGTAATGGTTTGTCCTCCTTGTTGAGAATTAACTACAATGTAATAACTCCCTGCAGCTCCTGATTCAGGGATTTTAAATTTAAGAGAAAATGAACCGCCCTCACCAAGTGTAACTGTTCTAATTAGAATCGTTTCGCCAGCAGGATCTTTGATTTCTAATGCAACAAAGTCACCTGGATTTCCATTTTCTACATTGCCGTTAATCTCTATAGTATCTCCTCCAGCAAACTGTTCTTTGTTTGTATCAATTGTAATTTGAGAGAATGCAACAGGAATTATAGATACCAAAAGCATTGCAGCTAAAAACAAAACTATCTTCATTGTATTCTCACCTGGGTTGATGATTCACCTGTAAGGGGAACTCCTCCCTGACTTGGCCAGTCAGAAAACACATTTGCATAAATATCTCCCTTTCCAAATGACGCATAATCTGGAATGAAAAATGACAAAGTCATCTCTGATTGGCCTGAACCAAGCGTAGTCTTGAAAGAACCAATACCCAGACTGGTCAAATCTGAATCAAATAGATTGATAGTGACAAGTGAGTTTACACTAGAATCAGTACTTAGGACAACTTTGACAAATCCTAGTTTACCTTTTGTGAATGTCGATACTGCATTTCCTTGCTGATCAGTTGGTTGCAGTGAAATTATGCTTATTCTGGCTGAAGTTGATTGTACTGTAAATGTTGTAGTGGCTGAAACCTTACTTCCTGAAATTGTTGCTGTTGAATCAACTCTGTATGAGCCATTCTGAGATGATTCAGGTAATTTGAATTGCAATGAACCACTACCTCTAAAATCAGTAGAGACAGATCTTGATACAATACTATCTCCACTTGGACCAATTACACTAATTGCAACATTTGCACTTTTTGAAGTGGATACTGTGATTGTTACAAGATCACCTGGACTGTATTGAAAGTCATCAGTAGAGACTGAAATTGTACCTGTAGGGGTTGGTGTAGGGGTTGGTGTAGGGGTTGGTGTAGGGGTTGGTGTAGGGGTTGGTGTAGATAATCCCTTTACAACAATTTGTCCTATCATCCAAGGATGAACCATACAGAAATAGTCGTATGTACCAGCGGCTCTAAATGTGTGAGAAAATGTAGTTCCTCCCATAAACAAACTACTATCAAAGACACCGGTTGGTCCGTTACCTGGCGTTCCACTTGTTACAGTATGTGCTGCAGAATCTGCATTAAACCAATCAACTGTTTTTCCAACAAGTGTAGTGAATCTATATGGTGTGTAACATGAGTTTGTATTTTCACATCCAGGTGCTCCGCTTCCTACTGCTAGTGTAACATCAGTTCCTCTTGGAATAGAATATGTAGGTGTTGGTGTAGGGGTTGGTGTAGTAGAAGAACCACTGACAACAATCAAACCTTGCATCCAAGGATGAATCATACAGAAATAAGGAAACTCACCTATTGTATCTGGAGACCAGAGATCATATGAACTCCCTGCCGTTAACAAACTGGTATCAAACTCACCACTTGGACCATCAGCTGGAGTACCTGCTGTGAATGTGTGTGCTGCACTGTCAGTGTTTGAAAATATTATAACTTCACCAACATTAACTGTTACAGTGCTTGGAACGAAACACCCATCTGTGGTTTTTTCACATCCTGGGGCTTGAGAACCTGCCACTGGTACAATTGTGACTTCTGCAAAAGCAGAATTTGCTCCAAAAAGCAAGCTAACTGCTAATACTACAATAATAAAATATGAACCCCTCAAACTGATCATCTAAAAGACTAATTCGTGGTTAAAGATGATCGTAGATTTCATACGTAATACCTAAGTATCATGGGTCAGAATTGCAGAGTTTAGAATCTAACTCCAAACTTTTTCTTTAAAAGTCCATTTCTTGTTTAGTATAAAATTACTAAATGCTGCAGTTCCAACTGCCAGTACTAATGCAATTGGATATGACAAACTAAATCCATCTACTAAATAATACACCATTCCAAGTTGAACTAGTGCACCAATAGAGCTAAACCCTACAAATTTACCGTATTGAATTGCAGTTCTTTTTGGTGTAAAGTCTCTATCCTCAAATGTCCAGTACTTGTTTAGTACAAAATTACTGCTAATTGAAAACATAATTCCAAGTATAGTTGCATGAATATACCACATATCAAGACTAGATGAAAACAAAAGCGATGCAAGATAATTAACTCCAAGACCTGATGCTCCAACTGTAAAGAATCTAGCAGCTTTTGATAGGAATCTAACTGATGTACGTCTCTCATCTTTTCTTACTGTTCTTCCATATCTATACAACTTCCAGACAGACTTGCAGTAATCAAAAATTACAGATGTATCAAGCTTACTTGAACCAAACTTTCTATTTGTAAATGTATACGGAATCTCTTCAACTTTAACTCCCTTTGTCTTTACCAATAATTCTAATAGCATCTTGTAACCAATTGCATCAAACTTTAGTCCATCTATAATTTTTCTTCTAAATGCAAAAAATCCAGACATTGGATCATTAGCAGTAACACCTAATCCTTTCTTTGCGATTTTAGTTGCAACTTTACTCATTAATTTTCTCTTAAATGGCCATCCGTGAATTGCACCACCTGTAACATATCTAGATGCTACAACAATATCACATTGAGTTTGCTTTAGTATATCTAGCATTTTTGGAATAATTTGTGGAGGATGAGACAAATCTGAATCCATTACAACTACAATATCACCTTTAGAGCTTTTCAGACCATCAAGAATTGCAGAACTTAGACCTTCTTTGACCTTTCTGTGTATAATTGAAATCGAATAGCCTGCCATATTTTTCATAGATTTTATATATTCTTCAACAATTTTCCCCGTTCCATCAGGAGAATTATCATCTACAACTATTGCTTCAAGATCTATTTTTGGTAGATGTTCTTTTATTGACTTTAAGACATTACAGATGTTTTCTGACTCGTTAAATGTTGGAATTATCACTGAAACCTGATTTTCTGTCAATTATTATCTAAATAGAGTCACAAAATGGTCCTATTTCATACTAGCTATGAAGCGTTATTAAATTAGGAATTTGTGAATCAACGAATGTCAATAGTTCTACAAAGCATGGCAAAGATTTCAGGATTAATTTTCATTGCTGCAATTTTGATGGGAATTGCTTCAGTTGGAATATTGTACCTAATTGATGAGAGTTCTTTGTTATACTATGGAGATGCAGTATCTCATTTGTATAGTGCAAGAAGATTTGTAGATACAAATGATCCTGGAATAATACAGATGGGAACAGTCTGGCTTCCATTACCTCATCTTATGATGTTGCCGTTTTCCCTAGTTGATTCTTTGTTTAGCTCAGGCCTTGCAGGACTAGTAAATCTACCATTGCATGCGTTAACATCTGTTTTAATTTACAAAATTATTCTCACGCAAACTAAACGACAATGGATTGCAGTAATTGGCGGACTGCTTTATGCATCAAATCCAAACTTGTTGTATTTGGGAATAACTGCA
>JACZTB010000010.1 GCA_022573895.1 Nitrososphaerota archaeon
ACCAGTAGCCTCATTAATGCAAATTATCACTTCACCTGAAAATGGTTTTTCAAAACTTCCTGGAGGACATTCTACACTTTGAAAACTTAGTGATGATTCTGGTTCTGCAAGTTCTGGAGTAGGTTCTAGAGTAGGTTTTGGAATTAATTCTGGAATTAGTTCTGGAATAGGTTCTGAAATTGGTTCTGGAATTAGTTCTGGAATTAGTTCTGGAATAGGTTCTGAAATTGGTTCTGGAATTAGTTCTGGAATTAGTTTTGGAGTAGGTTCTGGAATTGGTTCTGGAGTAGGATCTGGAATTATTTGTAGAATTATTTCTGGAATAGTTTTTCTAACTTCTATGATATATTCTGCAAATACATTAGCGGGAATTAACAAAACAAATGCTATTGCGATAATTACTATTATTTTCACGTCATATTAGGAACTAGTTTTGACTTAAGCATGTTGTCTGATTAACTTTTTACGTCAAATGTTAACTGACTACAGAAGATGTTTGTCTTCTGGTAGGTATTTTTCAATAATGGTTTTGAGATATAACTTGTCTGGACCAAACGGCTTTTTATCTTTCCTGAGATCATTTAAGATTCGCATTAAAATCTCCTTATCTCCTCTGTCATTCTGTATTAGTACTATGATGGATTTTATGAGATCCTCACTCATAAGATTGTAAAGGAAGTAACAAGCTAAATTTCTTTTCGATTAGTCTACGTTGTAGACCGTTAGATTGTATTAAGAATCAGATCGTGGTGGGAGTAATCCTACGCCATGACATCTTGAATCACTACATTTTTGTTTATCAAAAATCTCCGTAGTTAACGTTTTTCCCTCATATTCAAATATAACCTGTTTTCCACAAACTCTGCAATTGCCAGTTCCAACTGTCATTATGAAATTATACATTATACTAAGAATTAAGAATTAGTGGTTTTTGAGTTTAGTATAGGCTCAAAATCATCAAAGACTACGTACCAGAGCGTATTCTCGGATCAAAGTCAAACAGTAAACCTTTATCCACTTACTCGAAATGTTTGACTATGGCATTAGCTCGAACACAAAGACATTATTGTAACAAGTGTCATCTAAAACGCCCTAAATGTATCTGTAAAAAACAGTAAACGAGATTAATAATTCTTAGATTCTAAACTCTTTTTTTGTCGTGAATTTTGAATTAATTAACAATTTCGATTATTTAATCAATTTTAATTGAGAATGCCAAAAGCTCCCCTTTGCTTTTACTGAGAAACTTGGCAATTTTAGCCATAAATCCATACTTTCTATCTCTCCATTTTACTGCGTCTTTAGTTTCTTCTTCTGTTAAGATTTTAGCGGTACCAGACATCCATTGACCTGTAACTTTTCCTCTGATAGTACATGTTGCAATTTTTACCTGCAAATTATTTCTAAGACGTTTCACTTTTCCTGTTTGATCCCTAGTAACAACATAAATCAAATCATTTTTAATTATAAACCAAACAGGAGTTCTAACTGGTTGATTATTTTTTCTATATGTTTCAAGTGAAATGTATTTTTCTGATTCTATTTCGTTTAAATTGTTCATGAGATGTTGTATTTTTTAAATCATTTAGGTTTATTCTCATTATTCTGAAATTTCAACAATTGCATCAATTTCTGTCATTGAATCTAAAGGTAAACTAGCTACTCCAACCGCAATTCTAGTGTGTTTTCCTTTCTCACCAAATATCTCTAAAAACAAATCTGAAGCTGAATTGATGACTTTGGGTTGTTGTGAAAATTCTGAAACAGAATTTACAAATCCTGACAATCTTACTATTTTAGAAACTTTGTCCAAATCTCCCACTTCTCTTTTTATTTGTGCTAAAATGTTAATTGCACACATTCTTGCAGATTTTTGAGCAATTTCCAAGTTATTATCAGAAACCTTCCCAGTAAAGATTACTTTACCATCTTCCATGGGAATCTGTCCAGAAATGTAAAGCAAATTCCCTGTCCTTACTGCAGGAACATATGATCCTGCAGGTGTTGGAGGATTTTGAAGCTTAATTCCTAAGGATTCAAGTTTTTCTTCAATCAAGACTATTGTGTCTATTTTTGTCTGATTTTAGTTTTTACTTATCTTAATGTGGACTTTTTCGCCTTTGTTCGAATTATTTTGATAAATTATTCTAGTTTTGTAACCTTGTTTTTGTAGGCACCCATCCAAAATTGAAATCCAAGGTAATGAATGATTACTGTTTAGTTTTGACTCAATTGTGATGTTTTTGGTGTTTGCTTCAAAGTTTACATGCCCTGAGCATGTAATCTGCATTATTGCGTCTATTATCTCTATGATATCATCAAGTGATTTTGACTTTAAAGAAATTCCATTTTTTTCCAATAGTTTTAACATATCGAATTCAGGTTTTTTTGATATCATTATAGAATTTAGAATATGCATCAGACCAGCTTCATTAACAGTTTTTATTATTTTGTAGATCTCCTGCGCTTCTGTTTTTGTCATGTCTGCAAGAGCTCTGGTTTTTATTGCACTCTTCCATATATTAGAAAATACTTTTTCCTGATTACTTGCAAGAATTTCAGTTGATGAAAAAATTACTCCCTTTCCATTATCATTATTTATCATTAACAATTCAGTCTCATCAAAAATAAAGCAATTTTGAGTAATCTCTGATGCTCTGATCTCTACTCCGTCAGGAATTGCTCTGTATGATTCAGAGCAAATTTGTGAGGGTAGAACAAGTACTTTGACATCTAGATTTCGACGCAAAACTGATAGTAATTGTTCTTTACATTCAGCTAATAATCCGAAACCCCATTGGTCTGCCATTATTTTAATTGATGATTTTGAACCTTCAATCATGGTTTGGAGTTGAGCCAAGACATTGTTTACACCAAGTTGAATGTATCTTTTTTCTTCAGTTCCTCTTGACTTTCTACTTTCTTCACTTGCTTTCTTCAAATTTGAAACCAATGTGTTCATTGCATTTACCTTGTTGATTTGCTCATGAATGATTCCATCAAATGCATCTTCAGGTGCAATTGCTGTACACATTATCGGTTTACTCTTTGATATCATTGTCAGTTTCTTGTTTTCCAGTTTCAGCAAAGTTGGATAAATTTTGGTTCGTGGAATCTCCGAATAATATGCTAATTCACCTGCAGAAATTGTTCCTTTGGCAATCAGGGTTACATATGCTTGTGCTTCATATTTGCTTAATCCAAATTCTTCTAAACTGACTGTTAATGCATGCTCATTTACCATGATTTTACTTGATTTGTTATTAGGTAAAATTGAGAGCTAAATTCCTTTAAACAAATACTCAAAAAAAATCAAAATTGTATCTGTAGATGGGTGTAACTGGTTACTAAAATAATTGTTACAATGCCCTCAAATACAAAATTTAGAACCACACAACAATATGTTGATTAAATGTAATGTTAGCATATTAGAATATGCAAACATATCTCATTCAGTTACCCTTGTTCCAAGATTGAAATATTCTGTAAATCTGTTAGATGATATTGTTGAGATTCTTAAGAAAAAAAGACATGACCTAAAAAAATCAAATAAATCTTTAGTTGCTAATTTTGATGAAACTGATAACACCCATCTAAAAGCAATTGAACTGGAACGAATTATTGTCTTTTCTCTGGAAATTCTCTATCAAATAAAAAAAAGAACCAGAAGAATATCTGGTATAAACAGCATTCCTCAAGTCCTTCCTACAGCTATCCAATTGATTAGAACAATTAGTGCACAATTATTTGGTATTGTTCCAAATTGTAGCCAAAAACTATGTGAATTATCAGTCCATCTAGGAAGTGTAGTACTAGATTCTGCTGCACTCACAAATGCAAGATTTGACTTTAGTCAATCAAATGAAGAATCTTCGACTTTACTTAATGAAGTAAAGTTGATGGTAGACTCTAAAATAAGTAAGCAGTACCCTAATCTTGATTTTTTTAAAGTATGCAATACTTGAGAATATTAAATTCTACACGAAACTTTTCAAAGGATATTGAACGTATAAGGTCACTCTCTTCAAAAATTAACAAAAAACTATCCGAAACCAAACCTTCTGATGATGACAAAATAAACAAACTCACTTTAGATGAACTTCAGGATTTAAACAAAATTGTTGGAATTGCTGATTTTATGCTATGCAAACATGCTGACAAAAAAGAGATTTGCTCAATTCTAAAGCATTTTGTATCAATCATCTCTGATACCGCCAACTCCCTTGAGAATTTAGATGATGAAATCTCAGAACTGATAATTTCAGCTGAAGACTCTATAAACAAAGTAAAAGAAATGCATGTACATATCTCCGAGAAATCTGATTTCAAAAAGAGATATCATGATGGACCTGATTATGATGAGCATGAAACATGTGCAATTAATTTAACCCATTTTGCCACAGAGATTAACACAACAGAATACCAACAAAATTCTCAAGGACATATGCGTAGGTAATTAAGATGAGTTTAGCCCCCCAAGAATTAGAAAATACTGCTAGTAAATATGCCTCTGAGGCCATTAAATTTGATTCTCAAGGGGCACGTGGTATGGCGATTTCACATTATCAACAAGCTATTGACGCTCTTGTAAAACTATTACAACTTTATCCTCACAGTAAACTAAACCAAATTTACAAAGAAAGATGTACCTCTTATCATAATAGAATTAATGCATTACAACAGGCTGGTGGCGTAGAGCCTGCAGTTGATCCAAAAGCATCAGAAAAAGATCAAAAGGCATCTGTGCAAAGACAAGAAGAAGAAAATGACTTTGAAGATCTTGTAATGAAAGAAAAACCCAATGTTACATGGGCTCAAGTAGTCGGTTTGGAAGATGCTAAAAACGCATTACGTGAATCAATCATATATCCTGCTAAAAGACCTGATTTGTTCCCTCTTGGATGGCCAAAGGGTATGTTACTTTATGGACCTCCTGGAACAGGAAAAACAATGCTTGCGGCTGCTACTGCCAATGAGATGGATGGTTATTTTATTAATGTAGATGCGTCAGCTATGATGAGCAAATGGTTAGGTGAGGCAGAAAAAAATGTTTCAAAATTATTTTCTATGGCAAGACATTATGCTGAAAAAGAAGGCAAACCCGTTATTTTGTTTGTAGATGAAGTTGACTCTTTATTGGGTTCTAGAAACAGTGAAGTAGGTGGAGAAGTAAGAACTAAAAACCAATTCCTAATTGAGATGGATGGTGTTAATAGTAAAGGAAAAGATTTGATGCTTTATGTAATTGGAGCCACAAACAAACCCTGGAGTCTTGATTGGCCTTTCCTAAGACGATTCCAAAAGAGAATTTATGTTTCATTACCATCACTTGAAGCTAGAGAACATCTCTTTAAGGAATACACTGAACCTCTAAGAAAAAGTATTAAAGTAAACCCTGCTGAATTAGCAAAATTGTTTGATGGATACAGCGCAAGTGATATCAAAGACATCTGTCAAGCTGCACAAATCAAAACAGTTCATGAAATATTCAATTCTCCAAACTATCACGAACCTATAGAAGGCGAAATACCTGTGCAACCAAGAGAGCTCACTCCAGCTGATTTCAGGGATATAATGGCAAGAAGAAAACCAAGTGTTTCAATTGAAATGGTTCGCGCTTATCATAAATGGAGTGAAGAGTTCAAAGCTCTCTAAACATTCTATATTTTCCTGCGATCAATTTCATTCCTATACATATCTCACAAAACTTAAATTCACATTCATTCGGACTCTACGAGGGTAACAATAACTACAAAGAAATCAAACCACGCAAACAAGTTTGGGAATCTGGTTTTTGATGATGGCACTATTCTTGATGGTCAAGGTTTTGGTTATTCTACAACTGTTTTTGGTGAAATTGTCTTTAACACTGGGATGGTTGGATACCCTGAAGCACTCACAGATCCGTCATATAACGGCCAAATTCTTACACTTACGTATCCTCTAGTTGGAAATTATGGGGTTCCTGATCCATCGGTCAAAGACGATGATGGAATACCAAAATTCTTTGAATCAGATAAAATCCAAGTAAGAGGTCTGGTAGTTCATGAGTTATCCTTGGTTGCTAGTCATTGGAATCTTTCAATGACCCTTGATGAATGGATGTATAACGAAAAGGTACCTGGAATCTCTGGAATTGATACTCGTGAATTAACAAAGAAACTTCGAACTGGTGGTGTTATGATGGCCGCCCTTGTGGTATCTGATTCTGAAATTGATGTTGAAGAAATAAAAAAACAACTTTCATCTGCACCTCATTATAATTCTGAACAATTCATGGATGTTGTATCTACAAAACAGGAACAAGTTTACGGCAAAGATGAAAAATCAGTTGTGGTAATTGACACTGGTGCAAAAAATGCAATTTTGAGAAATATTCGTCAAATGGGTTACAAAGTCATCCTAGTTCCTTGGAATACTTCTTATGAAAAAATAATGTTATACAATCCTAAAGGCGTTGTACTTAGTAGCGGTCCTGGTGATCCACAGAACTGTCCTGATACAATAGATACAGCAAAAAAATTAATTGAAAATAATATTCCTACATTAGGAATTTGTTTGGGGGCACAAATTATTGGTATTGCAGGAAATACTGAAACATACAAACTAAAATATGGACATCGTGGACAAAACAAACCTTGTGTGAATCTAGAAAACAATCAAGTTTATGTTACTAGTCAGAATCATGGTTATGGAATTACTCCTGAATCACTTGAGAAATCTGAATTTAATTTATGGTTTACAAACGCAGACGACAAAACAATTGAAGGAATAAAGCACAAAAAACAAAATTGTATTGCAGTACAGTTTCACCCCGAAGCTTCGCCTGGTCCTTATGATTGCAAGTTCGTCTTTGAAGAGCTAAAACACCTTATGGAGGAAGGAACATCTGCCAAAGAATGAGTCGTTAAAAAAAATTCTTGTACTGGGTAGTGGGGCAATTAAAATCGGAGAAGCCGGCGAAAGTCGCTAAAACGACCGTCAATTTGACTACTCCGGAAGCCAATGCCTCAAAGCAATACATGAAGATGGATTGAAAAGTGTCTTAATCAACCCAAACATTGCAACAATCCAAACAGATACTAGATTTGCAGATCAGGTGTATCTTCTTCCAGTAAACCCAGAGTATGTAGAATCAATTATCGAAAAAGAAAGACCAGATGGAATTATGCTGGCATATGGTGGACAAACTGCTCTTAATTGTGGGGTTAAGCTAGAGGAATCTGGTATTCTTCAAAAATATGGTGTTAGTGTGCTTGGAACATCAATTGAAGGAATTCGAAAATCTGAGGATAGGCAACTCTTTAAGGATTCTATGAATGAATCAGGCGTACCTGTTCTTAGAAGCAAAACTGTGACTAATTTTGAGGATGCCAAAAAAGTAGCTCAAGAACTATCCTATCCTGTAATTATTCGAGTTGCATATACTCTAGGTGGACAAGGTGGCGGTGTTGCCTATAATGAAATTGAACTTCATGAGATTATTGAACGGGGTCTCAAAGCAAGTATTGTAGGCCAAGTTCTAATTGAAGAATACATTGGACACTGGAAACAAATCGAGTATGAAGTAATGCAGGATTATGATGGAAACAACATTATTGTTTGTAATATGGAAAATGTTCTTTCTATGAAAGTTCACACTGGTGATAATATTGTAGTTGCTCCGTCGCAAACAATTGATAATCATGAATATCACATGTTACGTTCTGCAGCATTGCGTGCAACTAAACATATTGGAATTGTAGGCGAATGCAATATTCAATATGCGCTTGAACCAAACTCTGATGAGTATGTTGCAATTGAAATAAATCCTAGACTTTCACGTTCTTCTGCTCTAGCAAGCAAAGCGACCGGATACCCATTAGCATACATGTCTGCAAAAATTGGATTGGGATATAATTTATCAGAACTAGTAAACAGAATTACAAAAAGTACTACTGCATGTTTTGAGCCATCACTTGATTATATTGTATGTAAACATCCAAGATGGGACTTTGAAAAGTTTGAACTTGTGAATCGAAAACTTGGACCAGCAATGAAGTCAGTAGGAGAAGTAATGGCAATAGGTAGGACTTTTGAGGAATCGCTTCAAAAATCAATTCGAATGTTGGATATTGGAAATGATGGTCTAGTTCTCAATCGCGTCAATGGGAAAACTTACAATGAAGAAGAAATTGAAAACAAACTCACTTATCATGATGATCACATTTTGTATCATGTTGCAATTGCATTGAAGATGGGACTCTCAGTTAAGCGAATTTACAAACTATCTACAATTGATCCTTGGTTTATTGAAAAGATACAAAATATTGTAAATATTGAATTAAAATTAAAAAACTCTGAACTTGGAGAATCACTTCTTTGGGAAGCCAAAAAAATGGGCTTTTCAGATAAGCAAATTGCGCGTGTTAAAGGCAAAACACCTGATGAAGTGCGTGATTTACGCAAGAAATTAGGAGTTTTACCATCTGTAAAGCAGATTGATACACTTGCAGCAGAATGGCCTGCAATTACAAACTACCTTTATCTCACATACGGCGGTCATTCTCATGACATTGAGGTTCCATCTGAAGAAAAAGGAATTATCGTACTAGGGGCTGGACCATATAGAATTGGAAGCAGTGTGGAATTTGATTGGGGTACTGTCAACATGGTTTGGGGTTTACAAGAAAACGGTGAAAAAAATATCTCTGTGGTAAACTGTAATCCTGAAACAGTATCTACTGATTATGATATTTGTTCCAGATTATACTTTGAAGAATTAACTGAGGAAAGAATTTTGGACATTACTGAATTTGAAAATCCTAAAGGAATCATTACTTGTGTTGGAGGACAAACTGCAAATAATCTAACTCCTGGTCTTGCTAAACATGGTGTTAACATTTTAGGAACTAGTGCATATGATGTTGATAGAGCAGAAAACCGTTCAAAGTTTAGTGCGGAGCTTGATAAACTTCACATACAACAACCACGTTGGCAAGCATTCTCAAATCTCAATGAAGCCAAAAACTTTGCACAAGAAGTTGAGTTTCCAGTAATTGTAAGACCATCATACGTTCTTTCTGGTGCTGCCATGAAAGTTGTTTGGTCTCAAACAGAACTAAAAATATATGTCAAGGCTGCAGCTGACGTTTCACCTGATCATCCAGTTGTAATTTCAAAATTTATGTTAAACTCACTTGAGGTAGATGTAGATGGAATTTGTAATGGAAAACAAGTAATCATTGGTGCAATTGTTGAACACATTGATAGCGCTGGTGTTCACTCTGGAGATGCTATGATGTGTATACCACCATGGCGTCTAAGTAACAAAATCATTGAGACAATCAATGATTATACAAAAAAGATTGCATTGACTTTTAATATCAAAGGTCCATTTAACCTCCAGTACTTGGTTCATGATAACCATGTCTATGTGATTGAACTAAACATTAGAGCGTCTCGTTCTATGCCCTTTGTCTCAAAACTTGTTAAAATGAACCTGATTTCTCTTGCAGCCAAGGCTATTTTGGATAAACCCTTGCCTAAAATACCTGAAAACAAGTGGCAAAAGATTCACAACTTTGGAATCAAAGTTCCACAGTTCTCCTTTATGCAACTACAAGGTGCAGATATTACATTGGGAGTTGAGATGCAGTCAACTGGTGAGGCTGCTTGTTTTGGAAATAGTTTCCATGATGCATTAGCAAAAGGTTTGATATCTGTTGGTTATCATCTACCTGTTAAAGGAACTGCCCTTGTAACTGTTGGCGGTGATCAAAATAAACAAAAACTAATTTCAAGTATTGCAAAACTCAAACACCTTGGATTCAAAATTTTGGCAACTGAACATACTGCAAAATTCTTTGAAGAAAAAATTGGCCAAATGGAAATAGTTCACAAAATTTCAGAGCCAGAAAGAAAACCAAACATCTCTGATCTTCTATATGACCGAAAGATTGACTTTATCATAAATATTCCAAGCACTTCTACATTGGAAAAATATGTTGGAATGTTGGATGATGAATATCAGATTAGAAGAAAATCTTTGGAATTAGGAATTCCTGTTTTGACAACTATTGAATTAGCAGATTCTTTTGTAAAGACTTTGGAGTGGCTTGAACACAATGAAACTACTAAAGAACCAATTGAGCCTTATGATAAATTTGATTGATTAAATTACTTGTTCAATTATTGATTCATTACCAATAATTACTCCATCAAGTGTGACTATTCTTGCAGTAGATACCGTTTTAATTTTATTAATAATAGGTGAGATTGATTTTTTATATTTTTGTCTATGTGTTGCATAAAAATACTTGTTAAATGAAGGAATTATGATTATTTCTAATTCACCTGATTTATTTGGAAAGATTTTTTCTTTTTCTGTCTTAATTGATACCCAAACCCTTTGTCCATTTATTACAGAGTCTTCTTGAAAAAATACTGGATGTACATGACCCATGATAATTTTATCAACATGAGAAAAATTTTCTGAAGGCATTGTATGCCCATGTGTCAACAAAATATTTTCTTCAACCATACCTGTTGAACTAATCATAGAAATATTATCTGGTACCAGCCTCTGAATATTTGCATCATGATTTCCAGGAACTAGAATTACATCACATTTTTTTCTAATTTTTTCAAAAAATTTTGGAACTTCATCCCATTCGGTTCTTGAAATGCTTTTAATGCTTGATTTGATATCTCCTAACAAAATCACTGAATCAGGATTTTCTGTATCTATAATTTCAGATAACTCTTTAATCGTTTCATTTATGGTAGAATTTTTACCAATGAAAATTTCGTTTGATGCTAAGCTATTTTCAAATCCTATGTGAATATCGGTAACTATGAGATACTTTTTTTTACCTTCTAGAATCAATGCAGGCTTTGATGGAACTATTCTAGTTTGTAGCATCAAAGTTATACTACAGATATCTGATTAAATCCTTGTGAACAAAGACTTTGATAGAGTTGAAGCAATAGTATCTGAAAAACGTGTAAAATTACATATTTTTGAGCCCAGTCAAAGAAAAATTTGGACAGTTGTAGGAAAGGGAGAAGAATACTGGATTGATCCTGATGGCGGTTATTGTTCTTGTCCTGGATTCTACTTTGGAAAATTAAATGGAAAAACTACTTGTTACCACTTGGAATCTGCAGATCTTGCTCAAAGAGAAAATAAAATTGAGAAAATTATTTTCTCTGATGAAGAATTTTCTGATTTTCTTTCAGGATTACTTTCTGATTTGTAATTATTTATTATTCAAACGTGTTAATGACTAGAAATTTTATTGAAAATTATGGGTGATGAGAAATAAATGAATATAATTTACGAGATGCTTTTTTATAGAAAATTAAAGAATTCTGATTCTAGTGATATATTAGAAAAAGATAATGAATTTGGTGATAGTTTTAGTTGACTTTACTCTAATGGTATTGTATCAATATCATCTTTTGAAACACCTTTCCAAAGACCAGTCACATCATCTGATTTCACTTCTTCAACTTTTGTAATTTGTTGAATCTTTATGTGGTCTGGATTTGGTGGCATCCATAACATTGCCATGTAATCTCCTATGTTTCCAACTTTATCTGGTAAAGCCATAGTGACTTTGTCATTTGCAAATCCTTTTGCAGTAAGTGCATTCATTGCTTTTTCTTTCAGATCCATTCTTCCATGGAGAAACAGATAGATTTCTTTTTGAGTATCAATTTCTGCCATGGATTTACTGATTTTTTAAACTAAATCAACCTTCCTGATCTGATACCTGCCAAAAAGGGTTAAATTAGAATGGACAAAAATTTTAACTATGAAAGTTGTCACTGTTGGAAGCAAATCATTTGTAACTAGTTTCCAATTGGCCGGTGTCCCCGGAATTATTTCTGAATCACCTCAAAAGGCTTTGGATGAAATTAAGAAATTGACAGATGATTCTGATGTTGGATTGGTTCTAGTTAGTGATGATATTTCAAAATCTATTGATGATGAACTAACTGCACTTCGAACTGAAAAATCTACTCTTGTTTTTTCATTGCCTTCAATTGGAAGTGAAAAAACTGTAGTTGATTACAGAGTAATGCTAAAGAAGATTCTTGGTGTATAATTCTTTTAATCTACTTATAATCAATATTTCAATATCTTACCATGAAAACAGTATCTGTAAAAGAACCATCAATAATCTCTGTTGATGAAACAGAAAAACCAACATTTGGGTCTGGTGATATTCTAGTACAGATGCATGCTTGTGGAATTTGTGGTTCTGATGTAGAAAAAGTCTTTGGACAATATGGACAACCATCTATGCGTTTAGGTCATGAACCAGCAGGTGTGGTTTTAGATGTTGGCTCTGATGTGATTGAATTTAAAAAAGGTGATAGAGTATTTACTCATCATCATGTACCTTGCTATGAATGTCATTTGTGTAATCATGGCAATGAAACAATGTGTAAAAAATACTATGAAACTAATCTTTCACCTTGTGGATTGTCTGAAGAATATGTTGTACCCGCATGGAATGTTTCTCATGGTGGTGTTTTAAAAATTTCTGATTCTCTAAGCTTTGAAGAAGCTGCAATGATTGAACCATTAGCATGTTGTGTAAGGGCATGGACCAAATTTCATTATCATGAAGGTGATTCGGCTGCAATTTTTGGTGTAGGTCCCACAGGAATAATGCATGTAATGTTGGCTCAAGTAAAGAAACTCTCAAAAATTTTCTGTTTTGATGTTAATGACTTTAGGTTGAATTTTACAAAAAAATTCAACATTACTGAATCAATTAATTCGATGGACAAAAACAGAAAACAAAAGATTCTGGATCATACTGATGGAAGAGGAATAGATGTGGCAATTGTTGCAACTAGTAATCTTAAGGCACTTGAAGATGCGATTGATATGGTAAGAAAAGGCGGCGCTGTTATGATGTTTGGTGTTCCTTCCAAGGGGGCAAAATTGGATTTGGATATGAGTAAAATCTATTCCAAGGAGATTACTCTTGTTAATAGTTATGCTGCTTCTGACAAAGATACCGCCGAAGCTCTTAATCTCATAGAATCTTCTCAAATCGATGTTAAACAACTCATCACTCATACATATTCAATTGTTGATTCTCAAAAAGCATTTGATCATGCTCGCAGTGGTGATAATGCAATGAAAATAATCATTACAAAATAAGAAAGGCTTAAGAAAGGTATTTCGATTATTTCAAAATCGAAGATATATGGATTGGGGATTACAAAATAGAATATCACAAATCATTAAACCACATAATAATCGTGCATTAATGTTAGCAGTTGATCATGGATATTTCCTTGGCCCAACTGAAAAATTAGAGAATCCAAAAAAGGTAATTGCACCTCTTTTAAAATATTGTGATTCTTTAATGGTTACAAGAGGTATTCAGAGAACATGTGTTCCTGCAACTACTGATACACCAATCGTGTTGAGAGTATCTGGCGGTTCAAGTATTATTGGTGAAGACTTGTCTCAAGAAGACATTACGGTTTCTATTCAAGATGCAATTAGACTTAACGCTAGCGTACTTGCAATGTCTATTTTTGTTGGTTCAAAATATGAATATCAGACTGTTGTAAATCTTGGAAAATTAGTCAGTAAAGCAGAAAAATATGGAATTCCTGTATTGGCTGTTACTGCAGTGGGAAAAGAATTAGGTAAAGATGAAAGATATCTCTCTTTGGCATGCAGAATTGCAGCTGAGCAAGGAGCACATATTGTCAAAACATACTATTGTGATAATTTTGAAAAAGTTGTTCAATCGTGTCCTGTTCCAATCATTGTTGCAGGAGGAAAGAAAATTCCAGAACGTGATGCATTACAATTAACATACGACTCGATAAAAGGTGGTGCGGTTGGAGTTGACATGGGAAGAAACATCTGGCAATCAGATCATCCTGTTGCAATGATTCGAGCAGTTAGATCTATAGTTCATGGAAATTCAAGTGTTGACCAAGCATACAACTTGTACAAAAAACTGGCCGACGAAGGTTCAAAAAAGAAAAACAGATCAAACAAACCTACTCAAACCAAACCTACTCAAACCAAACCTACTCAAACCAAACCTACTCAAACCAAATCTGACCCGACTAAGAAATAGACTATCCCTCTATCTTTGATAGATGAATGTGTGCAATTTTCCATGTTGGTTGTTTTACCAAAACAAATGTTCCTCTTCCTTTAATTTTCATGTGCTCTCCTGTGAATGCTTTGTTATCAATTAACATTCCTTGTTGAATTAACTCCATCGCTACAATTGCAGTATCTCCAAAAATACTGATTTTTAGATTTTTGATTTCGTAACTGTAGTCTGAAATACTAATAAATTTTAATTCTTCTAATTCTATTGTGGTTTGATAATCTTTAAGATCATATGGTGGTAAATCACTAAAGCTAGAAAATTTTGGATCATTAAGATGTATGTCTTTTAGTTGTGTAAGATCTTTTGTTACTCCTGCTTCAAATAATGTTTCAACAACTTTGATTATTTCTTCATTATCTATCAATACCGTCATTTGGAATATGGAAATTATCAGTTTAAGTCTTCTGCACAAAAATGATTAAATCACGATTATTTTTCTGGTAATCTTTATTAATTATTAATTGGCTTTCTTTATGATTTCAATGGGTACAAAATTAACTGGACCAATTAGTAAGAATTTGCAAGTTGTTATTCTACTGTAAAGTGTGCTTAAAATTTTAACTTAATTAAAATTATGGCGATTGATTTGATAGATAAAATGGAAACTATGACAGGTGCAAAGGCCTTGATGACGGCTATGGAAAAAGAAGGCGTCAAGCAAGTGTTTGGTATACCCGGAGGTGCAAACCTTCCAATGTATGACGAATTTGCTAGATGTAATATAAGACATATCTTGGCAAGACATGAACAATCAGCAGCTCATATGGCTGATGGTTTTGGTAGAGTTAGCAGAAAACCTGGTGTTTGTTTTGCAACATCAGGACCCGGTGCCACTAATATATTGACTGGGCTTGCAACAGCGCAAGCTGATTCTTCACCAATGGTTGCTGTAACTGGTCAAGTACCTGTTGCAATGATTGGACGAGATGCATTTCAAGAAAGTGATATTATTGGAATGTCAAACCCTGTTGTAAAATATGCATTTCAACCAAGAAAAGCTAATGAAGTTCCAGAAGCTGTAAGAAAAGGATTTTACATTGCAAGAACTGGACGACCAGGACCTGTACTTATTGACATTCCAAAAGATGTTCAAACAAACGAAGCAGAGATGGAATTTCCAGATGAATTTAAAATTCAAGGCTATCATCCTTGGGCTGATCCTGATATTGCTGCATGTGAAAGAGCAATTGATATGTTACTTAATTCAGAAAAACCAATCATTTTAGCTGGTGGAGGAACTATTATCTCATCTGCCTTTGCTGAATTACAATCTATTGCTGAAACTCTTATGCTTCCAGTAGTTACTACTTTCAAAGGTAAGGGTGCATTTCCTGAAAATCATCCTTTGTCATTAGGCCCGATTGGAATGCATGGCCATGCAGAGGCAAACAAAATGATGACAGAAGCTGACTGTGTATTAGCAATAGGCACTAGGTTTTCTGATAGATCAGTTGGAACCTTTGAGGCATTTGAGAAGAGGCTCAAAATTATTCACATGGATGTTGATCCTGCTGAGATTGGTAAAAACCAAACAGCTCAGGTTGCTGTAGTTGGAGATGTTAAAGCATCACTTCGAATAATGATAAAATTACTTTTGCAGAGGGCTATCAAGAAAACTGAAGAGAGTACTTGGATAAAACATGTCAAAGAGACAAAGGCTTACTGGAAAGAAAACTTGAAAATTCATCCAGGTGAAATGGGTGCTGCAAAAATTTTACGTAAACTCAGAGAATTATTACCTGTTGAATCAATCATCACTACTGAAGTAGGACAACACCAAATGTGGGCATCATTGTTCTATGATGTAATTCAACCTGGTACTTTCTTTAGTTCTACTGGACTAGGTACTATGGGTTGGGGATTTCCAGCATCAATTGGTGCCAAAGTTGCAAGACCTGATGTTCCAGTTGTAGATATTGCTGGGGACGGTAGCTTTAGCATGACAGAAAACTCTCTCGCAACTGCAGTATTGGAGGATATTCCAGTAATTGTGTTTATCTTAAACAACTTTTCATTAGGAATGGTAGCTCAATGGCAAAGAACTTTCTATGATAAAAGAATGATTGGAGTAGATCAACAACATTGTCCTGATTATGTAAAATTAGCCGAATCATATGGAGCTCAAGGAATTAGAGCACAGTCAATGGATGAGCTTGACAAGGCAATTAAAACTGCATTAAGCAGTGATGTTGCCACTGTAATTGATATTCCAATTGATCCATTAGAAGATGTATTGCCATTTGTAGCTCCTGGGACTTCGCTTTCGGATATGGTCTTACCATCATAGTGATAAATCATGTGGGCAATTCTTTCTATTTTAGTTGAAAACAAACCAGGAATCTTGTTTAAGGTAACTAATCTTTTCAGGTCAAGAAACTTCAATATTGATAGTATTTCAGTAGGTGTAACTGAAAATCCAGATTATTCTAGAATGACTATTACTACTTATGGTGATGAAAAGCGAGTGACACAAATTGTAAAACAACTCGATAAGATGATTGATACAGTAGAGGTCAAGCACTTAGATGAACACAAAACAGTATACCGCGAACTCTGTCTTTTTATGATAAAGCTCAGCAATGCAAATGATAGTATGGAAATTAACAAGATAGCCAATGCATATGGCGGAAAAGTGCATGATGTGAAGAAGAAATCACTTATGGTAGAATTAACTGCAACTCCTGAACAAATCAAAGCATTTGAGGAATTGATAAAGCCATTTGGTATTCTTGATGTAGCACGAACTGGCGTTGCTGCTTTGCAAAGGAGTGAATCATGAAAGTTAGAATATTTGATACAACATTAAGAGATGGAGAACAAACTCTTGGAGTTTCTTTATCCCCTGATCAAAAACTCTCTATTGCAAAAAAACTTGATGCTCTAGGTGTTGATACAATTGAAGCAGGATTTCCAATCGTTTCAGATGGTGAATTAAAAGGAATTAAGATGATTGCTAGCGAAGGATTATCTTGTGAGATTGTTGGATTAGCAAGAACTAACAAAAGAGACATTGATGCTGCAATTGATGCTGGATTAAATTCTATTCACACATTCATTGCAACTTCTGATATTCACTTGGAGTATAAACTCAAAATGACAAGAGATCAAGTACTTGAAAAAGCAATTGAAGCAGTAGAATATGGAAAATCAAGAGGCATTCAAGTTGAATTCTCAGCAGAAGATGCTACAAGAACTGATAGGGAATTCTTGAAAAAGGTGTTTGGTGAAGTTGCAAAAGCAGGAGCTGATAGGATTGATATTCCAGATACTGTAGGATACTCTACTCCTGAGTATATGGCAGAAATTACTAGAGATGCTGTTGCTGTAACAAAACTCCCTGTTAGTGTTCATTGTCATAATGACTTTGGATTAGCTGTTGCAAATGCATTATCTGGAATTCATGCAGGTGCTCAGTGTGCACATGTTACAATTAATGGAATTGGTGAACGTGCAGGAAATGCATCCTTAGAAGAACTCTCCATGGCCTTACAATGCTTGCCTTATGATCAAAAATATGAAACCAACATTAAGTCTGAATTAATCTATGAGACTTCTAGATATGTTTCAAAAATTATGGGCATCAAAGTTCAACCAAACAAGGCTATTGTTGGGGATAATGCATTTGGACACGAGTCTGGAATTCATACTCATGGTGTGTTGAATAATCCTCTTACATACGAACCAATCAGTCCTGAATTAGTTGGAAGAAAAAGACGGCTTCGTGTTGGAAAACATGCAGGAGTTCATGGAATGAATGCAATGCTTGCAGAATATGGAGTCAAACCAACAGATGAACAATCAAAACAGATTCTTGCTAAAATCAAAGTGTTAGGTGATCAAGGAAAACAAATCACTGATGTTGAGTTACTTTCTATTGCAAGCGAAATCTTAGGTGAAAAAGGAATCAAAAGAATTGTTCAATTAACAGGATTTTCAGTCTCAACTGGAATTGGAATTATGCCTTATGCATTTGTAAAATTAAACATTGATGGAAAAGAGTTTATCGGAACTGATTACGGAGTTGGACCTGTAGATGCAGCATTAAATGCAATTCAGAAGATTACGGGAAAAATTTCAGAAATAAGAATAAAAGATTATTTTTTAGCATCTATCTCTGGCGGTTCAACTGCATTATGTGAGGTTACAATTAGTGTAGAGGATGCACAAGGAAATACAGTTTCAGCAAAATCTGTTGGAGAAGATATTGTAACTACAAGTGTTCAAGCTGTGGTTGATGGGATTAATAGAATCATGCTTAAAAAGATGCAAAAAGAAAAACAGGTAAGCTAAATCCTAAAATTCCCTTATTCTGAAGTGATATAATGTACAAAATATCATTAATTACTGGAGATGGCATTGGTCCTGAAATATCAGAATCTGCAATTTCTGTATTAAATACAATTAATGACAAACTTGATTTGAAATTTGAAATTACTAAATTATCTGCTGGGGACAAAGCACTTGAGCAGACAGGAAAAGCACTTCCTGATGAGACCATTAATGTGATAAAACAATCTGATGCATGTTTGAAAGCTCCTGTCGGTGAAAGTGCTGCTGATGTAATAGTTGTATTAAGAAGAATGCTTGATCTTTATGCCAATATTAGACCTGCAAAATCATATCCTCACATGCCTGCCTTACGTGATGATATTGATATGGTGATAGTTCGAGAAAATACAGAAGACCTTTACACAGGCAAAGAATTCAGAGTGGGGGATTCTGCAGTAGCATTAAGGATAATTTCTGAAAGCGCATCAAAAAGAATTGCAAAATATGCATTTGAAACTGCAAAACAACGAAATTCAAAGAAAAAAGTAACATGTGTTCATAAATCAAATGTTATGAGAGTTACAGATGGATTATTTGTAAAAGCATGTACTGATGTTTCAAAAGATTATCCTGAAATTGCATTTGAGCAGATGTATGTGGATGCTTGTGCAATGAATTTAATCCGTCAACCAGAACAGTTTGATGTTGTAGTCACCACAAATTTGTATGGTGATATTCTCTCTGATGAATCCTCTCAGGTTGTAGGGGGATTAGGAATGGCACCAGCTGCAAATATTGGTGATAACTTTGCATTGTTTGAACCAGTTCATGGAGCTGCATTTGATATTGCAGGGCAAGACATTGCAAATCCATCCTCCTTCTTACTCTCTATCAAAATGATGCTTGATTGGCTTGGATCCAAACATAATGATTCAAGATGTTTTCAAGTAGGCCAAAAGTTAGAATCTACAATCTTTGGTTTGGTAAAATCCGGTATCAAAACCAAGGACATTGGTGGAGACAAGACCACTTCAGAATTTACCAAACATATTACAGATAATCTCTAAAAAGGCAACGCCCCCCCTTTGCGAGTAATTTTACGACGGTTAATCATGTTATATTGTACGTTATGATTTGTTGGAAAGTATTGAAATAATCAAAATACAAAAATTTTTTGATGGCAAATATTTCCTGTGTTCTGTTTGATCTAGGCGGAGTTATTGTAAACTGGCATGATTCATGGTTGATACAAGAAGTATGTAATGAGTTTCAATTACAAAAAGAAAAATTATCTGAAGAATATCACAAAAATCTTCCAGATATTACAACTGGAAGAATAAACGAAAAAGAATTTTGGTACAACATTGGAAAGGAACTTGAATCATCAAAATTGATGAATCTGAACGAATCACTTTTGGATAAAATATTTCGAAAACGTGTTTCATTAAATAATTCTGTTATTTCTCTCTCTAGAAATTTATCTCAAAAAGGTGTAACTGTTGGGATTTTATCCAACACTGAACGTGTAACTTATTCTGTAGTTGAGGATTTGGTCTCTTTAAATCATTTCAAGTACAAATTTCTATCCTATGAGATAGGTCATTTGAAACCAGATCCTGAGATATACAAATACGTAATTGACAACATACCATTTCCTAAAGAAGAATTATTTTTTATAGATGATCTCAAACCTAATGTTGAATCTGCGCGTTCTGCTGGAATGGATTCAGTGCAGTATTTTGATTATGATGAACTTGTAAAGGAATGTCATAATCGTAAACTCATATGACACTAAAAGGTCAGCAAAATCATTACAACACAAAATTTCTCAAAGGCTATGGTCACTCCATCTCAGTAAAAAATTCTAAAATAATTCTAAAAAATAACTACAATCCTTTCTCAGAACCACAAACAGAAGAATGGTTTATCAGAGATATGCCATACGATAGAATAGTTCTTCAGGGAAAAGGATACATCTCTACTGAGAGTTTGTCATTACTATCACACAAGGCAGAAATTAAAAGAAGATGGTAATCCCTTGCAATTACCACTAAAGGTAATTCTAAACTCAATTTATGGGAAAACTGCCCAAAGGATAGGAAACAGGATTGGTAACCTGTACAATCCTGTAATTTGCGCTACAATTACTGGTCATGCAAGGGCAATTTTGTATGATTTTGTCATGAAAAATGGTTTAGAGAAAGATGTGGTCTCTTTTGCTACTGATTCTATACTTTCAACAAAAAAACTCAATGTAAATTCAACAAAGATAGGCGGATGGAAGTTTGAAAAATCTGCAAAGGATACCTTTGTTGTTTAAAATGGAATAAACAGAATGAATGACAAGTGGAAAAAACGTGGCATCTTTTCATACAAAGGAAAAAAGTTTGAACAACTCGATACAGAAGTTATAGATGGAAACATCTACATGATTTACGAGGAGAAAAAACCAAACACGCTTAGAGCATCAATTAATTCTGGCAAGATAAATCAAATAGGAAAATTTGATATTCGGAAAAGGAAGATTAATCTAAATGCTGATCAAAAACGGTATTGGTCTGGACAGAGATTAAAATCAATTAATGATAGAATCATGAATGTTTCAGTCCCTTGGAATTTGGATATGATTTGAAATTATTTTTTGTGAAGGATAAGAATTTTAAAAAAGGATGTATACATTACAAAATTATGACTGAATATATCATAACTCCATTTAATGAAATTAAACTAGTTGGTAATTGGAGGGAAGCTGGAATGAGAGAACATATGACTTGGTATGAAGCTGAAGGTGAAGATTGCAAGATAAAATTGGTAAGGGATAAGGAAGAAGATGTCTATGAAATTGGAAAAGGTGAAATGATCAAAGTTGATTATCAATATGTGCACATACCTTTTCGATAAATCAGATTTTTAAAGGATAAATTGTTTTGAAATTATTTTTTGGGAAGGATGAGAATTGAAAATCCATATCCTCTGAGAAATTTTACGTTGTAGTGATTTCTCTTTTCTTTAAGAGTCAATTATGACTAGGACACATCTTTGCGTAATTCATCAAATCTATCTACATATTCTTTGAAATGCTTGTCAAATTGTTTAGGTGTACCAACCTTTCCCAAATACACATGATTATGAGAACCCATTTTTGCTATGACTGGTTTTAGGGCATTAAAAATTTTTTGTCGTGCATTTAGTTGTGCTAATCTCTTTTTTTCAAATTTACTTCGTCCTTTACACGGAAAAGATTTTCTAAAAAAAATATCCTCTACTGTTGTTTGAGCCATTCGTGCAAATTCTTCAGTTAGATCAAATGCACCTTGAAAAAATTTTAATAGTTTTTCATTTTCACTAACTGGCCAAGATTCTCTACTAAAAGTTGCAATAGTTGGGTCAAACATTGCACTTATTCTAATATTGATTATTTCATAACTATCTACTTGATTTGAATATCTTAATTCGTATCTAGGTTGTAGTGTAGATCCGAATTCTATTGTATCGGAATCTGAATTTTCTTGGATATGTTCTAACCCTATTTGAAATTCCTTTGTCCAAGGTATGAGTTTATCATCTGAACCTTGTGCAACCGTTATGCCTATCGAACCACTCATATCTATTTCACATTTTACTTTGAATTAAAAATTTGCAAGACTGAAAGTGCCTTAGTATCTCAACATGTCGCAGTATAGCCGTTATGGGCGTGTGATCTTTTTTCAAAACCTTCAGTCTTGCTTGTTGCAACAAACGTCATTACTTCCATCATTACTAAAATACAATTTCCAACAAACAAACTCACGTCATAACGCAAGTCATAACAAACTTTTCAGTCACGAAAAGGGGGGAGACCCTTTTTACAGATAATCTCTAAAAATAGTATGCCCCCTTTCTACGCTTGAAAAGTCCTACTAATCCAGATTATAATGTGAAGTTTGTTTGTTGGAGATTTTTGAAAAGTAATCATTATGAAATCTATGCTAGTTAGATTATTTCGTGATCCATAGTAAGATTACGAAAAATGAAAATTATGAATGTTAATTTGCGGAAACTGAGAGGGCAAAGTGGATGTTGAATCGCCCTCGAGGTTGTGTTGACCTTAACCTCGAGTCAGCTTCCGCAGACATAATTAACAATTCATTACTAAAAAATAACATGTGTTTTGAATAATGTACATTCACAACCATTACGTTCACCGCAATATGACACTTCCAATGACAATACGGTAATGAATGGTGACATATTTAGCTAACATTCTTGGAGTTTCATCTGAATGCCTTAGTCAAGTTGTTCAGGATGCCCTTTTCCACGCAGTGCAAACAAAACTATTGCCATTGTTATTGCAACTCCTGCAGCTGCACCAAATGCTGCTATTCCTGCTTCTGCCATGAAACAGTTAGTGCAAAATTAACAATAAACATGACGGTGCCAAAATGAAAAATCTGTTTAATTTTTTTTGATTATCTTTACAATAACAAAGAAATTTCAACATATCATTCTGGTGCCTATTATATTTACAATAATATTTTTCAAAGTATTCAGACAAGACACTCCTCACAAATCAGACAAATGTTCAGTCTATCATTGATCTAATTTAATATTAAATATTGTATGCAATACATGAAGACTGAAACAAACCTGCATCCACAAATCCTATTGTCATGTACAATGTCATGGATTCATCTCTATATGAGTAAAGGGCAGTAAGAATTTCAGTCTTCAATAACCTGATTTATTGAATCCCTAAGTGTTGTTTGATTTTACCAACATCAGGGGGAATTCTATTTTTACAGATAATCTCTAAAAATTATATTCTTCCTTATCATGCCTGATTTTTCCTAATCCTTTATTATCAAGAAACTTTTTGCTAGTTTAATGGCTTCAGAAAATTTTGATGAAGAGTGTCTACTTAAAGATATAAACTGCTCTAAATTATCTGCAGCAATTACAAAACTTACCTTCAGTTGGAATAGTTATTCAAATCCTGTTAGAGAAGCACATGAACTTATGGATAGATATCGAAAACTTTCTCTAGAAATTTTAGAGTATGAACAAAGAATGGGTTCTAAACTTAACAAGTATCAGAGAGCTAAACTTGATACTTCGATGGAAGATTTAGCAAAAGTAATTCCTTACATGGAAAACAAAATTGAACCTTCTGAAATTTTAGAAAATAAGTCAATTAACAAAAGGGATTTCCATTTTTAGAGATAATCTCTAAAAATTTTGTTCTCCCCCATTGTGCGTAATTTTTCCTAATCCTTTATTATCAAGAAACTTTTTGCTAATTTAATGGCTTCAGAAAATTTCGATGAAGAAGGTCTACTGAAAGTTATAAAAACTTTCGAGTTATCTGAAAAAATTACAATACTTAATTGGAATTGGAATAATTATTCAGATTCCATTAAACAAGCACATGAACTAATGAGTGAAGGCCAAAAACTTTTTCTAGAAATTTCCGAGTATGAACAAAGAATGGGGTCCAATCTTAGTATGTACCAGAAAAATAAAATCAATGAAGCTGTAGAAGATTTAGGTAAACTAATTCCTTACATGAAAAATAAAATCAAACCTTCTGAAAGTTTAAAAAATTTAGTCGATTAGTAAATCCTAACTTATTTCCTGTGTTAATTTCACTGTAGAATCACACAAAAATACTCATAGTTTCTATCTATATGGAATTGCTGATTTTTCTTGTTAACCTCTCAAAAGTGTAAAAAATTTGTTATGTGTCTTTTCTAGTCTTTTCTTTTTTTGACATCTGATGCTGGCGGATTCAGTGACCAGAAAAACATGGCCAATCCTATTGGAATCATGATTAACACCGCTGCAACAATTGAGATTGCATAAAAACCTGGATCTAAACCTAGAAAAAAAGGACCTGGAAATACTGCGTATAACCACAAAAATCCAACAAAAATCAGAACAACCTTATTCTTTTTTACTAGTTTCTTCCATCCTAGTCTTCGTTTGTAAATATAACAATTCTTGCAACGTGTTCTATCATCTGTCATACAAGATGTGCAGCAGTTTTTTCACAGAAATAACATATTCTATCTCCAAATGCTGATCCACAAAAATCACATTTGTACACCAACATAGATCCATTTCTTTGAATTTATCTTTTTTTCAAAAATTACCAATTTTTATTAATCACATATTTTGTCTCATTTCATGGTAGTTTGCTGTATTTGTAAGATTAATACAGGCACACTCAAAATCACCGACGGCAATCCAAAATACAAAGGAAAGCCAATTTGCAAAGAGTGTCAAGGTTATCGTAAACTTTTGACAGACAAAAAATAATTTAATCTGCTTCTTTTGTTTTGTTCTTTTCTGCCCATTTTTCATACATCTTGATTAGTTCATCAACATCTTTTCCTTCCTCAGAATAAGTTACAATTACTCCAAATGTTCCTTTTTTGTCATGTCCTCTTGCAAAATATCCCCAAAAAGAATCTGGTAGTTTTTGAAAATTGTTTGAATCATGTGACACCCCTATCAAATTATTTCCAATTACTTCTACAACTTTTTTTGCATCATTTGCTTCAATCATGAAATAATCTATTCTCTATTGCAATAAAAACTGAATTACTATGGACTGAGTCTGTCAGGATCTCTTGGATACAAAACCACTTCACGTACATTATCAACTCCAATGAGTGTGGTCATCAATCTATCTAACCCCATTCCCCATCCTGAATGAGGGGGCATTCCCCACTCAAATGTTTTAAGATGGTCTACAAATTGTGCAGGATCCAAATCTTGCTCTTTTAATCTGGTCTTTAATTTCTCTCCGTCGTGAAGTCTAGTTCCACCGGAGGATAATTCCAGAAATCCATATTGCAAATCAAATGATCTTGATAATGTTGGGTCTTCATCTTTTTCTCTAATGTAAAATGGTTTTAGTTTCATTGGCCAGTCCATCAAAAAGTAAAATCCTGGATGGTTCTTTCCAATGATTCTTAGGTGTGAATCAAGCAAGTCGTCTCCAAATTCTACCTTCTCGCCTTCTTTCTTTAATTCGTCAATACACTGACTGTACGTAATTCTCTCAAATGGTGAAGATGGAACCTCAATGGTGTGACCAATTTCCTCTTGTTCTTTCTTACAATTCTCTGATGTGAATTTGTAAACCTCAATCACTAGAGATTCTAAAACATCCATGACATCATTGTAGTCCATAAACGCTGCCTCTATGTCAATACTGGTAAATTCAGTCAAGTGTCTTCCTGTATGAGAGTTTTCTGCTCTGTAAAAGTTCGAAATCTCAAAAACCCGTTCCAATCCTATTGTCATCTGTTCTTTGTATAATTGTGGGCTTTGGGCAAGATATGCTGTTTTTCCAAAATAGTCTAATGAAAATAGATTTGCTCCACCTTCACTTGCACTACCGATAATTTTTGGTGTAGTAATTTCTAAGAATTTCTTTTCTGTTAATGTTTTACGTAATGATTGTAATACATAGTGTCTTAATTTGAAAATTGAAGCTGTTCTTTGATTTCTCATATCTAATGCACGATGGTTTAACCGTGTGTCAATGTTACTCTCTAGTCTTCCAATTGGATCAATTGGTAATGGATGAATTGCTTTTCCTACAATTTCTATTTCTTCAGCTTTAATCTCAAAAGTAAAATCTCGCGCTTTTGTTTCCTGAACCACTCCTTTAACAATTACAGCACTTTGACGGTTAATTTCGCCTAGATTGTCGTTTAACTCTCCTTTGACAATAATTTGAGCAATTCCTGATACATCACGTAACGTGATAAATGTCATCTTTCCTAATTTTCGAAGATCTTCAATCCATCCTCCTAATATTACTTGTTTTCCAATTAATTCTGTAGTTAGTTCTGCTATGTCGTGAGATTTAACAAAAACCATATTCTTTCCCTATCTTTTATCCTCAAATTCTATCTTAATGTCAAGGTTTCGGGTATTTTTCACAATTTGAACATGTTTCATTTGAATCAACTTTTATCATTCTGATAAAGTTGTTTATATCCCTTAGTGCAAAACAAAAATTCTAGTTGAGAACTAAGAAAAGCATGGCCTTTCTTGTTGTTAAGGGACTATCAGCAAGGTACAATTCATCAAAAGGTCCAGTTTACGCAGTAGATGATGTAGATTTTGAATTAGAAGACGGAAAATCAATAGGAATTGCAGGTGAGAGTGCATGTGGCAAAACTACATTGGGGTTGTCACTTATCCGAATGCTTTCTGGTGGCAAGACTGAAGGCAAAATTCTATTTGATGGAAATTCCATTTTAGAAATGAAAGAATCTGATTTTGATGAAAAATATCGATGGAAAAAAATCTCTATGATTTTTCAAGGTGCAATGAATTCACTAGATCCTGTTTTTACTATTAAAGAACAATTCCTTGAAATTCTAAAACAACATAACTTTGATGGTGATTTTAATCAAGTAATTTTAGATGCCATCCATTCAGTTAGCCTAGATGAATCTATTTTGAAAAAATATCCTCATGAGTTAAGTGGAGGAATGAAACAAAGAGTAGTTATTGCAATGGCATTGCTTCTTAAGCCAAAATTTGTAATTGCTGATGAACCCACCACTGCACTTGATGTGTTAATTCAGGCACAAATTGTAAATTTATTAAAAAATCTCAAAAAAGATGGCATGTCTTTTATGCTAATCACACATGATTTGGCATTATTGTCTGAAATTGCCGATAAGATTGGTATTATGTATGGTGGACATATGGTAGAATATGGTTCTTCTGAAGAAATTTACAAAAATCCAAAACATCCTTACACCCAAGGACTCTTAGAATCAATTCCAACACTAAAAGGAAATATTCCAAAATACATTAAAGGAATTCCTCCCAGCTTACTTGACGCACCAACAGAATGTCGATTTATAGATAGATGTCCTTTGGTATTTGAAAAATGTAAACAAGTTCCTCCAAAATTTAAAACTAAAACTGGATATGTTAGATGTTGGCTTTATGAGGACGAAAAATAATTCTGAATTAAATAACCAACCATGAGAAATTATTAAATGTCTAAGAATGTATCTTTACAATTGGTAGACATGAATCTATAATTCTTAACATTTCAGTTCTTAAAACTTTTTTATCAATTGTTATCCACACTCTTGATTTATTGATTGCAAAAGAAATGGTCTGTACTTTTTTTCTTTCTTCCCAAACAAATTCAATCTCTCCAAGGTTCTTATCAAAAAATCCCTCCAGATCAGTCTTTATGGCAATGTGCGAGAATTGATACTGTGTATCTCGGGCATTCAAAAGAGGTTCTAGTTCTGGTCTCCTTTTATAAGCTAGTAACTCTCCACGCTCACCAATTACGCCTACAAATCTGATAAATGGACTAATGCTTGATATATTGTCACAAATTTTTTTAAAGTCATCTTTTGACATTTGATTTAGTTGTAAAAATATGATATTTTAATGATTGTTTCAATATTAGGGTAAACTATTTTTCTTAAATCCTCTTTAACATTGACGTAACTCATACTATTTTTTTTTGAAATATTACTTAAAACACTAACGCAAATCCAGATACCACAGCAATTGTCTTAACCACTTTACCTGTGATCATAAATGTGATGAACTTGGTGAATTTCATTTTCTTTGCACCAGCAGAAATTAAAATGAAATCTCCAATTACTGGAATCCACGCTGCAAAAAATATTGCACCCCAACCAAATTTATCAAGTAATTTGTTACCTTTTTTTTCACGTCCAACATTATCTGTATTTTTCTTTTTCCTGAATTTGCTGACTAGTTTATTTCCACCGAATCCAATAAAATAATTTAACAAACCACCAATCGTAGATCCGATAATTAATACCAAACCAACAAGAAAAATATTTTCTCCACCTATCAATAAAGCAGATGTCAGAATTTCTGTCGGTAAGGGTATTGCCGTAGCTGACAACAAAGAATTAAGAAATAATCCAATTATTCCATAATCCTGAAATGCATTATTTGCTAGAATATCCTGTGCCAGTTGGTAATATTCCATAATTAATTCATAACTCATGACTAATACTACCTCGTTTTGTATGAGTCAAAATATAACCATCTCTAACATTCCTCATTTTCGTTTGTTTAAAGCCTTCAAAAATATTCGTTTTCAATAAATAAAGCCTGAAAATAGTTTGAATTGTGAATTTTGCTGACATATTTCCATTTGCTTCAGATGATGGTTATCTAATTTTAGCATTAGTCAATTTCTTTGGTTCCCTTATTCCATTTGTTCCATTACCCGGATTTTTGTTGCTTGCTACAATGTCTGTCGGTAATGAATATAATCTACATGTTTTAGCACTATTGTCTGCAATCACTGCTACTGTTGCAAAGCAAGCTATCTTTTTTGTTAGCTTTAGTGGACGAAGAATCATGAGTGAAAAAACTCGAAAAAGAATGCGCCCATTTGAGAGATTAGTGAAAAGATATGGTGCAGCTGCTGCATTTGTTGCTGCAGCAACTCCAATGCCTGATGATATAATATTTATTCCGTTAGGACTTGCAAAATATAACCCAAAAAGATTTTTTATTGCAACACTTACTGGTAAAATTGTTCTTAGTTACATTATAGTTTTAATTTCACATTATATCGGATTGTCTTTCATAGAACCCTACTTGGAAAATATTGATGATACTACACCTGTTTACATAGGAATTATAATTTTTGGAGTAATAATGACTGCAATTATAGTTTTACTTTTGAAATTAGATTGGCAAAGAATTATGGCAAAATTTGCTCCTTGGACTTTAGATAAAAATAACGAAGAAGAAGATTAAATTTTTATTTTAAAATTCCATAACTTGTTAGTTGCTTCTTTAATTCCTACTCTTGGTGACGCAAAAATCTTTACTGGTTTTTTTATTCCATCTGTAATGAATAATTTTAAATGTTTTGTTAAATCTGTCCCATAATGTTCTTTAGTTATTTCTAATGCTTGAGTCAATTTTGCGGGTCCATTTGTAAGACTCTTCAAATTTGTAATTTTTCTATTTTTTTGCATTACTTTTATTCCTTTTTCAGGTTCAATTGCACGAATAAGGACTGCCCCTGCTTGAATTTTTGGATGTTTTGCTACTACATTAAAGCAAAAATACATTCCATAGGTGAAATAGACATAAGCCATTCCAACATTTCCAAACATAGCTTTGTTTCTTTCAGTAATTTTTCTAAATGCATGACTTGCAGGATCATCTTTGTATCTGTATGCTTCAGTTTCTGTTATTATCCCTGATACTTCATGTCTACTTATTTTCCTCACAATTCTTTTTCCAAGAAGATTTTTTGCAACAGTAACCGTGTCTCTTAAATAAAATTCCCTAGGAAGTATACTCAATATCTACCAGAACCTCTCTGTTATTTTTTAACTCTCTGATTAAATCAAACAGTTTTATAATATCTATTTTTAATATATCAATTAGTTTTTGATTGTATATTGTTGCAGCTGGATGAATTGTCAAAAAATACAATTGGTTATCTTTTCGTATAATCTTACCTCTAAATTTCATAATTTCAGATCCACCTAAAATTGAATTAAATGCTGTATTTCCTAAAATACAAATTATTTTTGGTTTAATTATGGAAATTTCCTGTTTAAGATATTCTTGACATGTATCTCTTTCGCTTGCTTTTGGTACTCTATTGTTTGGTGGTCTACACTTTACAATATTTGTAATGTATACTGCATCTCTTGAGATTCCTGCTTCATCAAGTGCAATTGAAAGTTTTTTTCCTGCTACTCCAATAAATGGCTCTCCATTTTTGTCCTCATTTCTTCCAGGTGCTTCTCCCACAAAGATTACGTCTGATTGAGAATTTCCTTTACCAGGCACTGCATTGGTTCTTGTTTTACAAAGATCACACTTTGTACATTTTATGACATTTTGTTTAATTATCTCTAATTCTTGATTCATTTTCTAGTTTACACTCTTTACTGTTGCAATTCCCCGTACTGATGGTCCACCATTTCCCATTATCATAGATTGCATAGGATCTCCTTTTCCACAATTAGTTATTGGTCTTACAGTAAAATCATTTCCACAAGCATCAATTGATTCAAAAAATTCTGGAGCAATGCCCATCACAATTACATCTCTTAATAAATCAGTAATTTCTCCATTCTCAATTCTTTGTGCATATTGACATGAAATGCTCCAATTGTACCGTTTCATGTCAATTGATGGAATTTTCATGTTTGATATTAAATAACCATTTTTGACTTCTTTTATCATCTCTTCTACATCCCAATTCCCGTTCCCAATACAGGTACATGCCATACGAATCAAAGGTATGAATCTGTAGTTTGTTGCTCTCATATTTCCAGTGGAGGGTGTATCGAAGATTTTTCCAGTTTCCCTACTTTGCATATGATTTTTTAAGATTCCATTTTCAACAAGAGTTGTTTTTTTGGTTTCAACTCCTTCATCATCAAAATAGTACCATCCTAAACTTTCTTTAATGGTAGGATCATCAAACACATTTAATTCCTCTGAACCAATTCTTTCTCCAATTTTTCCTTTCCACCATGCACCTCCAGCCCATGCCATCTCTTTTCCCAAAACTCTGTCTGCTTCAGATGGATGACCTAATATTTCATGTGTTAGTAATGACACAAAATCTGGATTCATTACTACTGTTGCTTTTTCTTCTTTTGCAGGCTTTGCATTAATTAATTGTGATGCCTTTAAAGAAATTTCTTGTGCACTTTGTTGAATCTTATTTTTATTGATGATTTGCTCTATTCCTCCTCTTCCACCCTCTGTAATGTTTATTGATTGTGTAAGTCCTGATTCATGAGCTGTAGCTACCATATCTACTACCACATCTGTAAAATTCTGTACAATTTCTGAACCTTCACTGTTTACAAAATATTTTGAATTAATTGTATACCATAGATTAACAATTGATTTGATGATTCTTGGCGTATCTGAAATAATTTTATCGCATTCAAATCCTATCTTCAATAATTCTTCTAATTCTGGTTTTTTTAAAACTGGAAAATCTATCCTGATTTTATTAATAGAATTTGGATATAAACTGATTTCATTTTTTTTGTTTTTTGCATAATGTGATGAATTTCTTAGAGCATTATTTACTGCTTCTTTGATTTGTTCAAAAGAATTTGGATTTGTGATTGAACAAAAACTCCATATTCCTTCTTTTACTAATCTAATGCCTATCCCTGTGTCGTTGTTACTTCTAACATATTCTATCTCCCCATTCTCTATGAGCGCTGATTTTTTTTCCTGTTGTTCAGCTCTTGCATCACAATATCGTGCACCTGAATCTATTGCGTATCTTACTGCTTTTTCCGTCAGATATTGAAGATCTGAATCCATGATTTATGAAATTTAGAGGTATTCCTAAGTCTTCTGTATGTTTAATGATTTGAAATTGCAGGCATGGTGAAAAAATACTCATCCTCAAAATCATAATCCATTGTACCTTTTTTACGTAAAAATTCAAAATATATAGTACAATTTTTGTAAAATTCTTTATTTTTTTTGTGTTCCAGCTTCATGTTCTTTATGTCTAAATGGACATTTTTTTAAGAGAGTGAGCGATTTTAGGTCTAAAAGTTTGTTTTCTTTAAGCAGAATTTACAGGAAATTTTGTTTCTTTAGATGTTTCTTTTGGGATTGTAAATGCAAATGTAGACCCTTGATTTGGAATACTAACTACCAAAATTTGTCCACCATGACTCTCAATAATTCCTTTACAAATGGCCAAACCTAATCCACTTCCGCCTCTTTCTCTTGTAAGAGTGGCATCTACTTGATAGAATTTTTTGAATAGATCCTTTTGTTTGTCTATTGGAATTCCTGTCCCGTTATCCTTGACGCTGATTTTTATTTCTGTGGGGAGAATTTCCATAATTAACTCAATCTTCCCAGAATTTGGTTCTACTGCAGTCAAACTGTTTTTAATTAGATTTGTAATGACTTGGCGTATTCTTTCTGGATCATGGTTTATTGTAAAATCAACTGCGTTGGAACTAATTTTAATATTGTTTTTTTCACTTTGTGGTTTTAGTATTTCTAGTGCTTTGTCTATTGTATCTTTGATATTGGACTGCTCTTTTTTCATTCTTAATTGACCTAACTCTAATTTTTGTGCATCAAGTAAATCTGAAATCATTGATAACAATGATTCAGAACTTGATTTAATGATGCCTATTCTATCTTTTTGTTTACTTGTTAGTTTTCCCAAGTGCTCACTAAGTAACATGTCTGCATATCCTTGAATTGGAACTAACGGTGTCTTTAGTTCATGGGTAATCATTGCAAGAAATTCATCTTTTGCAGTATCCGTTTTCTTTGCCTCTGCTTCTTTTTGTTTAATGGTGTCAGACATTATGTTAAAGTTTTCAACTAATTGTCCTACTTCATCTGTTCCAGAATATTCAATTTTTTCGCCATATACTCCTTCTTTTACTCTCGACAACGCTTTAGTTATTGATTCAAGTGGCGAAAGTGATTGTCTAATTACATAGAGGACTAAAATGAATACTGCAATATCTATTGCTAATAATATTTGAATGACAATTTGCTCTTTTGAATTTTGGTTGGTAATCTCATTGTTCCATGAATCTAACAAGTCATCAATATTTCCAAACAAAATTAGTTTTTCCGCATTCATTTTATTTTTCGCTGAACTAAATTCTGGAGATAAAAGTGCTCTTTCCTCAAGTATTTTAATTTTTATCTGAACCGATTCCCATAATGGATCTAACTTTCTTAATGATTCTGAATTTTCTCTTGGAATTGGTGTTAATTCTTCATGTATTGCACCAACACTTTCAACATCTATATCTGCTGTTGAAATCTGTAATAATTTTCTAATACCTATTTCAAATTCTAATCTTTCTTGTTTGAGAACCTTTTGAACATCGTCTCCTTCTCCAATTGAAATTAACAGACTTTGCTGTCCTATAATTTTGGCACCTTCTGCTAAATCTTTAGCAATTTGTTTGTGAATATTATAATTTCTATCCAAATTTTGTAAATCTTTTGTTAGTGCATCTGTATACAATACTAATTCTTGATTTTTTTGTAAAACATAATTCATTGCACTTGTTGCTTCTAGATCAAATACTGATGTCTTTTCTACTTGTGTTGCTTCTGATTTAAAAAATTTCCATGTTGATAAAACTTTATTGTACTCTGAAGAAATAGATTCTGGAATTTTTTCAAGCGCATGACCTTTTATCACTCCCCCATTTTTTATTATTGTCAATATTGATTGGACTTCATCAATTTCTTCTTGCATTTTCTTTTTATCTTGCAAATTTCCATTTGCAATAGAAGTTGCTAATGACGAAATTGATTCAGCTTTAACTTTTACATCTCCCGCTCTAATAATAGAATATGACTGTGAAGATGTTGATTGTTCCTGTTGATATAATAAAAATAAATTGAAAGCAGCAAGACTGATTAGAATACCAATCAAAAGGTAAGTCTTGACTACTATTCTCATATCAAAAAATATCTAACATAGAGTATAAAAATATGGGTTAATTTGTTTTAATTGTATATCATGTCTGACGAATTTATAACAATTGCAACAAAAGAGATCAATGATGAAATAACCGATTTAGAAAATATTTTGAATTTTTGTGCAAATAACGATGATGTTTATCAAAATGCAAAAAAGTTTCAAAAACACACTCATAAAATCAAAGGTTTGGCCCCAATGATAGGCAAAGAAGAACTTGGAGGTTTGTCTTCCTTGCTAGACATTATGCTAAAAAAGATGATTGAAGGTGAAAAAATTGAAGAAATTTTTGATATTTTTACAGAATCTCTTCATCATATGAAAAACACGATTAAAGAGCCTAATTGTGACTTGAGCCAAATTAACAATAAAATCAAGCAGCTTTTGTCAGATCATCAATAATGAATATTTTTTATATAGAAAAACAAATGCTACTTGGTGGCAAAGATACTCATTGCAGATGATTCTGATGCAATTCGTTTAGTTTTAAAAGATATTTTGTCAATTGGGAAACATGAAACAGTTGCTGAGGCAAATGATGGCGCTGAAGCCGTTGAACTTTATAAGCAACATAATCCCGAAGTCATTCTTCTTGATTTGGCTATGCCCAAAAAAGATGGCTTAACAGTTGTAAAAGAAGTAATGGAATATGATGCTAATGCAAAAATAATTTTAATCACTGCAAGTGATGATCAAAAAATCATCAATCAATGTTTAGAACATGGTGCAAAAACTATCATTTCAAAGCCCTTTGATTTTAATTCTGTCTTAAAATCTATTACCGCACTTTTGGAAAATTAATTTAGGGCATTAATCTATTATAAAAGAGATAAAAATTTGTCAAAAATTGTTGTTGATACTAGTGTTATTATTAATGGTCAATTAATTGCCCAGATAGAAACAGGTTCAATTAAAAATTCTGAAATTATAATACCTCAAGCAGTTTTTGATGAGTTACAATACCAGGCCTCAAGCAAAAAAGAACAGGGATTTGAAGGATTAGAAAAAATTCTTAAACTTAAAGAATTATCTGGCAGTTATGGTTTGAATGTAGTTTTGAAGGGTACACATCTTTCTACTGATGATATTAAACTTGCAGGAAGTGGCAGAATTGATGCACTTATCACTGATATGGCAAAACAAAATAATGCAGTTCTTTACACTTCAGATAATGTCCAACATTTGTTAGCAAAAGCTGAAGGTATAGAAACAGTATTTCTTAAATTTATTGTAAAAGAAGAATCGTTAGAATTTCTAAAATTTTTTGATGCTGAAACAATGAGTGTTCACCTTAAAGAAAATCAATGTCCCTTAGCAAAAAAAGGAAAGCCTGGATCTTTTCTTTTGACTAAACTTAGTGACGATATTCTTTCACGAGATTATTTGAAGTTTATCTCATCACAAATATTGGATATAGCAAATGTATCTGATTCGAGTACTCTTGAGATCTCAAAGACTGGCGCATCCGTGATTCAACATGGTGATTATCGTGTAGCTATCACTCACCCACCTTTTTCTGAGTCTTTTGAAATAACAATTGTTCACCCAATCGTAAAATTATCTCTTGAAGATTATGACATTTCTGATGAATTAATGGAACGTTTCTCTGACAGAGCCGAAGGAATTGTAATTTCTGGTGCTCCTGGCTCTGGAAAAAGTACTCTTGCATCAGGACTAGCAAATTTTTATCAAAATAAAGGAAAAATTGTTAAAACATTTGAATCTCCACGCGATTTGCAAGTTGATCCTGGGATTACTCAATATGGCAAATTAGATGGAAGTTTTGATAACTCTGCTGATATTTTGTTACTTGTTCGTCCCGATTATACTATTTTTGACGAAATAAGAAGACGCGAAGATTTTATTACATTTGCTGATTTGCGGTTAACTGGAGTTGGGATGGTTGGAGTAGTTCATGCAAATTCTCCCTTAGATGCAATTCAACGTTTTATTGGAAAGATTGAACTTGGTCTAATTCCAAATGTATTAGATACTGTAATCTTTCTAAAAGATGGTAGAATTGAAAAAGTCTATGACTTAGAATTAAAAGTAAAAGTTCCTTCAGGGATGACCGAATCTGACCTTGCAAGACCTGTTATCGAGATTAGAAATTTTGCAGATAATGTCTTAGAACATGAAATCTACACATTTGGAGAAGAAAATGTTATTGTCCCTGTTGCAAAAAGAGTTCAAAAAGTTGGAATTGAAAAGCTTGCAGAAGATAAGATAAGAGAAACTTTTAAAAGATATGACTCTCAAGCAGAAGTTGAAATTTTATCTGATAATAGAGTAAAAGTATTTGTTGATGAACAGTATATCCCGTCAATTATAGGAAAAGGAGGCTCAAACATTAATGAAATTGAAAAATTTCTCAAAATCCATATAGATGTTATTCAAAAAGACTCTGACCATTCATCTAGAATGACAAATGATCTACCTTTCACTTTTTCAGAATCAAAAACTGCATTACTTCTAACTGTTAGCAGAGAATATGCTTCAATGCATGCTGATATCTTTGTTAATGATAAATATGTAACATCAGTAAGAATTGGCAAAAAAGGGCAGATAAAACTTCCAAAACGTTCTGATGTTGCAAGAAATCTAATGAATATTGCATCATCACAAGACGATATTCAAATATTCCTCAAAGATTTTTAAAATTTTCAATTATTCTAGGGTTTGCTTTCAGAAAAGTAACAAATTTTCTCAACTGCTTTATTGTTTTTGGGTTTAGATGATGTTCAATTCCTTCGGTATCTATATTTGCAGTATCATATCCAATTCCTAAAAGTTCAAAAAATTCCAGTAAAATTCCATGTTTTTGTCTAATCACATTAGCTATCTGTATTCCTTTGTCTGTAAGATTAATTCCATGATATTTTTCATATTCTAAAAATCCATTCTCATCTAGTCTCTGAAGCATCTTAGTAACACTAGGTGCACTAACATCCATGTATCTTGAAATATCTAATGTCGTTGCGTAACCTTTCAATTCAACTAATTCTGAGATTATTTCCAAATAATCCTCCACCCTTGTACTTGATTGGGTTCTTTCTGATCGATGAGCTGCTTTTATTGAATCCAATCTTTTGAAATTTTTAGATTTCATGTAATCTTTGTATCTAAATCAAATCTAGTATAAATTGAATGTTTTTTCTGTTGATGTTACTTATTCTTTGTTGACATGAATGTAACCCGAATTGATCTTTGAATCTTAACTAACTTCTTCTAAATCAGAGGCTGGAATGATTGATCCATTAAAGGCACGACTAGAAAAATTAAGAAAATCCTCTGAATCAGCTAAACGCAGAGCAAATTTGTATACTGAAATTGCCAAAATGGATGATAAATACAGTATCAGTTCATTAGGTGCTCTCCAAAAGGCTCCTGCACCAGGTAAAAAACTTCAAAAAATTGGATTTTTGATGTTATGGGTCCCTGAACCTACTGGTCTTACTTGTGCAATAGGCGGTCCGATGATAGTTGCTGGACGATATCTTGACAAAAAATACAATAGCGCTACTATTCACGACATCGGCCATGAAACAAAAAATGCCCTTTCATCAATAAGAGACTTTAAAAATTCTATATTGTAACACTCTTTTAGTTTTTAAAAGGACTAAGATAAATTAACTTATGACAACTAGAACTCAGGTACTAATTCCTATATTTATTGCTGCAGTAATCATTGGAATTGTTGGTCTAATGACATTGCCAAGTGAAATTAAACTAAAATCTGTTGAATTTCCTATGGGCACAATCAAGGTTGATGATATACCTCTTCAAGTGATGATTGCTGATACTGAACCTAGACGTATTCGTGGATTAATGTTCGAAGATCAATTGCCTTATGATCAGGGAATGATCTTTGTATTTGAAGAATCTGGACTTTATTCCCTGTGGATGCTTAACATGCAATTTTCTATTGATATGATTTGGTTTGATCAAGACGGAAAAGTTGTACATATTGAAAAAGATGTTCCACCGTGTAAAACTCCATTAGAAATCACAACCTGTCAAAGTATTGTCCCTAATGCGAAAGCAGTTTACATTCTTGAAGTTACATCCGGGTTTGTTGATCAAAATAACATTACAACAGATTCTGTATTGAGTATCATCTCAATTTAGAATTGCAAAGCCTTATTTTAGAATATTAAAAGTTGTAATTTATGAACAAGTTAATTTTGATTCCTATTTTACTTGGCATTGTAACAATTGTTTTTATTTCAATCTTTTCAATTTCTGAAAACACATCACAACTACAATCAAAATCCATCTATGAAGTAGGATTTACTTTTTATGATGTTGACAAAATTAAAAAATCTCTGTCAACACAAAAAATTTTCATGTCTTCCCCAATTGAAATCACTGATTATACTATAGGACAATATTGCCCATACTTTACTGATATTCAAAATCCAATTGAGCATTGTGCTACTACTGTTATCTTAGACATTAATGGCAACTCTCTTGGAAATATCAATATGGGAGGAACTACTGATGGCCCAATTATGGCACTAGCCATTATTGACTCATCTCCATTTTTAGATTCCAAACAAGATGTAGTTCACCATGTTTTTCAAACAATGATTGAGACTTTGGTATGTGATTGTTGGGAAGATAGGCAACCGGGAGGGTTTGAATCTGTACGTATATGGCTAGATGCTGCTGCAGAAAAATATTCCGAGTCTACTCAAAGTACACTCACATCAAAAATTGAAGGCCTCGAAAATATGAAACTGATTTTGGAGATAACCTCTACAAATGAAAATTATCTATGGACATTAATTATACTCAAATAGTCTAATTATATACGACACAATTCTTTGATTGGCGATTACAATGATTGATCATCTATGGCTAATTCCTCTGGGATTTGTTGCAGGAGTATTGGGCTCTATGATTGGTCTTGGTGGTGGAATTATAGTAGTTCCAGTATTGACATTTCTAGGATTTACTCCTACTGCTGCAGCAAGTAACAGTCTTTTTGCTGCATTAAGTAATGCTATTGCGTCAACTATTTCATATTCTAGACAAAAAAGAATTGAATATTCACTAGGCCTAAAACTTGGACTACTTACAATTCCTGGAACTATTCTTGGTGCAGTTATTTCTAATGATGTAACTCCTGATATTTTTAAAATTTTATTTGGTTTTGTATTGATTGCATCTGCATCTTACATCTTTTTGAGAAAAAAAATTGAGACTAAAGAAAAAACCCTAACCAAACAGATGATGATTTTTGCAGTGGGTGCTAGTTTCTTTGCAGGAATAATTTCTTCATTTTTTGGAATAGGTGGTGGAATAATCTTTGTGCCTTTAATGGTAGTTGGAATGGGAATGGCTATGAAAAAAGCCGCTCCAACTTCTCAATTGATTTTGTTATTCGCATCATTATCTGGAGTGACAGCTCATAGTATTTTGGGGCATCCTGATTTTACTCAGGCAGGATTTTTAGCAATTGGTTCTTTTCTTGGTGGATTAGTTGGTGCAAGATTATCTTTAGATATCAAAGAACGATATTTGAAAATCATAGTATCTATTGTAATCTTGATAGCAGCTGCAAAACTCTTTTTTGATTCGATATCTGATGGCTCAACTCTTTTTGGATATTAGCCTCGAATTTCTTTTTGTGCTTTTATAATAATTTTGTAATGTATGTTGTTCTTTAGGTCTCTGACCTAAGAGCTGGGGAGACTAGTCGGCTCCCTAGTATTTTACTCACTAAAATAGCCCCTTTACGTGCCTAAATTATGAAATTAGACATAACAGACATTGAAACATCAGCTTACCAGAACTTTTTAGATTATATTCGAAATGAACAAACTAGAATAAAATATTCAAGTGATCTAAAAAAATTCCTAGATTTAGTTCCAGATAAAATTTACAAAGACAATGACATTGAATTTACTGACAAGACAGAAGCATTTGTAACTTTAGTTAGAGCAGATGTTAAAGTTGGCAAATCAATAATCAAAGCATACGTTAGAGAATTAAAAAAGAAGATTGATGATGATTCCATATCTCCATCTAGAGTATTGAATTTAATCAAACCAATCAAAGCTCTTTTTGCTGCAAACGATATTGATTTTTCATGGCAGAAAATAAACAAATCAATTCCTAAACCTGGTAAATCAAAAGACAAGGCATACACAAGAGAACAACTGCAGATGTTAATGGCAAATGCAACTAATCTAGTTGATAAAATTATGATTACACTATGTTCTTCAGCTGGATTCCGAGTTGAAGCTTGGGATTATTTTACATGGGATGATGTTGTGTTTTTTTATAATGATGATAATTCTCTGAAAGGTGGAGCATTAAGGATCTATCATGGAGATGATGAGGAATATTGGACTCACTTTACACCCGAAGCTGGAAAGTATCTATTGCTATACAAAGAATCTTGGAAATCTAGATTTATGAGATATCCAAAAGAGACTGACCCTTTGGTAGTCTCTGTAAGAATTCTACATCCATCCAGACTTGGCAAGAAAGGCATGGAGTCTAGAATGAATGAACTTGCAAAAAAGTGTGGATTTAGACCTAAATTAGAGCCTGGACAAAAACGTCATAAAGTGATGCTTGATCATGGCATGAGAAAATACTGTAATACCATGATGAGACGAGCTAAAGTTAATTTTGCAGATAAAGAAGACATGCAAGGACGAAATCCAGGCGGGCAAGAAGGAAGTTATGAGCGATATGAAGAACAAGACTTTGAGCGATTCAGTGAATATCAAAAGGCAATTCCTTTCTTAACTATCTCTGATGAGGAAAGAATACGACTAGAAAATGAGAAATTAAAACAAGAAAATACTGAGAAAAAACAATTTGAAGAGAAAATCAAGGTTCTAGAGCAAAGACAAGGAGAACTTGAAAATAGTCAAAAAGAATATGAATCCATCAAACCCGATTTAGATAAAATGCTTTTAGAATATGTTGAAGAGCTTGGAGAAGATTTCTTCAAACAAGTGTTTGGTGAAAAAACTTTCAAAAATTAATTTATAAAAAATTCAAAATAATTTATAAATAAAAATAATTTATAACAAATTTTTTTCTAAGATTTGTTAAAGAAATGTTAAGCTTAAGATCTTATCAGGTACAAATTTATTTTTTCTTAATCTAAGCTTGCAAAAGCTTAGCAAAATCTTTAAGCTAAGCTTAAGATAAGCTAAGCTTAGAATCAAGGATAATCTTGTAAGCTAAGCTTAACTTCATGAAAATATCAAGTCTTAACAAGATCTTAGCTAAGCTTAGCCAAGACTTGGCATGTTTTTATTATCTTTACAAAGAATGAATTGTGAATTTTTTATCATTTTATGATTTGTTTATAAACAAGAATTATTTTTTAAACTTTAAAATTAATTTATAAATAACTTAAAATTATTTATAAATAATAATTATTTATAACAAATTGTTTTTGAAGTTTTTACTAAGATTTATCAAGCTTCAAACTGATTTAGGCACAGTCAAGTTTTAAGTTATTTTAAAATTGAAGTTTATCTTAATGAAACTTGAAGATTCTTTAAGAAAGTCAGGGTCTAGAATCGAGCCTATATGAAGAAAACATCAGTTTTCTTCAAGTTGATCTTCAAAAGCTTCAAGATTCTTGAAGATTTTCCAAGATTATGTTTTTTTACTGGTTAACTTGGGAAACCTTTTGATTGTTGAAATAGCAATTCTTCTTAAAGGTTTTACATATTTTGGATAACCAACCTTAGAATCAAGAAATATACGATTGTTAGTCGTAAAATTTTTTATAAATAATTTTGAATTATTTATAAATAAAATTAATTTATAACAAATTTGTTTATAGGATTTTACTGAGGTTCAGTAAACTTAATGACACTGTTAGGCACGAGTCAGTTTTAACTTCATTAAAATTCATAAGTTTACTAAAATAAAATAAAAAACGTTCTAAAGTCATTAAAAAACGTCATCAAGTCATTAAAAAACGCTCTAAAATCATTAAAAAAAATTTATGCAGAATCGAGGCTAATCCAGCATTTTGTTAAGCTAAGCTTAGCTTAATGACTTAATTTAATGACTTTATGACTTGATTTAATGACTTTATGACTTGATTTAATGACTTTTCTTGTCTTTTAAAGAAGACACCAAAGATACACTAAGACATG
>JACZTB010000011.1 GCA_022573895.1 Nitrososphaerota archaeon
TCCATTAAAAAACACATTTGCTCTAATTGGGAGTTATAGAAATTACAATGAAGTTGAATCCATATTTAATCTCAATCAACCTAAATTTGAAAAACTAAAAGCCATTAAAGCCAAAATAATTGAAGATAGTACAAGAATTTCTAAAAATGAGGAACCTATCATATTTGAATATTTGAAAAATAAATTATCTTTTAGATTAAATAATATTGAATCTGATTTATACGAGGGAAAAGTAAAAAACCCAAACAGCATTAGTGCTTTTGAATTTTTAAAAAAGGAACAAGAGTATGGCACTTTAAATAAATTATTGAATGATTACCTTGGTCTATCATTAGAAATTACACATAAAGAAGAAACTATGGAATATCACTTTAATTTCGTAGATTTGAAAGAAGAAAAAATAGCATTAGTTCAGGATCTTAGTGCTGGAGAAAAAGGCATTATTCATTTTATTTTTAGCATATATGGATATGATTTAGAATCAGGAGTAATGGTTATAGATGAACCTGAACTTCATCTTCATCCTCAAATTCAACAGAAATATTTGGATATTATTTCAAATACTATCCAATATCTAGATTTACAGTTTATCATTGCAACTCATTCTCCTATTTTTGTCAATGAAGAAACCATTGAGCATACATACAGATTCTATAAGAGTGAAGATGATTTTACACAAATTAAAACTTGTTCTAAAATAGATGCAGATATGAAAAGTAGAATTCAGATGTTAAACTATACAAATTCGGCAATAGTATTTTTTGTGGAGAAAGTAATTCTTACAGAGGGTTATCGTGACAAAATATTTTTCAAAAAATATCTAGAAAATTATAAAGCAAGACACAAAAAGGACATTTCTAAAATTGAAATATTAGCAATGGGAGGTGCAGGAGAATATGAAAAATGGCATAAATTTTTAGAGGAATTTGAAATCAAGACGTATTACATAGGGGACGCTGATAATTTGAAGCATTCATACATTTCACATAATTCTGCAAACTGGAATACTTTATTCAGTGGGGCAATGTTAAGAAATGATATTCTCTCATTAAAACAGAATGCGCCTGCGGAATATCAAAGGATGGTAAACGAAATCAAACAACATTATGCTTCTGACATATATCTACTTCAAAATGGAGCGTTTGAAGATTATTTTGAACAAATGACTAATGAAAGTAAGTCAACAAAAGGGGTGACCAGTTTCTGTTTATCTGATAAATTTGAAAATTGGATTAATTCGAGTTACTATCACCCTTATGCAGTCGAAATAGAAGGCATTATGTTCAAAATTGTTAATTAATCACAATAAGGACATTCAACCTCCTTTGTCCTCTTTGATTTAACCATTGCAAGAAATACAGTATTACATTCAAAACAATAGAACTTTTTTCTGTGCCATTTCCTAGATTTGTAAAATAAAGCCTGCAACCAATTGATTTGATTACAATACAATTTCCAAACTCCATCTTCTATTTTGTAATAGTAATGATGCCAATGTTTCTTTGTAGAACGTTTATGTCTAAAATTTCCTCTATGTTTGTATGTTTTTGATACACTAATTACGTAAATCATGATACTTGTATGATACTTTAGTCAAGTATGTAATAAATACTGGTCATGACGAGTTATTTTTTATTTTTTGGAGAAAAAACTTCAATGCATCTGTCTAAATCATCTTTATCGTAAGGACACTTTTTATAATGACGAATTTTACTGATAGCTTTTTTTACATCTTCTTCTTCGTAGTAACCCCAACAAATTCTACACAATGCTATGTATCGTGTTTCAGGTTCAAGAAATTTTGGTGGCAGAGTCATCTTATGTCTTGTTTTGTAAAACTCTATTGCTTTTCTTTCATCTGCCTTTCTTGATGTTACTTGACTTAACATTGTAAGAAATTCCCTAATTTGTTCTGCTTGTTTATAGGCTAGTGAAGATTCGGGATAACGATTTTGAAAATAATGGATTCCTCTTTCAATTCCATCTATTGCAATGTTTAATTTATTTTGTTCTTCATCTTCTGTATTTTCTCTATCATAAAATTGAAAACTTTGGAAAAAACTATCTATCATACTGGAAGAAAATAATTGATTCTTGTATTCTTGATCTAAAAGTTTGTTTTCTGCAAGGTACTTGTAAGTTTCAAAATTAGCTAATGTTCGCTCAAGTGTTCGTTGCTTGTTAACGTGTAATTGACTCTCATCATAGTCTTTTTCTGTAAGATATTTTGAAAAATTAGGCTCAACCATTAAAGGCGTTTTAAGCCTCTTTGGCTGTTTCTTAATTTGTTCGCTTTTCGGAATATTCTTTTTATTCATACCTAAAATATTACTAATTTGTTCGTATTTACGTATTTACGAACATTAGACTATAGTAATTGTAAAATTATTCCAAAGTATGAAATCAAAAAATTCCGAAACCGTAATTGATTTCGGTGAAAAAAGAGTTCCACGCCAAAACTATTCTAGAGTAATTATTCTGGACAAGACCCTTTTGCAGAATTGTGGCTGTGATGTATCGCCTGATTCTGAGATAAAGGCAAAAGTGGAACTAGTAAAAAGATCTGATGAAAATTTCATCAAGATCACTCCATTTTGTGAAGTCACACAAAATAAAAATGAATCAAAAGATTCAGGAGGAAAAAATTGAGTGAAAACTCTACACTCCCTTCTTTTTTGAAATGGGGAGAATACAAAGGTCGAGAAGATAATCCCGACATAATATCTGTCGTAATTATCGACCCCGAACCATTCCCAACTCAGTACGATTGGAATGTATTAGCTAAGGTCGATATGATAGATATGAACATTCCTTTGAAGGCAAAATCTACCAACAAAATACTCTATCGAGCATACAACAAACTTCTAAGAGAAAATAAAATCAAAGTAGGGACTAATCTAAAAATCAAAACTTGGTTGAGAAAGTCTACAAAGAATCCAGAATATGATTTGAGAGATTTTGAGATTATTCTCTAATCTCTCATTTCATTTTTCTGAAATTGTGTGATGTATAATGATATCAATAGACCTAGATAAAATTAACTCACTATTAGATGAGCTCAAAGGACTAAAAATCAAAGAAGCCGTTTCGCTACGTAAACGACTAAACAAAGAAAAAGAAAAGATTGCAGTTCCTGAACCTAAACCCGAGTCTGTTGCAAGTGATTTGTTTGATGCAAACAGAAGACGTTCTAACTTTATGAAAGGAGTTTGGCGTTATGTAAAATTGGTAAGAGATACATATCCCGAACTAAGAGAGCAGTTCACATCAAGGCAAATGTTTAGCCAGTTCTTTGCACGTAGACGAGGCGAAGATGTCGAGATTAATGATGTATTTTGGCAGAACCCGAGTTGATTCCAGAATCTCTGCCAAAGATTCCACGCCTTAAACATCTAAGAAAAAGGGTTCAATTTCGCAGAAAAGCAATATCAGATAGGCGTAAAATCTACGCTTTAGATACGGAAACCACACAAAAAGGTGAATTATTACTCCTTGCAGATAATGAGGGAAACTATATCGACTGTGATAAGTGCAAGATCAAAGAAGTCCTGAAATTTCTTTTCTCTAAAAGGTATGAGGGAACTTGGAATTTTTTTTGGAATCTACATTTTGATGCAAGAATTATTCTTAGAATGATACTTTCAGAACTATCTGACAAAGACCTAAACAAGTTCTATTACACATTCAAATGCAAGATACATGGTTATTCAATTCACTATATCGAAAAAAGAAAACTATCAATCAGAAAGGGAAAACATTCTGTAAACTTTTTTGATATTGCACAATTTTGCCCTCAAGCAGAATTAAAACAGGCTTACAAATCTGACATCAAAAAACCATTACCAAAATACTATGATGTAATGAAAGAATCAAGAAGTGATTTTACAAAAGACTATTACAAACGACACAAAAGACAAATGAGAACTTACTGCATTGATGATTGTATTCTCACTCAAGAACTATCCGTTCATTGGGTCGATATGTTTTACAAGGCGTTTTTGTTTTACCCATCTCATTGGATTTCTAGTGGTTACTTGGCAGAAAAGATTTTGATTAATCATGGTGTAATGATTCCAAAGTTTGATGATACTCCCTTAGAGATTCAAGAACTAGCTTGGAACTGTTATGTAGGTGGAAGAATAGAACTTGTAACTAGAGGTTTTACTGATAAAGCCTACATCTACGACATTAATTCAGCTTATCCTTATGCACTAACAAAAATTCCTGAATTTACTAAAGGTGATTGGATTCAATCAAAGACTGTTCTATCAAATGCCCTACTAGGATTTTTTAAAATCAAATGTAACATTCCTGAAACAAAACACATCACGCCATTTTACTTCAAAGTTAGAAACAAGATTATTTTTCCCAATGGCGAATTTATCACGTATGCAACACTTGAGGAACTCAAATCATGTGAGGATTCATCGTGGTTTGAGATTTTAGAATCGTGGCAGTATGTGGATAGTAATCCGTTTTATCCATTCAAGCGAGTAATTGAGGAATTTTACGAGAAACGGCAGGAACTAAAAAGAAAGAAAGACCCCTTGGAACTACCTATCAAGATTATTTTAAACTCAATTTATGGAAAGACAACACAAACAACAGAAAACAAGATTGGGAATCTGTTTAATCCAATAATTGGCTCTAGCATTACAGGAATTACCAGAGCCATGCTGTATCATGCAATTATGGAACATGGGATTGAAAATGACATAGTCATGATGTATACTGATAGTATCACTACTACCAAGAAACTAAACCTTGATTCAAAGAAACTAGGGGAATTTTCTTGTGACTTTAAGGGTTCGATCTATGCATTACAAAGTGGGTTCTATGCCAAGAACGGATACTTTGAGAAATCTCGGGGCATTGGACAACTTGGTGATGAAACCATTATTCACAAAGACACAAAATTAGACTCAAAAGGAAGATTGGTTTACGAATTTGAAAAGACTAGAGTAGGAACTATCAAATTAAACATCAAACGCAAAACCCTAGAGAATATTGGTTCCTTTACTACTGTTAAGAAAAACTTGAAACTTAATGGTGATAGAGGTCGACATTGGTGGGGTAAACTTAGTGATGTTCGTCTTAAGGAACGTAACATTTCAACTCCATTTTCGTTTCCAATAGATGATCCTACAAAAATTTGAATTTAAGCATATTTTTCACTAAGTATGAGCATATTCTATAGACTTGAAAATACAAAATTGGCTTTATGATGTGTTAGTAGATATGAAGATTGACGACATACATAGAAAAAAAATTCTGAAAACCTTGACGGATTATACAAAAAATGAGGACATCCAGCAGTTTAAGGATGATTATGATCCTAAAACATACAAGAATTTAACAAACTTAGTTACGAATATTGTAGGTAGTATAACATCCTCTTACGATGACGTCCATCAACAAATTAACAAAAATGGTAACGTCCTTACAGAAATTGCAAAACTTGGAAAAGGGGGTCAGAGAGCATCTAGTTGGAAGATGGGTATGTATGCAGCATCCTTCTATATGGGAACTCGTGAAAGAACTTTAACAGAATTGTTTTCTGAAGATATTAAAAAATTAAGACAAAAATAAGTATTCAAATTAATAAGCACTTTCCAACAAATCATACCATCATCCTACGTTAGTCAGACGCATGTTTTTACACACAAAGAGGGGGGATTGCCTTTTTACAGATTATCTGTAATCTGTTTGGTAAATTCCTCAAGGTTGTAGATGATTAAAAAAGCTTTATAGTAATTTTAATTATTTTGGAATATTTTCCAGATTTTTAATCACAAAAACTGTTAATTCTGCTTTCCCTGTTGCATTTTCATAAGTAATCTTTAATTCATCATATTGTGAGACTTCAAGAAATCCATCATCATACTCATTTCCCTGTGTTTTAGATATTGCTTTACCTTCAAAATCATACGGTTCTTTTGTACCGTCATCATTTACACCAATAAAACCCAAAATTCCTTGGAATATAGCTGTACCATTACCAGTTTCCTTTAAACGATAATTTTCAATTTTTCCTTTAGAACTTTGAATTATTAATTTAGAATCATTTCTATCACCTACAATTTCTGGAACTTGATTGTCTTTATCAGCATCAGGATCAATTACAGTCAGAATCATATCGGAACCCCAAGCATAAACCGATTTGTCTGATTGTAATACCGGTTTTCTTGCATCAATTCTGGTGAAATCTTGGGCTTCAGTTGTAGAATGTTTTGCTATTACAACATACTCTTCTCCAACTTCCCAACCATCATCATCCATGATAAAGGAGGTTTGATACAAACCTGCTGACTTTAATTCTTCATTATCATATTTTTCAGGGTCGATCTGTTTTTCAACAAGTAGTTTTCCTTTGGAGTTAAAAACCTGAAAAATTATTGGTTCGCCAGAAATAACTTCAGGCATATTTGCACGCATGTAAACTGTACTATGAAGAGGGTAAACAATTCTATCAAAGGCAACAGAAATCTGTGGTAATGATATTGGTTTCTTAATACGTAACTTGTCTTTCAAAATCGTTTCCTTATTATCATAATAGTACGAAATAGAACGAAGAATTTCTTCAGAATAAAATTTTAGTTGACGCTCTTCAGTAGCATCTAAATCTCTAGTATGAGAAATTGCATTTCTAATAGGTTCAATTTCTTTTAGTTTAGAATCGATCTTATTTTTATCACGAAAAACATATTGAAAAACATCATTCCAATTATTTTTCATAATAATTATTTTTGCATATTCTGTAAAATCAATATAATTAATCAATGATTGTTTTTTAAAATTCCAATCTTTTCTAGATTCATCATCATTCTTCCTTCCTTCAGCATCTTGTTTTACATCTCCAGGAATAAGTTGTTTCCACCAATTTTTGTTGATTTCAGATAGTTCTTGTTCAATAAGCTTTCGAATTATTTGTTCTAGGTTTTTCAGTATGACATATGACTGAGTGTTTAAATCATCAACCTTTTCTGTTTTTTCTAATTCTTTCTTACCAGTACTATTAATTTTATAAAATCTAAATTGTCCCGCACTTGTAGTATGGTCTATTAGATTATCTTGTTCCATTAGAATACAAAGTCCTTTGACTTCCTTCACGTCCAGATTGCATTCTTTTGCTATTGTCTCATCGTCAACATCATATTCAGGGTTTTCTTTGAATTTTTTGTTGAGATAATCCAGAATTTTCATTTGTTTTTCTTTATCGGATAAAGACAATTTAATTAAAAATCGTGTAGGACATTCATAAAGTAAACTAAATTTTATGAATTAAAGTTCAAAAATTAAATCAAAATTTAAGAGAAAATAGAAATTAGTGCCTAAAATTCGTCCTCTTCTTCATTTTCAATGACTTCATCACATTCAGGACACACAAAGTCACCTTCCTCATCTGGAGTCATTATTTCGTCACAATCAGAGCATATGGGAACAGCCATCCAACGAGTCATTTTCACTCTATCTCAAAAATAACTCGTTTTGGTTTGATGTTTTTTCTTTGAATATCATTGAATTTATCTTTGTTAATAGTACAGGTGATCGTACCATCAGACTCTATTGAACATTTTTGCAGAGGGATTTCATCTTTCAAATCATTTTGCATAATAATTGATATCTTTGAGGTATTTTAAACACCCCTATTCCAAAGTATAGGAAACACGAATTTTTTTATCAAGTTTTCTTGAAGAAAATATTCTATTATTATTTAAAGGAGTTGATATTTTTAAATTAGATTCACTAATTTGATTAGCAACTAATAATTTAGGCTCTATTTCATATTCAAATGTTTGTTGTTTGAATTTTTTTATCAAATAAAAAATCACATCTCCATAACTTAAATTCCATGTAGCAGAAATTTCATTTGCAACTATTTGTTTTAATTGATCAAGTTCATTTTTTAAAGAATTATTAATCATTATCTGAGAAAATGATTTTCTGCTAAATCTTTTCATGTGTATCGATACATATGGGATGATTTAAACACCAAGTTTTATCATAAAGATAAAATATTCAAAAAATATTTACATTAAAAAGAATCTGTTTGAATAATATATCATTTCAATCCATTAGAGTTATTCTCTATTTGGGTTTTCCACAAACACTACATTGAACTCCAATTCCACAAGGAATTTCATGTTCTATTTTTTGCTCAGACAGCTTAATACTAACATTGCCCATTTCGTGTCTTATATCTACTATTCCATGTGGTTTTCCTTCTCTCATTAGTTTTTCTTTTATCTCCTGAAATTCTTTTCTTTTCTCTAAGGCAAGAACAAAAGAATTTGAATTCATATGTTTGTCATAATCATCATACCAAGTTTCATAAGCTGAACGTAAATCTTTCATCTCAATTTGCTGCAAAATAGTAATATTGGATATTTTTTTTAAAATGTATGAATATAATTGAGAAAATTCCTTTAATTCACTTGTTAAATCTGTCCATAATTGGTGATAATTCTCAAACATTTCATCATAGAACATCTCACTTCTCTTGATATGGGGGGTTGAGAGGCTAGTCGCAAGATCCCTCTTGGCATTGTTTTCCTCAATTACTTGAATTCTAGGGGATATTCGTAAAAAGGCCAAATATAGGAAGGAAATTTGCCTTTTAAAAATGGAAAGAAACATTTCCACATCAATTTTCTTCAAATTAGTCATGTCAAAATATGAGCCAATTGAGGTTCTCCAAACTTTATGCGCAGGTATTAAAAGATGAAAAAATTCTCTATTGATGATTTCAACTAAGCGCTTTTGGTTATCACTTAGATCTGATTCTAATGATATTTTTAAAATTTGTTCTGGAGTAGAAAAATTCCATATGGCTTCTATTTTTTCTAGTTTCTTTTTTATTATGCTATTTTTATTTTGAAATCTAATCTTCAATATGCCTTTATTCAAAAAATCCATTGAAGCATTTTCATTTTTTTCTAATTCCTGTTGAAATGTATCTATAATAAAATTCACACCATCTATTTTTGGAGTTTTATCTTCTTTTAAGAAATCTAAAATTAATGAAAATGGTTCTAATTCAAAATCATGTGTTATTTTTTTTATCTTTTGCCATATTGGTTTAATTTCAAAAAATTCAGAAATATTTTTATCAATTAGATTATGGCACCCTAGCATATAGTTTGATAATTTATATCCTGAAGGTTTTTCCCAGATCAAAAACAAAAAAATTATTCCAAATATAGTCAGAGAAATCTTGGAGTCTTTTGTTAATACATCATCTTCAGTTTGGAAAAAAAGGAGACATGGAAAAACATTTGATCTGTTATTATCAAAATTAAAATATTTGTTTAATTTACTTAAAGAAATTTTTGTCTTTGATCTTTTTTTTGTCAGTTCAATTAACTTGTCAATTTTTTGATTAGGATTATAGCCAACCGAGCTCAAAAAGTCTGGTAACCATTTCTTTAGTTCGGGATATTTTTCATATAAAGAATAAAAATGCTTGAGTAACAGAAAGGTGTTTTTCTCTAGTGATGGCTGAATATTCATAGTATGTAATTTGTAAATTTTGATCATCTCCGGTAAAGAAAATTTTGCTGGATTTTTTGTATTCCAAAAAACATCAAAAATGATCTCCCAAAACTCATCAATAGTTAAATTACACTCTGTAAATAAAGTAGAGATTCCTGCATGTGTTAATTGTAAGATCTTTTGTGGTTTGCCTCGAATTTTTTTTATCTCTGCAAATTCTCTTTCAGCATTTTCAATTAACTCCTTTTTTCTTAATTCGTTTACTGCCTTGATTATTGATTGAGGGGTTAATTCAAACTTGTTTGCAATTACTACATTTGATGAACGCTCATTTACGAACAAAAATATCATTATCTCTCTTTGTAACCCTGGGAATTTTCTCTTAACGAGGTTAGATTCTTGGATTATATCAGCCATTTAACTATAATAGTTAATTTAGGCTTATTTAATATTGGCGGTAACTGCATAAACGTCTATGTCAATAACACAACAATTTCCCAAAAACAAACATATGATTGAAAAACAAAATAGGGTGAAAAAACTTGCCAAAATTCCTTCATATCTTTTAACTCATGAATTAACTGCTGCTCTAAAATTAAAAGAACAATCTTTTATAATTTTAATTCCACAAAAACTAATTCAAAAACTTGGATATAACGGAGATGAAATTAATTTTGATCTAGTAAAATATGAAAATAAAATACATCTTATTCAATCAGATGGTGTGCTTAATTGAAATCAAAACAAAATTCTGATGAATTAGAAGATTTTGCACACAACTACATTCCATTTAGAACGAAATGTCCTGAATGTATTAGAATAATTAAAGGTAAAAATCATGTTAAAGTTCATAAGAATTTAGCTAGTCTTTCATGGCATATTAAAAGAGAGCACAAAACAATATCCACTATTAAATTTAATATGATGGAAATAATAAAACTCTTAAAGACAATATCAAAGGCTCTAAATTTAGGGTTAACGTGCTCTGAAATTACAAAAATATGTAAAGCATCACATTTAGGAATGATATCATACTAATGATTTGTAGTTATGATGATGGAAAGACCTGGATTGATTTAGAATAATTAATTTTTTAATTTGGTTAGGATTTTATAAAGAGAGAGTCAGAATAAATTTTGATAGGCTCACTAAGATATCTCTGCAAGTCTTGGTCGTGTTTTGAAGTATTTCCAGACTTACAATTTAAGAAATGATCATCAATATGTATCGAAAAGTCATAATCATATACTGTATCAAAACCAACTTGTAATTCTAGGTCATTTTCAAAAGGTGCGGTATGCTCAATTTTAAGTTGAAATTCAATTTCTTTTTCAGTACCATCATTAAATTCTTTTTCTATCCATTTATTTTCAGTATGAACAGCTATTTCAAGACTACGTGGATCACCATTAATTTTTGATACTTTTGCACCCTTAAATGGAATTGAAGATTTAAAACCAATTGAGTGACCTGTTGTTTTCACTTTTACTGTAAGAGTTCTTACACCTTCTACAAAATCCTGAATTTGTCTTGAAAAATATTTGCTTCCAAATTTTATTGGTAAAGCAATAATTTTTTCTCTAACCTCTTCTGGAAATTTTCGAATAATTTGTTTTGATGATGGACCAATTATTATTAAACTAGGCTCATTTCTTAGCTTTAATTGCTCGATGAATGAATTTAGAATAAATTCATCATTAAATGCATAACCCACCACATACCATTTTTCACACTTCATCAATCCACTCTTAAAATCCTGAAAAAGTGCATACCAAGGAAACAAATACAAATCTTTTTGCTGAATTGGAAATAGCATAACGTCTCCACCAGTTTGATAGGGTAGGAACCCCGAACTTTTTTTCTTAATGAGACTGCCGTTTTCTTTGTTAAATGTCCAATCTAAAGAACCATGAAGCTTGGTAAATGAATGATCACCTAAAACTAATCGACCCGTATTGAATGAGTAATTATCAGAATGTGGTTGTTGATCAAAATGATCCTGAGGAGATTCACAACTATTCCAAAAATATTCAAAAATATTATCATAGTTTGTAGTATAAGATTTCCAACCTGTTGCTAGATTGTATTTTCCATGGAAAGTTTTGTTATTATTTCCTGTGACTATACCAAATAGAGGCACATAGGATTGTTCGTAAACTTCTCGAATCTTATCCTCTGAAAGATTTACTGTGCAAGAATTTTTTATGTATTTTTTTAATTTATCTAATAATTTTTTAGCCTTTTCTTTATCATTTCCATCAAATGGTTCAGATAATCCAATTTTTGAAATGTAATACAATGCAAAATGACCTAAATCTCTTGCTTTGGTTCCCTTTGAGATTCCTTCTATTACTGATAGCATTGCTTCGATGTCAATTGTTCCACTTCCAAATTGCTCACTGAGAGTTTTTTTTATCTGTGAATAATAATTAAAAAGTTCATTTTCCTCTTTAAGATCTTCTTCAAACTTTGTGACCATTTCTTGCATAGTGGGTATTTCAAATGGTCTTGAAGCTCCTGCACCAAAAAATACCAAATCAGGCATGATAATACTTTATGAATAGATATTAAAAATTGATCATTATACATCTAGATTCTAAACTCCTATTCTTCTCTCTAAATTTTGTAACTGTCTTGATAAATTATCTACGATTCCACGAAGTTCTTGATTGTCTCTTTGCATATCTGAATAGTTCTGGTCACTCTTTTCAGTATCTGCAATTGTAAGTGCATGCTCTATCTCCAAGTAAGTTTTAGCTCGTGTTTTCTCATTTTGGCGATAATACACCAACTTCAAAGACTTGTGACCCATTAGTGCTTCTGCAAAATCAGATTGGTGGGCATCTGTAACTTGGGTCTTAAACCAGGCCCGAAATGCATGAAAATGGATGGAATTTCTGCCATTTTCGTTTTTTGTATCAAGCTCTGTAACGTTCTTTATCATATTGGATAACTGCTTTTCTAAATTATGATTTGTGGATAATACACTTTTGGCGTATCTTTCTTCTTTAGAAATATTTCTGAGATTAGACTCTAGAATACTAATGTTTTTCTTATCCATTTTTTGAAGACCATTATTACCATATTCGTTTTTTTCCAATCGATCTCTTAGATTCCTTAACCTATCTTCATGTTGTAGTAAAAACACATAATCTTCATTTTTCATCTGTCTGTTCTTTCTTGAAAGATAATCTTTCAATGCACTTGCAGCTTCAGATGAGATGTGAGTTATTCTAGTTTCTCTAGTCTTTGTTGTTTCTGCCCTTATAGTAATTGTGACAGGTTCTGTGAAATTAATATCTGAGAATCGAAGCTGTACAATTTCTCCTATTCTCATTCCACTAGAACATGCAATTAGTACAGTTGCTGCTAGCTTTGCATTTGCAAGTCGAACTATTCTATTTATGATATCTTTTGATAGTCCTTTTTCGTAGACATTTATTTTTCGTGGAAGCTTGAATCTCTGCTTTATGTCCTCGTTGTATATTTTACAACCTTCGCCATTTAGAAACTCCTTTGCTACTGCGATATAATCACAAATTGTCTGATTGCTATATCCAATTTTGTCTGAATTTTCTCGTTTGTATTCTGCTAAAAACGAGTAGAAATTATCCAAAATCTCAACTGGGTCTGTCTTTTTTGCCTCTATCTTTCTTAATATCTGAGAAATGTCAAGATTATATTGTATACGTAGGAATCTCATGAATTTCTTTAGTGCAGAGTTGTAGGTGTTTTTTGTAGAGAAACTACGAGATGTTCTAAACTTTTTCTCAAGAAATCTAGTAATTTTGTCCTCAACTGCCTGAATTTGCATCAAGTCTGAGTCTTTCTCTGAGTTACTTAAAGACCGAGATGATAAAGTCACTATCTAGTATAGTTAAAGATGATTAAAACTCTGCTTCTTCTAATGCCTTAGCACAAGAACAGCTTCTAGTTTTAGGAATTTTATCAATCAATTCTGTTAATACTATCTTTGTCTTCTCTACATTTTTTGAAAGTGTCTCTAAGACTTTTTTTGCAGTTACAGGTTTTTCAGCCCAAACATCATAATCTGTAACTGTAGAAATTGAAACATAGCATATCTGTGCTTCTCTTGCTAGCTGACATTCTGGAACAAGTGTCATTCCAATGATATCTGCCCCAGTAAATCTGTATAACCTTGATTCTGCTTTAGTTGAAAATCGCGGTCCTTCAATACAGACATAGGTACAATCTTTATGCATTTTCAAATTTTGTTTCTCTGTTACCTGAAGAATTAATGATTGTAATTCTGAACAAAAAGGATCAGCTACTGAAATATGAATTACTCTCCCTTCTTCTGAAAATGATCCATCTCTTGATTTTGTAAAATCTAAAAATTGTGATGGTAATGCAAAGTCTTCTGGCTCTAACTCTTCTTTTAGACTTCCAACTGCTGAAGGTGCTATGATCCTTGTCACTCCTAATTCTTTGAATGCCCAAATGTTCGCTTTGTAATTAATCATATGTGGTGGAATGGTGTGTTTTTTTCCATGCCTTGGAAGAAAAGCAATCTTCCTTCCTTTAAAAATTCCAACTGTTATGGTATCTGAAGGTTTACCATAAGGCGTGTCAATTTTCACTTCTTGTGGATTTTCAAGTAAACCTGAATCATAAATTCCTGTTCCTCCAAAAATTCCAATCTCAACATCTTTTTCCATTAATACTTCACCAATGATTTACAATCATACTTGCTGATTCCTTTCATTCCATTTAGTTCTGTTAACTCTATGATAAACGCAAAACCTGAAATTTTTCCTCCTACTTTTTCAATTAATTTTGCAGATGCTTTTGCTGTACCACCAGTTGCAAGTAAATCATCACAAATGAGTATTCTTTGCCCTTTTTTGATAATGTCTTTTTGAATCTCTATTGTGTCCTTACCATATTCAATTGTGTATGATAATTTTGCAGTTTTTCCAGGTAATTTTCCTGCTTTTCTGATCATTATCATACCCTTGTTGTATCTTGAGGCCAAAACACAAGCTAAAATGAATCCTCTTGATTCAATTCCAGCAAACAAATCAATGTCTTTTGGATGAAAATGTTTTGAAAATTCATCTGCAATTAAAGACAAAGCTGCTGGATCTTTCAAAATTGGACTAAAGTCTCTAAACAATATTCCTTTTTTAGGAAAATTAGGAAATTCGGCAATTTTTTCTCTAAGATTCATGATGAGTGAGGTTTCTCGGTAAAATAAAATTGTTTGAAATTATTTTTGACTCAATTCAAAAGTAGTTTCTATAGAACTAAATGCATCTGTTGCTCTGATTGTATAAATTCCAGGTTCTGTTTCTTTAGGAATTATCCAAGGTAAATTAATTTCTCCTTGACTTGATGCTATGAATGATAAAGTCTCGATGACTTTACCATCTTCTGCTATTATTTCAATTTCTACGGTTTGCTTGGCACCAAATACTTTGACTATGATTGTTTCTCCAATTCCCGCAACTTTTTCTCCTTTTTCAACAAATATTTGTATTCCTTCAGATATTGTTGCTAAAACTTCAATTTCTATAGTGTCCAAATTTTGACCACTTTTTGCATTAATTATCCACGTTCCTATTTTTGCATTACTTGGAATCCTAAAAGAGCTTTCTGAAATCTTTCCATTCTTGTCTGAGAAAGTCTCTTTTACTTTAACTTCATTCCCATCAGAATCATATAAAATAATGGTAAGTAAAACATTTGAAGCAGTATCTCCTAAAATTAAAATTGAATCACCTGGCAGGTAATTTATCTTTGTAGTGTTAATTTCAATTTTACCAGAACCTGTCTGGAGACCTACTGTAAAGATCTCTGTACTTTGAGTAGTTCCCTTACTAATAACGGCTGTGTATACTCCAGATGAATAACCCTCTAGATTAAGAAAATATGTTCCTCTACCATCTGGTTCCAATGTAATGGATGTTGTTACCCCTAGTGGTTTATCAGACGGATCAATTATTAGTAGACTAATTACATCTGATCCTTTTCCTATGAGCGAAATTATGACTGTTTCTGTTGTTTTGTAATTCAACTTGTCTAATTCTATGTTGACTGGAATTAAGGGCAATTGCCCCACTCCTGCAAAAATAAATTCTTTTTCCTTTTCTTGTGTTAAAATTATTGTATATGTTCCTTTTATTGCACTTAGATCTGTTTGAAATTCAAACTCTACAAAACCAGAATCACCAATTTGGATGATATCTGAGAAAATCTCTTTTCCAAGAGGATCTTCTAATATTATTTCAATTGGTTTGTTTGGTAAGGCTGTTCCATTAAATTTCATGATTTCACCTTGATCAAACTTTAAATTAATTGGGGCTATGTTTATTACTTTATCTGATTCTACTGTCCAATGCTTTAGTATACTTTGTCTTCCATCTGTAATAGTTACAGCATATTTTCCAAATGGAGTGTCTAATGGTATGATGATTGGCTCATCTAATTTCCAGTTTCCTTTGAAGTCTATTTCTGCTGTTCTTGAATTGATAATTTCTCCTTCTTGATTAGTAACTGTTGATATTATTGCAGTACCAGGATCTCCTGTTCCAAAAATCTCTAAAAAGTCTCCTCTATGTATCACATCTGGAACTCCTTTAATTGTAAGTTTGATCTTTTCTGATTCTGGAATTCTATTTTGAATCTCTCCTATTCTGAGACTAATCTTTTTTTCTTCTCCGTATTTGTTTTTTATTTTGAAATCTACTCTGTCGGCTTTTTGGTCCTCAGGAATTTTCATTGTAGTCATAAAGTGACCATTTTCATCTGTTTCAAAACTACCAATTTTTTTTGAATTAATGTAAAAATCAAATTCTTGAGATGCACCAAATTGATCTCCTGTAACCCTTATTGATGAACCAACGTTTGGTTTCTCTGGGACTATTCTGAAGATTGATTCTGTAGATATACTTGTACCTGTATTATCTAAAATTTGATCTTGCTTGGGTTTTGTATTTTGAATTACCTTTGGCAGTTCTCCTGAAAACACTTTGCCTGTATCTATTTGGTTATCTCCTTTGTCTAATGCCTTCCAATTAATTCCAGGTTTTGCTTTATCTGTTTTAACACCAAACTTTACCGATTCACCTGGTTTGATTGTTTCAGATGATGTGAAAATAATGACACCCAGAGGAGTTTTTTCACCTACCCACCCTTTTTCTGTTTTAAAAGATTTGAAACTAAAATCACTTCCAAGCCAAATTCTAAAAGTATTAACTCCTTCATCTGAATCATTTGTAAATTCAATAATTGTTGTTTCTTCAAACGCAAAACTTTTGACATTAATTTCTTCTGCATTTGCATCTGATGAAATTGTAATAACTATTATTGAAAATAATAATATAATTGAAAGGAAAATTCCTCTCGTCGAGGATTTATTCATGTAATTCAGCCTGTTCAACTCTCACTTAACCCTTAAAGAGTTTTTCTTATCCTTGTATTTTTTAATTCAGTATTTTTCATGAGAAACCTTCTTAAATCTTAAGCCTTTGCCTTTTGAAATTTATCAAGATCTTGCTTTCTAACTACATTTTGATATTGTCTAATTCTTTCAGCAATTAGTCTATACAATGATCTGAATTGGTCTTTTGTTTTATCTGATAGAAAACTAGTTTCTTCTAGTGTAATTTTTTCACATATGTATCTGGTGATCTCTTCATTGTCAAATTCTCCCCAATCATCTTCTCTGTGCTCTTCCCATATCTTTCTCAACTTGTCTAAGATTCCTTTACTTTCTTTAGAAGCAACATCTTGAGGTGTGATATTTGAAAATCCCTCACGTCTCAACTTTATTTCATAAGTTTGATTTACTACATGTAGATAATCTTCAAGAACGATATAATCTTCAATTGATTCTAGCTTTTTTCCTTCTCTCTCAAAGAAGATAGTCTGAATTGATGAGAATTCATTTGATACTAATTGGGCAGAAATTTGTTTGGATTCTTCGGTATTGTCTAATAAAACAAATGTCTTGTAACCATGATTTCTGTAAAATATTGCTAAAGGTAAAACTGAATTTTTGTTGTATGCTGCAACAATATTCAGAGGATTCATTGATATATTTGGATCCTGTAGAAATTTGTCAAAAGCATTTAGATACATTGAATCAGACATTGTCTCTACAATAATTACCGGTCTGGAGTTTGTTCCAATTTCTCTATCTACAATAGATTCAACCAGTCCTCTAGACAGTCCATACAAAATTGGTGTTAATGTATTATCATCAGCATTCCAATAATCATAGAAGATTCTGCTGAGATGTTTTCTTTTGTCTAACTCTACAACAAGTAGGTTTCCAGGAGTGTAGTCAAAGATCATAAATGGTGAATGTGTTGCATACAATACTTGGTTAGAACCAGCTAAATTTTTTAATAAATCTGAAATTCCCCTCTGCTGTATAGGATGAAGATTTCTTGCAGGCTCATCTAAAAGTAATATTGCTTCTTTTAATTCTGATCTTTGTGTTTCAGCTGCAAAGTTTACAATAAAAGAAAATGTCCACTTGAAGCCTTCTGCTCTTCTGTTTAACAATCCTGTGTTTGTAATTGTTCCATCTTTGTGAACATCTGAAATTACAACACTCAAAATATTTCCTGGATTGTATCTCAAATCTACATGGATGGGATCTCCCTTCCATACCGGATTCAATTTACTAGTCAATCTATTACCTGCTGCATTAAGAAGTTTGATACATTTTGAGGGACTCTCTTTTACTTTATCTAACTCTTTCATATCTAATTCAGCTAGATAGAAGAGATTTCTTACCGTCTCTGCTTTATCAAATTCTTCAATGTATTCAATCGAATTTACTTTTTCTCCTTTTTCTTCTTTAAGATATTCGTTAAGATTGATGTTTCCATAGATTTTTTTATAATCTGAAAAGTAAACAAATCTCGGATGTAATTCAGATGCAACAAAATTCTGCAAGGCTGTTTTTTGACTTTCACCACTTAGTAGATTTGAAAATTGGTTTTCTGGACTTTCATAGATTTTTTCCCATTCCTCAATGACTTTAGGTTCTTGAACTGCTATGACATGAAATTGATTACTAAATTCTGCCATTTCAGTATCAAATGCTTCTTGGTTCTTTGGAACTGATCCTTCAAAGAATTTTGTATCAATCTGTATTCTAAGATGGTTTGGAAGAGTGTCTAAAAATCCCAGAATCTGCTTTGAGAAATTTTCCCATGAATTGAGTCCTTTATCCTCCTCTTCACCAAGTTCAATTTCTTCAAATTCGTATCGAACTTTTGAATTTCGATTCGTTCTAAATAATTTGATTTTTTTTATTTCGGGCAAGCCAGGAAACTTTTCTTTTATTAGGCTAATTTCATTTTGGTTTAGTTCAAATTCTCCTTCCACTAATCTAATCTCATCTTTGAGCTCTTCAGCCATTTCGTCACAAAGATCTAGTTCTGAAACCTGTTCATCCTTATTCAACAAGATTAATGCTTCAAGAATAGTGGTTTTTCCACTTTCATTTCTTCCAATAAAGGCTGCTAAATCACCAACAGTAATTTCTCCAGAATCATGAATACAGCGAAATGCTTTAACTCTAAATTTCCTAAGTCGCATCTAGCGATATTTAGTCGGCTACGATTTAACTCATTCGTCAAATTGATCTTATGTTTTCTAATTTTGTTAAATAAATATAAGGGAATTACAGATTTTAAAACAAAATGGTAACTAAGAAAGTTTTTGTTGTATTTGTATTACCTATAATTTTTTCACTAATTTTTGGTTCTGTAGTAATGAATGATATTCTCCAAAAACCAGATAGAGAATTAAATATGTGGCCAATGTCTTTCTCAGAAGGATTTTCCTCTTATAATGCCCCAATTGAGATCATTGGTCTATCTAAACAGTATTCCACTTCTGAACCTATAGAAATCCAAGTCAAAATCGATGATGTATCCTTTGATTGTGGGGATCTTTATGTTACAATTTATTCCATTGAAAAAAATGATGTAATTAATCAAAGTGGCTTCTTTGAGCAATGCTTTGAGAAAGGAAGTAAAATCCTTCCTGTAGGGGATGAATTTTCTAAAGTAATTGATACTCAAGGTTCTTACAAAATAGTCGCAGAAATGGTTTCAAAAAAACTCATAAACATCTCAACAAGTGAAACATTTACTGTTAAATAGGAATGAATAATTGTATGATAAATAAGGAATTGAATTTAAAAAACGAGGTAATTTGATGACAAAGAAAAAAGATTCTATAATTGATGAGGCCGAAAAAATTAAAGCAGAACTTGATGAACTCAAAAAGAAAAAGAAAATTTTAGATTCATACCCAGCAAAGAAAACAACAAAGAAAGCTGAAGTAAAACCAGCCAAGAAAACAACCAAGAAAGCTGAAGTAAAACCAGCAAAGAAAACAACCAAGAAAGCTGAAGTAAAACCAGCAAAGAAAACAACAAAGAAAGCTGAAGTAAAACCAGCAAAGAAAACAACCAAGAAAGCTGAAGTAAAACCAGCAAAGAAAACAACAAAGAAAGCTGAAGTAAAACCAGCAAAGAAAACAACAAAGAAAGCTGAAGTAAAACCTGTAGAAAAAAAATTAACTAAAAAAGAGTTAGAAGAAACTAAAAAGGAAGCTGAAAAAACACTAGAAGAAGAATTAGAAGAACAACTTTCTGAAAAAGAAATTGAAAACTTTAAAATTGAGAAAGTTGATATGGAAAGACTCACAAACAAAGTTTGTGATATTTTAGCAGAACGTGAGTCAAATGGAATGTTTCAAAGTGAATTGTGGAAAAAACTTAAACTTACAACTCGTGATGGTGCTCGTCTAGCATTAAAACTAGAACGAATGGGAACAATTACTAGAGAAAAACTTCTTGAGAAGGATCGTTGGACTTACAAATTAATTTTAAAGAAGACTCCAATTAGTACACAATCAATTGAAAATGCTCCTTGTTTGGTTTGTCCTGTTGAACAGAAGTGTTCACTTGAAGGTGAAATTAGCCCAAGGAATTGTCAATTCATTGAAGATTGGGTAATTATTGAAATGAAAAAACCTATGAAGTCCAAATGAAACTGTTAGATGCTCGTAAAGATTACTATCGAAAGTTAGCTAATGAACAAGGTTTTCGAAGTAGATCTGCATTCAAACTCAAAGAACTAAACCAATCTTACCGTATAATCGGTCCTGGATTTTATGTTCTTGATTTAGGATGTGCCCCTGGTGGTTGGACTCAAATGGCTGTAAAATTAGTAGGGAACAAAGGTAAGGTTATGGGAATTGATTTATCATATGTTGAAGAGATTTCCGGCGCTTACATTATTAGAGAAAATATTGAGGATGAGCATGTGATTGATGAAATTATGTCCTATTTTGAGCGTAAAGTTAACGCTATAATTTGTGATCTTTCTCCTAATGTTAGTGGAAATTGGTCAGTTGATCATGCTAAGCAAATTTCTCTGAATTATGATTGTACCAAAATTATGGATAAAGTTTTAGCAAACAAAGGAAATGCTGTCTTCAAAATTTTTGATGGTGAATACTCGATGGAATTTAAAGATTATGTAAAAAAGAAATTTGCTAGAATAAATCTAACAAAACCTAAAGCTAGTAGAAAACAAAGTAGTGAATTATACTGTGTTTGTCTAGGCTTTATTGGATAGCCTGAAATGTTTTAATTATTTCGTTTATTTTTGCATCTGTCTTAAACCCTGTTGGACAAAATGATGTAACACTAGCTAGAAAGTTATTTTTTTGTAAATTTGATACTGCATTTTCTAATTTTGGAGGAGATGATTTCATTTTCGATGCAATCTCATCTATTGTAAAATATGTTCCAGGCATTTCTGATTCTTCAAGACATTTGTGAAGCGTTTTTTCACAAACTTTGTCTACTTGAAAATTTGGAATTTCTAATATCATGTTTTGAATAAATTCTTTGTTAAATATTTTTCCAATCCATAAAGGTCCTGCAACACTAATTTTTAATCTACACAATTCACATTTTTGTTCTTGCTCTAATGTAATTTTTCTGTGTCCACAATTTTTACAGTGTAGAATATACCCAATGTTTTTTTGTAGATCTCGTCTATTTTGAACTTTTACATATGTTCGATAGTAGTGCATGTCACTTTCAACAAACATAGGAATTATTTTAACTCCTAATCTTGCTGCTACTACTCTAAGGCAACCAAGAATTAATCTAATTGCAATTTCATTTCCATATTTAGTTCTTACAGGAATTCCACCATACTTTCTTTTACATGCTCCTTGAAAGAATCCATTTAGAACTTGAAGATCTGTAGCTGCAGTTGATAAAATTCCTCCGTGCATAGTTGCTCTAATACCACAGTCAAAAAATGCTGCAGGAGAACCGAACGGATCTATGTCTACAATTGAACCTCTTTCTCCTCTTTTTGAATAATTACTTAAAAATCTACAAACCTCTTTTTCAGAAAATTCAATGTTGCTTAGATTGTTCAGTTTAGCTGAATATTCCGCAATTTTTAGAGCTGTTGGATTTAAATCATTGATTACTATTTTTTCTACTTTTAACTCATTTGCAACTCGTAATCCTCTTGCACCAATTCCTGACAATCCTTCCAAAAAAATCTTTGGACCCTGAAAATTTTTTAGAAATGCCGCATATGCAATTACTGAAAAATCTCTATTCAATTTGGCCTTTGGATTGAAAAATGCTGGTTTTTTTGGTGGAACTTTTTCTGTAATTGATTTTTTTGGAACAAGCAGCTTTGTTTTACCCTCTATAATCTCTTGAAAAGATTCATTTGGAATTTCCAATTATTTTCTTTTTTTCTTAGTCTATAACGGTTTAATACTTGTGCTTTGAGACAAAATTCGTGCAAATTTGTGGTATTGATGATGCTGGACGTGGTTCTATGTTAGGACCATTAATTATAGCTGGAGTTTCCTTAGATAAAAAAAATTTAAGAAAACTATCATCAATAGGAGTAAAAGATTCAAAAAAACTTTCCCCTAAATTACGTGAACATCTTTACAAAAAAATTATTAAGATTGCTGACGATTATTACATTGCCAAAATTTCCCCAAGATCTATTGATGCTAGTGTTAGGAAACATTGTCTAAATAGTTTGGAAGCAAAATATATGGCAAAAGTTATTTTAAAACTAAACTCAAATACGTCATATGTTGATTCATGTGATGTTAATCCAAGAAGATTTGGAAAAGAAATATCCAAACTATCTGATAATCATAAAATCAAATCATATCATCATGCAGATAGTCGGTTTGTAATAGTTTCTGCTGCATCCATTCTGGCAAAAGTAACACGAGACAGAGCCATTACAAAGTTAAGAAAAAATTATAATTTGGGAAGTGGATATCCTTCTGATTCAGTAAGTGTGAAATTTGTGACTAAATATTACAAAATTAATCATGTTATGCCAAGTTTTGTACGTAAAAGTTGGAAGCCTATTCGGCGAATCTTGGAAGATAATTAACCTCTATATTTTGCAATTACCATTGCATGATCTTTGTCATATGGATGCAAATCTATCAACTGTAAAATATCAAAATTTGTTTTTAATTTAGCTACTTCTTCTTCAATAATTTTTTTCGGAGATTTTGTAACATCAATACTTCTTGTTTTAATGACTAAAAAGAAGTATCCCCCCTTTTTTAGAAACAAATGACAATTATCTATAGCAATTTTTGTTTGATCAGGTTGGGCAATGTCTACATAGATGACATCTACTTTACCAAATACAGAAAAGTATTCTTTAGGTTTTCTAGCATCCTGAAGAATTGGAATTATATTAGTTCTGAGTGATGCAACCCTATCTAAAAAATCTCTTGCAACTCTACTTGCATGTTCAACACTAAAAACTATCCCACTTGGACCAACAATATCTGAAATATGACTTACAGTTGTTCCAGTTGATGCCCCAAGATAAAGAACTTTGGTTTTGTTTTCAAAAGGAAATTCCTTAAGTTCATTCATTATAGATGCTGCTAATTTACTTCTAAACGGATCCCATAATCTGTACTCGATTCCTTTTTTGATGATCAGTTTTTCTTTGTATACTTGATTTCCAGGAACCAAATTTTCAGTAGCTAGTTTTTTTTCACCTTCTGATTTAATCCAAAAAAATGATTGATTAACTTCTTCCAAACTTTTTTCTCTTTTTATTTTTTGAATCTGATCTCTGTTTATACTTTCCACCCTCTCTTCTTCCATCTCTACCCTCTCTTCTTCTGGAAAAATCTCCAAAGGTTCCAACATCTCGTCTAAATGATTGAGGTTTTCTGATATCTTTTTCAGTTGGATTTTCGTATTTCTTGCCTATCTCATCCACTCTTACATTGAGTTTTTCAAGCAAAGTCTCATTCAATCCTTCTCCGTAGACATCAACTCTTGCTGCAATTACTGCCTTTGCAGCAACTGCACGTGCAATTTTCCCTCTTTGCCATCTTGGAGCAGAATGCACCATTGCGTGTTGGAATAACAATCCATGTTTTGGTGGATTCGAACCTGTCTTTAATGATCTAAATAATGCTTTTTCAGCTCCTAAAACTTGTATTGTACTGGCAGGAAGTGATGCTAATCTTTTGAGACTTCCAGCCCTTCCTAAAATTCTTGCACCAACTGCAGTACCAAGTATTGCTGAAAGATTTGGCGCAATTGACATCATTTCAGATTCAACATGATCTTCAAGTTTTTTACGTAAATCATGAAAATCTAAAATTTGTTTTGCAATTGATTGTACTATTGTCAAATTATCATCCGAGATACTTCCTCCTCTGCTTTTTGATGAAATTAGGAATAACATTTCTACTTTTGATTCTGGAAAACCTGCATCCTCAAAAACTTGTTTTGTTAATGATTCACGTTTTCCAGCTATTACTATTTGTGCATATCCATTGATACTGTCAATTATATTATCTAATTCTGGAAAATGTAATCCATACCATTCTCTTAGTCTTGAACTTAATGCATTTGCTATCTTATCAATTTCATCTAAGGAATTAATTGCTTGAATAATGTGAAGATCTGGACTTTCTGATACTTCAGTAACTATTGAAGATGATAGTCCTAGAGCAAATTCTCTAAGTTTTCCTAGTGTATCTTGAAGATTGCTAGCAAAACCTGAATCAACTATTATTTGTGGTTTTGTTGCTTGTATGATCTCTAACTCTGATGATTCCATAATTTGTACATCGATAGAATATTTTTTCAAAATGACTAGTAATGATTCATCACTAACAGTAACTACTCTCTGAATTGAAGATAGATAATTTATGAGCTCATTTAGTTTTGCTTCCTTGTTTTTTACTGAAAGATATTCTTTAACAGAATTTGAGAAAGGAAACGCTCTTTCAAGTTTTTTGTCATTGAAAACTGAGATTCCTAATTCTGTTAAAATCACAGAATACATGACTTGTTCAACCTAAATCACCTTTAAAAAACGTACCAGAATTTTGAATCAACTGTTATATTCGAAACTAGGTTCATTAATCAAAGTGGAACCCAGTCTTGCAACTTTGATAGGTCGAATTCAATTAGACAGACCTGTAATGTTAGCATCAGGAATACTGGGAATCTCATTGGATGTATTTAATCGGCTATATCGCTCTGGAGCAGGAGCTGTAGTGACTAAATCTCTTAGTAAGGAACCATGGGAAGGATATCAAAATCCGACTATCTTTAGTGTAGAAGGCGGTGGTTGGATAAATGCTGTAGGTTTGTCAAATCCTGGAGCTCCAAATTTTGCTAAAATGATTGAACCCAACCAAGATGTTCCAATAATAGTAAGTTTGGTGGGTTCAATTCCTGAAGACTTTGAAATAATGATAAAAGAATTTGAAAACTGCAAAGTTATTGCATATGAACTAAATCTATCATGTCCACATGTAGCTAAAGTTGGTTTAGAAGTAGGAGATGATCCTGAATTGGTAAAGAAAATTGTAACTACTGTTAAAAATACTACTAATGTTCCAGTTATTGCTAAAGTTGGTTTAGGTACCACTCATTATCTAAATACTGTAAGTGCCGCAATAGAATCTGGTATTGATGCCATTACTGCCATCAACACTGTTAGAGCAATTGCAATTGATGTTGAAACACAACGACCAATCCTTAGTAACAAATTTGGTGGATTGTCTGGTACCCCAATTAAACCAATTGCATTGAGATGTGTTTATGAAATTTCTTCAAAATATGACATTCCAATAATTGGATGTGGTGGTATATCCACTTGGGAGGATGCAGTTGAATTTTTCTTGGCAGGAGCTTCTGCAATTCAACTTGGTAGTGCTGTTGGTGATAATTGGGTTGACGTCTTTGATGAAATTAACAAAGGAATATTACAATATATGAAGAGAAAAGGCTATTCTAAAATAGAGGCAATAGTAGGTCTTGCAAAGAAATCATAATCATCCAACAATTGTAACAATTGAAAAAGTAATTGATGAAACGCCAACTGTTAGAACTTTAGTTTTTTCAGATGAAGTAATGTCAAATATTCTTCCTGGACAGTTTGCAATGGTTTGGATTCCTGGAATAAATGAATTACCAATGAGTGTAATGATTTCACAAGAATTTGGAAAGGCTGCCTTCACCGTAAGACAACATGGACCTGCTTCTACTGGATTGTTCAATATTAAAGTTGGAGAACAAATTGGAATTAGGGGTCCATATGGAAACTCTTTTGATCTCAAAGAAGGAAAACTTTTGCTAGTTGGTGGTGGAACAGGTCTTGTTCCAATGATGCGATTACTTACTTTTTTAAAACCTACTGATAATGTCACTGTTCTAATAGGTGCTAAATCAAAAGACGAAGTCTTCTTTGAAGATTTGGCCAACAGTCTTTTGAAAAACAATATTCATCAAGTAATTGTTTCTACTGATGATGATAGTTATGGCCAAAAAGGTTTTGTAACTGATTTGGTTGAAAAACTTCTCAACGAAACCCGTTTTGATGCTGTGTATACCTGTGGCCCTGAAATTATGATGTATAAAACAGTCCACTCGGCTCATTCTAGAGGAATATTTGTTCAGGCCAGTCTTGAACGAATGATGAAATGCGGAGTTGGAATTTGTGGTAGTTGCTGTGTTGGTGAGGATCTTGTTTGCAAGGATGGGACCGTATTTGATGGACAGCATCTTTTATCAAACAAGGAATTTGGCCATTTTTACAGGAATAAGGCTGGAGTTTTAGAAAATTACTAGTTTTACTAGCAAGGTTTAAAATAAATCATAAAATTAATTTCGTGAAGGAATGGGAACTCCAAAAATAGTTTTAACTGCTGATCGTACTCTTATGTCACCATATAGGGGATTGTCTCTGGCAACATTTTTCGGATGTGCACCAGCTCTTGATCCTCATAGAAAAAAAAACAGTTTTTGGTACAAGATTCTTGGAAACCAAGTTACTCCAAAGATTCTATTTGATTTTATTTGTAACTATATTCCTCATACAAATGGTGTTGCAAATTATGCACCATATGGATTAAGAAAATTAGAAGCTGGTTTGTTACGAGATGGATTTAGCAGACAGGATGTTGTTGTTGCTCATCCTGATCATATTGAGCAATTCATTGGACCTGAAACTGAAGTAATTGGAACCTATGAAATGGATCCTCTTGGAATGGGTCCAGTTACTATGACATTTACTTATGGAAGAAAACAAATCTCTTATGATGAATTTTACAATACTGAATTACATTATAGAATTAAAGCTGCAAAAGCAAAAACTGGAAGTAAAGCAAAAGTAATTTCCGGTGCATCTGGAACTTGGCAATATAACTATGATCCTGAAAAAATTGAAGAATTTGGAATCTATGCAATATTAGAGGGAGAACTCGGTGGAATTGCTCCAGAAATTGATGGACATGCAGGAAGATTCTTCAACTATTTGATTAACGGTGACTTTGATAACATGGATCCTTTCAGAAAGAGAAGTGACTTTAAAGTAAACATTAAGGAATTTGAAAGAAACGGAAAAAAGATTCATGCACGGTTTGTCAGTTTCTGGGATAGACCTAGCATAGACGATATTCCTAATATTATTGAACCAAGTATGCATGGAATGGTTGAAGTAATGCGTGGATGCGGACGTGGTTGTAAATTTTGTGATGTTACATTAAGATCATTGAGATACTATCCCCCCGAAAAAGTCGTTAAAGAAATTGAAGTTAACATGAAGAAAGGTGGCGCTAAATCTGCATGGATTCATAGTGATGATATTTTTGTTTATGGAATGGATCCAAGAACTTCAAAGGGAATGGAACCAAACCGAGAAGCACTTGAAGAATTGTTTACTGCTATAATGTCTACTGGTATTGAACACACAAATCCAACACATGGAACATTGGCAGGAGCAATAGCTGATGAAAAACTTCTTCCAAATCTCTCAAAAATCATCAAAGCCAGTCCTGATAATCTGATTGGCATCCAAGTTGGATTTGAGACTGGAAGTTTGAGATTAATTGAGAAATATGCAGATAGAAAACTTGCACCTTATCGTCCAGAAGAATGGCATTGGGTTGTAAAAGAAGGTGTAAAGACAATGAACGAAAACTATTGGATTCCTGCATTTACACTCATAATGGGACTTGATAATGACGAAACCCCTGAAGACTCATGGGACTCTATTCGTTTAATCAGTGAGTTAGAACATGAACAACCTGATGCAATGTTTACTGCTACTGCACTAACATTCGTTCCAATTGGGTTGCTAGAAAAATCTGATTTCTTTAACATTGGAAATGAAATGACTGCTGCACAACTAGGTGTTTTATACAAGACATGGCAACATAATCTCAAATATGGTATTAAAAAATTTATGAATAGAACTGGTGCAAAAGGTCCTCGAAGATTATTCTTTAATGCACTCGCAAGAACTCTTGGTGGTATTCCACTTGGTGCAATGGAAAAATATGCACGTAGAAAGAGTAAGGAACACGAACGAGTTATTGAGATTATTAAAGCGAAGTACTGGTAGTTATACAAATACATAAATTCACTAATTCACGTTTATTATCATGGCAACTCACGGCTCAATTACAAAAGCAGGAAAAGTTAGAGGACAAACTCCAAAGATAGAAGGAAGAAAAATTGTAGGCACAAATTCTAGTCTTAGAAATAAAAGTAACTTTAGAAAGCGATTTATTCTTGGAAGATATCCAGGACAGAATAAACCCGGCCAAAGACGAAAGAGACAATAGTTGTTTTTACTAAAATTTTATCGTTTTACGATCATTTGCTAAAACAACACTCTTATAAAGTACTTGTACCGTACCATACGGTATGGTGGAAGATTTAAGATTAGATAGTTTAGATGGCGTAGGTCCTGTAACTACAAGAAAATTATCTGATGCAGGTATCCATAACGTTATGGATCTTATTGTTAGAGGCCCAGTCGAAGTTGCAGAAATAACTGGAATGGAGAGAGATACTGCAGCAAAAATTGTAGAGAAAGCTAGACAACATCTAGTTGAAGGAGGAATACTTGCCAAGGACTTTGTTAGTGCAAGCGAAATTTACAAACGTAGACTAAGTATTGGTAAAATTAGTACTGGTACAAACTGTCTTGATACTCTATTTGATGGTGGTATTGAAACTCAGGCATTAACAGAAGTTTATGGAGAATTTGGTTGTGGTAAAACACAATTTGCTCATACTCTATCTGTAATGGTTCAAAAACCTAAAGAAGAAGGTGGTCTTGACGGCAGTGTTTTGTACATTGACACTGAAAATACTTTCAGACCTGAAAGAATAGTAACAATTGCTCAAGCTCATGGAATGGATCCAGATAAAGTTCTAGATCGCATTATCGTTGCTCGTGCATATAACAGTGCACACCAAACATTAATTCTAGAAGAATCTGGTTCGATAATTGAAGAAAATAATGTTAAACTACTTGTTGTAGATTCTGCAGTTGGGTTGTTCCGTGCTGAGTATCTTGGAAGAGGAACATTAGCAATTAGACAACAAAAACTAAATCATTTTGTTCATATGTTAGTAAGAATTGCAGAAACATATGATTGTGCTGCACTTGCAACCAATCAAGTTATGGCCTCTCCTGATGTCTTCTTTGGAGATCCAACCCGTCCAGTTGGCGGAAATGTAGTTGCACATACAAGTACCTACAGAATATACTTTAAGAAATCCGGCAAGAAACGAATTGCTAGAATGGTAGATAGCCCTCATCATCCTGAAGAGGAAGTCATATTTGCTCTAGGTGAGGCAGGCGTTATGGATCCTGAAGAGGCAGAGAAAAAGACAAAAAAGACTACCAAAAAGGTAACTACCAAAAAGGAAAAGGAGCCTAATGTAGAGACTATCGTAGAAACACCTGAAGTTGAAAAAATCACTGAAACTACAGAGGTTGAAACTCCTGCAGAAACATCTGAGATGGAAACAGTAGAATCCACAGTAGATACTGAATCAGATAATTCAGAACCAACAGAAGAGTAATTCCTCTCTTTTCTCTAATCTTTTAACTTCTTTTTGGAATTTATTTTATTTCTATTGCTATTGATTAAATTATAATATAATTGAGAATCTATTAAACATCATGACAGATCTTTATCGCTTACTTCCAGAAGAGATGGAACAACTAGTAATTGACATGGGTTATCAAAGATATAGGGCAGACCAGATTTTATTACCCCTTTATTACAAATTTCCAAAAGATGTCTCTGAACTAAAACAACTTCCAAAGACAATGCGAAAAGAACTAGTTGAGGCTGGATATACAATTGGTTCTGCAAAAGAAATTCATCGTGTTGTTAGTGATGATGGAGATACGACTAAACTATTACTCAATCTTACTGATGGTTCTCCTATAGAAACTGTACTAATACAATATCCCTCATCAAAGATTAACGGTCATCCAAGATCAACAATTTGTGTTTCAACTCAGATTGGTTGTGCAATGAAATGTGTGTTTTGTGCAACTGGTCAAATGGGGTTTGAAAAAAATATTAAAGCCGAAGAAATTGTAGCTCAAGTAATTCATTTTGCAGATATTTTACATCAACGCGGAGAACATGTAACAAATTTGGTTTTTATGGGAATGGGTGAACCAATGGCAAACTATGATGAGATGATTCGTGCTGTGCGAATTTTAACACATGATAGAGGTTTTGGAATTGGTCAACGAAATATTACCATCTCTACTATAGGTATTATATCTGGAATAGATAAACTGGCTGAAGAAAATCTACAGGTTGGTCTTGCTATATCTCTTCATGCTCCAAATAATGAATTACGAAAAAAACTGGTTCCTACAGCAGGACCTGATTCTGTTGAAGAGATAATTGAAGCAAGCAGACGATATTACAAAAAAACTGGTCGTCGTGTGACATTTGAATACGTACTTATGGCAGGAATTAATGACTCACCTGAAATTGCAGCAGAACTAGCTAAGATTTTACAAGGCAATGGAACTCATGTAAATCTAATTCCTATCAATCCAACTGCTGGTGATTTTGAGCGACCAACACAAGATAACGTTCATGAATTTGAACGAATTTTGTATAATGCTGGTGTAAATTGTACTGTTCGCGTTGAAAAAGGCACCGAGATCTCAGCTGCATGTGGTCAACTTCGAACAGACATTGTTGGATAAGTTTTCCAAAATAATGTTCTAAGTCTTAAAATAGGGCTTTCAGAGGTTCTACACTACATGGCAACTAAGAGATCACATGGCCGTTCACACGGATTTAGATACAAAACCAGATCTGTTATGAAGAAAAAGAACCCAAGAGGAGTATCATTCTTGTTACGTGAATACCATGAAGGTCAACAAGCACTTATCATTATTGATCCAAGACAACACAAAGGATTGCCACACAGACGATACCACGGTAAAGTGGGTGTAATCATAAACGTTGGTAGACGTGCTATAACACTTGATGTGAAATTAGGTAATAAATCGAAAACCTTAATCACTAGATTGGATCATATCAAACCATTCGGAGTATAGATATGGAAGAAGTAAAAAAGAAACTATCTATTTCTCTTTCAGAAGTTAAAGAAATTTTGGGTAAAGTAGATGTTGAGGAGATGGACCAAATCCAACGTTGGACCTATGACTATGTTTCAAAATTTGTATCAATTGAATCCAAAGATGCAAAAGAAATGAAAAAACAACTCATGAAAGAATGTGAATTAACACAAGACGAGGCTGTTGAAATTGTAAACATCAGACCAACAAGTTTAGCCGAATTACGTTCTTTTACATTTGGCTGGAAAAAACTAATTCTTGCTGAAACTCTAGAAAAAATACTCAAGATAATCAAGGAGCACTCGTAACTTTTTAGGAGTATTTTATTTTGTACAGGGCACAATCATCCCCTAGAAAATATGAGGAATATGCATATGTTCTAGATTTTAACCCTAGAGGAAGATCAACTACTGTGAGAGGCAGAGAAGGAATTATAGTTACAGCTATTGGCGAAGATCATCTAACTCTTTTAGAAATTCTTGGAGTTTCCAATTCAACATTTGAGGTAAATGAGAGAATCTATATTGGAAAAGAGGGGCGAACTAAAGTTCTATCTGTCTTGGGAAAGCTAGAATATGATCACATTTCATCATCAGCTCAAAGTGAATTAACAGCAGTAGTAGAAAATATTGTGACTGTCAATGAATCAAAATTTGTTGAATATCTAAACAATGCACGACCATTAACACCGCGAATTCATGCACTTGAGTTAATTCCAGGAATTGGAAAGACCTACATGAAAATGATGCTTGAAGAAAGAGAAAAGAAAAAATTTGAAAGCTACCAAGATTTACAAGAGAGAGTTGGATTCAAAGATCCAATAAAACATATTTCACAACGAATTATGGATGAAATTACTGGTCAGAGCAGAATGAATCTCTTTGTAAAGAGATGATAAAACGAAAAGAACTCGGGCAGCACTTTCTTAACTCAAATACAATAGCCAAATTAATTGTTTCAGAGGCTAAAATTACAAAAGAAGATATTGTATTTGAGTTAGGAACTGGTTTAGGAATCTTAACTCCATTACTCTGCGAGAAAGCAAACAAAGTAATCTCAGTTGATGTCGATGAAAAACTTGTCAGAGATACAAAATCTACATTATCTGCTATTGACAATCTTATATTAAAATCAGGTGACGGCTTTAAGACAAAAGATTCCTTTTCTATTTTTGTATCAAATCTACCATACTCTAAAAGTAAAGATGCAATAGAATGGCTTGCACAAATTTCTTTTTCTCATGGTATAATTATGGTTCAAAAAGAATTTGCTGATAAACTGCTTACCAATTCATCAAAGAAGAGAAAAGCAGTAAGCATTATTGCTAACTATGCCTTTGAAATTATGAGCATCTCTAAGGTAGGGAAAAATAATTTTTCTCCTCCTCCAAAAGTTGATTCTGTAATTCTAAAAATAATCCAAAAAAACACTATGAAAAAAGATCTAATTCAAACAATCAACAAAATTTTCTCATATAGACGAAAAACTGTCAAAAATATTCTAAAACAATTCAACAAGGAAACTGTAATAGATAAACGATTAGACGATCTTTCAGGAGACGAAATAATTCACCTTGCAAATCAAATCCTTGAAAAATGACGAGTATCCTCCTTCTGAGGATACTTTTTTTCTAGCAGATAATATTGAAAATGAAAAAGGAAATTTTGCATTGGACATTGGAAGTGGTTCTGGATATCTGACAAAATTACTCTCTGAGAACTTTTCTTTTGTCGTTGGAACTGACATTAACTATAATGCATTAGAACATCAAACCTACAAAACAAAAAATCTCATTTGCTGTAATGGTTCAGATGCATTAAAAATAAAATTTGACTTGATTATTTGTAATCTACCTTATCTTGCAACTAATGAAATCTTGGATATTGCAACAGACGGTGGCTCAGAAGGGCTTGAAATACCTCTGAAGATAATAAAATCAGCTATCCCATGCCTAAATGCATCAGGAAAATTTCTTTTTGTTACATCATCACTTTCAAATTATCAGGCATTGATTGATGCAACAAAAAAAGAAGGATTAACAGCAAAAGTTATTGCAAAAAAGAAATTATTTTTTGAAGAATTAATAATCATTGAAGCAAAAAAGTAATTATTTTTTTAATAGTTCTGCAGAACGTTTTGCAATCGCATCTGTCATTTCACTTGTTTTAGCATTACCACCAATATCATACGTCACAAATTTTCCTTCATTAATTATCTCAGCTGTAGCTTTGAAAATTACATCTCTAATTTCAGGCTCACCAAGATATTCTACCATCCATGCTGCAGATAAAATTGAAGCAGTAGGATTTACTTTATCCATTCCTTTGTATTTTGGTGCACTTCCATGTGCTGGCTCAAACATAGCATAATTATCACCGATGTTTGCAGAGTAAACATTTCCAATTGAACCGATATTACCTGAAGCACATTCTGATATAATATCCATAAATAAATTTGTACTTAATAAAACAGAATTATTGAATCTTTCAGGATTTTTTACTAATTGTTGAGTCATATTATCAATATAGTATTCTTCAATCTCAATTCCTGGATTTTCTTGTGCAGCTCTTTCTACTTCACTCCAAAAAATTCCATCAGTTCTTTTTAGAATATTTCTTTTGGTAATTGCTATTACTTTTTTTAATCCATATTTTTTTGCCCATTCAAATGCCGAATTAACTATTCTTTTACAACCTTTTCTTGTTATTTTTCTAATTGCTATAGCAGAATCTTCAGATATATCAAACTCAATTCCTGCATACAATCCTTCTGTTGCTTCCCTAAAACATACAAAATCAAGCTTTGTATTTGGTGATAGTCTGTCGTATGTTTTAATGGGTCTAACATTTGCGTATAGCTCAAATTTTTGTCGTGTAGAAACAGCTACACTTCTTGGAGCATCAGGTGATGGTATTGTTGTAGTAGGACCTTTGTAGCAGGCATCGCTCTCTTCCATGATTTTTGATGTAGCATCAGGAATGTATGTGGCCCCACCATTTTTTTTCCATTGTTCTGAGCCTGCTTCACAGCGAATAAGCTCAATTTGGGTATTACAAGCTTCTAAGACATGAATCATAGCATCAACTAATTCAGGACCAGTTCCGTCACCATTAATCACGGCTACTTTTTTACCCATTTCAGCGAGATTTGCCGATTGAGCGTATTTAATTCTACTCTTGTCCAATAATTTGAATTTTTTTCCTGGCTATTTCCTATAGATGTAATTTATTAACATAATTTGATTTTATTTTGATAGAAGATGATCATTGTACAGCTCTCAGATCTTCATGTAGGCTCTCAGTTTCTACCAGAAGTATTTGAAACAGTAGTCAAAGAGGTTAACGAGCTAAATCCTGATGTGATTGTGATTACAGGTGATCTAGCAAATGAAGGATTGATGAAAGAATATAAAAAATGTAAATCACTGTTGACAAAATTTAACACAAAAAAAATTATTTCAATTAGTGGAAATCATGATTATAGAAACACTGGTTATTTATTGTTCAAAAAATTTTTTCCATTTCAAACAGTCAACGAGTTAGACGATGATATTGTTTTAGTAACAGTTGGAACTGCTAGACCTGACAGAAATGAAGGTGAAGTTGGATATCGTCAAAATCTCTGGTTAGAGAGAACTATGAAAAAATACAAAGACAAGGTAAAGATTGTAGCAATGCATCATCACTTAATTCCAATTCCTGATACTGGTTCTGATCAGCTTACTGTTGTTGATGCTGGTGATGTTCTAAGAACAGTTTTGGATACTCAAGTTGATCTAGTTTTATGTGGACACAAACACAGACCTTGGGCTTGGAATTTTGGAAAACTAACAGTTGTTAACGCTGGAGCTGCCACATCTGAACGGGTTCGTGGATTATTTGAAAACACCTACAACATTCTTACTATTTCTAACAAAAAGGTACAAGTAGATCTCAAAATTGTAGATGGAAAAAGACTTCATATTGATGAAATTGTAAATAATTATAGCCAATTTGGCGAAGAGTGAATTTATTTACAGATTAATTCTAGGCATCTTTATGCGGGGGTCGCCTAGCCTGGTAGGGCGTGGGATTGCTAATTCCATGTTCGCAAGGACACGGGGGTTCGAATCCCCCTCCCCGCGCCATTAAAAATTAAATTTAATAGACCGGTTAAAGGAGTTTTTTTAATGGGACGAAGAAAAACACAAAAAATTATTCGGACTGGTCCGAAAAATGCAACAACTGGAATGTGTCCTATGTGTAGAACAATTGGTAAAATATTTCTTCTTGGTTCACCTGGAAAAGAGAGAGCAAAATGTGAAAAATGTCGCCAAGAGTTTGAATTATAGTTAAAAAAGTCCCAGCCTACATATCAAAATATCTACCCATAGCTTTTTAAGACAATTTTTTCCTGATAGATAATTATGAGTTCAGAAGCTGAAACCATCTATGAGCGAGTTGCAAAACTTGAAGATGAAATTGCATTACTTAGAAGTGAAGTCGATATTCTCAAAGGAGCATTTAGAAATAAAATTGCTCGCCATGAAATATCATTGATCAAAAAAGGTCAGGACATTACTTCTATCATTGATTAATTTTTTGTTTTATACTTCTTATCATTTCTAAAATAAAATCTATATCTTCTGCATTTGGATTAATTTCTAAATATTTGTTCAAATATTTTAATGCAGTTTCAGAATTTTGTAATCTTTCTTCTAAAATTCCCTTATCTCTGATATCTTCAGAAGAGTCAGGCTCAATAGCCAAAACCATGTTAGTGCATCGCAGTGCTTTGTCATAAACAAAAGATTGTACATAGGAATTTTTCAAGTTACGAGTAATTCTTAAAAGAATTTGTTCTGACTCTATCTCGTCCAGAAACTCTGGTTGAAACTTTAATTGTTCATTAAAATTAGTATCTAGAATTACCTGTAAGTCATCTCTATCTAATAGATTCCCGTCATGAAATGGATCTAAAATAATCTCTTCGTTATATTTAACCAGAATGTGACTTGGAAATCCAACAATTTTAAGATCTAATCCAATAAACTTTGCAACTTCAACATAAAGAATTGAAATGGTAATAGGAAGACCTAATTTTTTATCAATAACTTCATTTAGAAAATTATGCTTTGGATTATAGTAATCATTGTCATCTCCACTAAAGCCTAAATTTTCAAAGAGATGTTCATTTAGCATTGAAATAAGATATGTTGGATTTTTAACATCATTGATTGACTCTTTTAGGGATATTCCTATTCGATTTATCTTTTGAATATACTCTTCCACATCTAGATCAGGATATTCTAAAATCTGAGCAAATTTTAGACATTTTTCAACTAGGTTGAAGTTTAGATTTTTAACAAATGAAAACCATTCTGCAGCAAATGGATCAAATTTTTCTTCCAATTATTACAAACTCATCTTTTTGAGATATAATTGAGGATCCTTGAGCTCTCTTGTGTTTGGAGGAATTTCAATCATTTTTTTGAAGGTGTCTTTACCTAGTTTTTCATATACTGCTCTGGTAAAGTCTTTCCCCATACTCTTTCTAATCTGATATGATGAGAAGTCTGTTTCCATAAATGTGGTAAGATAATTTTGAAAATCTTTATCATCTTTTAAGATATTTTCAATTGCAAAACTAGCCATTCCTTCCATTGCTGTAAATGCTGCATGGTGTTGTTGAATTGGAACTAGCCATCTCTTGTAAATATCTAAAAGTTGTGGAATAGATTCTTTTATCTTTGGATCTATTTCTACATGTGTAAATGTCATAACATCTGGTCCAATCTGTTCAATTAAGAAATGATCTGGATTCAAAAAGAAAAACAGATTTGCTTTTTTTGCAAATGGAAAATTATTTGGCACTGTCTGTAACTTGCAATACTCCGAAAGATTGTTGATGATTTCACTATCAAGTGATAAAATTATATTTGCTAATTCTTCATTAATTTTATTTACTACCATTGCAGCATTTTTGTTTACTTGTTGTAGATTTCCTTGTGCAGAATGAATTAATTCTTCTAGTATTGTCATCTTCACTGCACCTATATATCCAGAATTTACATTTTCAAATCTTGATTCATATGGCTCTTCTTGTTTGTGAAGAATTATCTGTGGATATTTTGATAAAATGAATTTGTTTAGATAAATTACAGAATCAAGATAATCTCCATATGTTGTTGTAATTTTAGATATGTACTGAATTGCATATGTTGAGTATACTAAATACTTAGCAGTATCTTGTTGCATTAATTCTGCAATCTTTTTTAGATCTTCTTTTGCAACTGAGTGAAATAATTCTGTAACAAACACCTTTGCTTCTTTATCTGCAAATACTTTGTCACCCTTCATTTTTTTTAAATCTACTAATTCTAGAAATTTTAGTTGTAAATTGTCAGGAACTTTAACACCTAGAAAATCTTCTACCTTATTTTTAAAAATTGGAAAAATTTCTTTGGCAATATCTTCTAATTCTTTGAATTGTATTTTATCTCCAAGACCTTCTTTGGCCTTTATTGCTAATTCTGTGATCTCTTTCTCTTCATCCATTTCAACTGATAATTGACCAAATAGGGCTTCGGCAAACTCTTCATATTCTCCCAATTTGTATAAATCAAAAAATACCACATTTAACATTATCTTGATTTTTTATATCAAAGAAATTATGTTCATTAATTACTAATTTGTTGTTAGAAAATGCTAAGAATCTAGTCTTGAATTCTAAAGATGTGTTATGTGTTACTTTTGATGTCTTTATCTAGTTTTGATTCTGAAACTGAACATGTTTGATTATAACTGCCGCAACCATTCTTTCTTGTACCAAACCAAATCAATACTGATGGCATTAGTGCATAAAGTACCATAGCGTTTGGAAATCCAAACAACGAATCGATTCCAGTAATATATCCTGATAATATTATTACTAGCATGCTAAGAGATGTAATTCCTGAAATTTTGTTAATTCTATCTTTATTACCCATCTGTAAATCTATCATTTCTTAGTATTTAATAAAATTTCCAAATGATTTTAAAACAAACCAAATAGTTTTAGAGTCATACATTGAATTCATTTCCAGAATATTGTGGAGTTTTTTTTGGAATGTCCAAAATTTTCAAAGATTCCAAATATGTAAGATGCTTTGGGATTGATTCAGCATCACCAAAGGATACCAGTATTCTGTCATTGTGCTTAAGCACATACTGAGATATGTCCGAGTGGTATTCTTCTCCATTAATATAAAACACCAAGGATTGATCTTGTCCATTACAGAATCTGCCAGTTTTGATGTCAACAGATTCATCATAATTCAATATTATGCAATCTTGTGTTATCTTCATTCCAAATGATGCAAACAACATCTCCAATGGAACACTAGTTGCATGCTTGTGAATGAGATACGGGTTATGATTCTCAAAGTGGATGTATCTACTTGAAATCTGAAACTGTGGCAAGCCAAAGTTTAGCTGTTCACCATCCACAAAAACTGCAATTGCAGCATGTGCATGATCACTTCCATATTCACCTACCCCGTACTGATTTACCAGTTTTTTTTCAGGATCCACATTGGTAATATTTTGAATAATATGTGAATCAATCTCGTTTTGGTTCATAAAATAGTATAAAAAGAATCCAGATGATACAATCAAAAAAGATACCGCAATCACCAAAATTACCCTATTTTTTGGTTTAGACTTGCCGGTTCCTACATCAAAATACTCTGAATTACTCTCCTCAAAGCGACCAGGTAAGCTATAATCTGAATCAAAGTCTTTAGGAAGAGTCTTTTCGTTGTCTTCTGGCAATTATCAATTCAAAAGCTTTGATTCTATAAATTTCATAGAGTTAAACTAGTTTTAGTTCAATGTACTTTTCATCCAGATGAGGCAGAAAAATGAGTGCACTATTATTCGGTAGCTACTTTGATAAATTTAGAAGGATCTCTGCCTTTTCCTTCAGGCAGTTCTGTAATTCCACCAGTCAAACTTTCAGTTACAATTCCTTTGGTTGCAAGTACTTTACTAGCCATTAGTGAAGTATTTCCAGCCATGCAAATCAGCAATGATTTGCCTTTAGATCCTTGCAAATCTTTGCTTAGCTCTTCTGGAATTTGCTGTGTTGATAATAATTGTTCTATTGTACTTGCCTTTGGAACAGAGATTTTACTTTTATCAACACCAAGAGATTTTGCAATTAACTCTATTCCTTCTTCGCGTGGAGTATACTGAGTATGAACCCAAATTATTCTATCATAGTCATTTACACTTGCTACAGCCTCATCTAATGAAACTTGAACACGTTGATTCTTTGACATTGCTTCTAGAGTCTTTCTGTATTTTTCTATCCCATCAGCAACAATAACGACAAACTTTCCACCACCACTAGAATTTGCCATAACTAGCACTTGATAAAGCTCAAGAGCAGTACTTTCACCTATATCATGACCTTTGTCTACAAAAAACTTTAGAAGATATTTTGCCTGCTCAAAATCTACTTCATGTTCTCCAGCATATTTCTCAGGTTCGTATAATTTCAAGCCTGATGCCTTGTCTTTTGTCCTAATTCCTGCAACATCTTGACCTGCAGGTGGAAACACTACATGCACTGATTTTTTCCCATATTTTTCAGATACGTATCTACTCAGACCACCAGAAGTACCACCTGTACCAAAAGTACAAACAATTTCAAAATTTTCTAGCGAATTACCATTTTCATGTAATTGTTGGTCAATCTCAACTGCTGTGACAGTTCTATGAACATCAATATTCAATTCATTGTCATATTGTTCTGGGCAGAATAATCCGTATATCTTAGCCAGAAATTTTGCCAAATTTATGATATCTTGTTTAACTAAAAGTGATTCAATTTTAGAATTTTCTTTATCAAAAATAGTAGGATCAAAACCAAGTTCCAATAATTGTGAGCGAATATTAGCGGCAGTTGCTTTTGCAGTCAAAAGATCTGCTGCACCGTCTTTCATTCCTGGAGCGGGACAGATATCCATATCAAGATCTATAATTCGTATATTCTCATTTCTTAATTCCTTGAAGACTCCTTCTTGCAACTTTCTTGATACAAGTGAAACCACAACTAATCCAAGTTTTGATAATAGCCCAAGAGCTATTCCGAAGTTTCCTGAGGTTGCTTCGATTATTGTTTGTCCATTCTTTAGATTACCTGTAACAATAGCGTTGTGGATAATGTGAACTGCAGCTCTGACTTTGATCGAACCAGTTAGTAAGTTGGAATCAAATTTACCAAAAACTTTTAGATCCGTATTTGTAAAATCTATTTTGTACACACTTTTAGCACATTCTTTCAAATCTTCAGTAAGATCAGTAAGTGGTGTTGCATTAACAATCTTCGTTTCTTCTAGATGAGGAACTTTACTCAATATCTCTTGTTCAAAGTTCTTTAGCAGAATGTTGTCAATATTATTTCCTTTAGATACTTCCAATAATCTTCTCCTTTGTATTATTATCTGGTATAATCATAATAAGATTACGAACTTTGAGCAGGACTTGCAAAATCAGTTTGACACTCTAAACTGTATTGCGGTGTTGAACTTTTAGTTTGATATATGATGTGTGCCGGGGGTGGGTTTTGTGAAATTAGTTTGATACCAACATCTTTTGTTTATAAAGAAAATCTAAATTTTCAAAAAATACTTTAATTCAAAATTATCAAAATAATATTTTCATGAGTAGCCAACTTTCACTAAACGATACTTGGTCTATTATACAAGAATCCTGAACTAAAACAGTTCCTTGATGAGAATCTAAAACCAATCTCTAAATCAGGACATTTAGTTAAAGAAGATGCAGTTTATTGAAAAGATTTTATCATATCAATAATTTCCCCTAGCAAAATATCATCTGGATTCACGAAGAAAGTCCCAAGTATTGCAATGACTACTAAGGAAACTGCCCCAACCATTCTTATCATAATATCTTTTTTATTGTGTTTTTTCTGCTCTTTTGACAGTCCTTCAAGAACCGTTTTTGCAATTTTTTTTGTTAGATCCTCATCATCAATCCAAGTTCCATTTTGTTTAATCAAATTAAGATTGACATCATTCACAAAAGGAAAATTTTTTGCACTACATTCTTTGCAATTGATATTTTTTATTGTAATTTTAAATAAAATACTGATAAAAAATACAGAGTAAACTGCAACAATACTCAGGAAGAAAACCAAGTCTCCTTGAACAAAAAGATACCCATAAACTAAAACAAAGAAACCTAATGGGGGTAAAATAAAGACAAAATTTTGTTTTGCTCGAGGAGTTTGAAAACTCCTTTTCTTATGAGTCTGCAATTTCAGCGAGCCACAGTTAGAACAGTGCTTTAATGGACAAACTTTGGTCATATCGTTGTACTCTGTTTGACATAAAGGGCATTTCTTTTGTTGCAAGATTCAAATCCTCAAATATTGAATTTCATATCCACATTATGTTATAGTGATGTCCAAAAGACAACATCAGAGGACATAAACATCAGAATCCCAGATTTTATGTTTGCTTGCTTTAGTCCCTTGCATCGATTTCTTATAGTGACCTCTGTAATATCTGCAGCTTCTGCAACTTTTCGTTGA
>JACZTB010000088.1 GCA_022573895.1 Nitrososphaerota archaeon
TATACTGCAGGACAGCCTGTACCTCTTCACAAGAACGGAGTATTCATAAAAGGTTGGGCAGAAGACGCCGCATAGTCGGTATCTTACACACTCTTTTTTCTTATTTTTGATTAACGAAGAAATTTCTGTTTATGATAATACTCTCTTGCTTTCTTTTTGATTTCTTCTTTATGATCTTGATAATGTTTTCTCTTATATGCTGAACGATATTCTCTGTTTTCTTCTTCCCATTTTCTAAGATATGCCTTCCTATATTCTGAACTCATTTCTTGTATTTCATACCTCTTGATTTATTCCAATAAGGAGAATGGCGTGAATTATTTAAAGTCCTTAAAACTTAAGCTCGATCTAATATTGGATAATGAAATTATAGTATCAATAGCATTATGGGTTGCTGGTTTTTTGATGTTGGGTATTGGTTTTAGCATTATTGAAAGTTGGAGTTTAGGTGGCATTGTTACTATTTTATTTGGTTCAGTGCAGTTATCGCAGGCATAATCAACATTATAAAGAACGTGTAGTTTTTTTCTTATTAACAGTTCGTATCAAATGTTAGAATCTATTGTTTATTGATTCTTCTTGTAGCACCGCACTCCCTGCATCTTTGTTTCGTTTCGTCAGTGAAAATTAGAGTACTACCACAATCGACACATATCCGAATATCTTGATTTACAGTTTTTATTTTTTTGAATGAGTTGGAGATTATAACAAAAAGATAAATCGTTCATTGAGGTTAAATACAAAATGTGCATAATCAAATCATGATGAATGCATGGAAATGTTACCGCTGCGGCCTATCTTTTACCGAAGAGTCTCATGCAGAAATGCATCATCAAATTACAAAACACATCCCCCGATCAATTGAGTTAATTCGGGCCTAAAACGGTCCAAACTCATTTTAATATGTACAAATCCTAATAGATTCAAATTATAACGTATTTTTCATCACAATATTACAATACAATTTGTACAACTATGTAGAAAGTCTTTTAAGAGAAGATAAAAAGTTTTGAATTAATGAGAATGTTAGTAGCAGGAATGCTTGGACTTTTTGCAATTAGCATGCTGGCAATTATTCCAACGTCATATGCACATACTCAGACAACAACCATTCCAATAAACGAAGAACTAAGCCTTGAAAAAACAATAACAACCATGACTATTCCTGAAGATAATGAACTTCCCTGGGGTTCAGTCTATGGAACAATTGACAATCCTGCCGAAAGATATCCAGTGATTATACAATTCTTCAAGGGTGAAGATCTAGTACATGTAGCACAAGCTGATGTAAAGGGTGATGACTCTTATGAATACAAATTCAGGGTTAGAAACATCGTAGATGGGGAAGCAATTGACATCTTTGAAGGTGATTATACAGTCAAGATCTTCAAAGTAGTGAAAAACGAGATAAACACAATTTAAGACATTATCATTTCTTTTTAATTTGCCTGATTGACTAGTGCTAAATCTATTAGGATTTGAACTTGGAACTCTAGATCCGTTCAGGAGATTTACAAAATTAATTCAGCACTCTAACATCGAATCCATTGAGACCCGTACCGTTATCGGTTCAAATTTAGTTCCGTTATAGGACATTACAAAATTAGTTTGAAGCTCTTTTGTTTACAGTTCGTATCAAATGTAAACAACGAATCCATTGAGATCTGTACCATTTTTGGTTTTATTTCACTCCACTAAGTATTGTGATGTCTCTCGGGAAAAACAAATCTGCAAACCAGTCTATTGCAACTCTAAATTTTTTCTCAGCACTAGGAAGGGTAGACAAGTAATACTGTCTCCATAGAAACCAAGCAGTGAATCCATGAATCCTCCTACCCATCACAAGAGCAACACCATTTCTTTTTCCTATTTTTGCCATAGAACCCTTACTTTGATACACAAAAGGTTTTTGAGAATCATTCCTTTTGATTGAAGAAGTAATATTTTCAGAAGCTATCCTAGCTTCCCTTACTGCATGCTGTGCAGTAGGTGGATATGGTTTACCTGTTCGTTCATCTGTTATTGATGCACAGTCACCAAGTGCGAAAACTTGCGGATGATTTTTGATCCTTAGAAATTTGTCAACTAGGATATTACCACGTGGAGAATGTTCAGTGTCTAGTTTAGAAACAACAGGGTCAACTGTAACTCCGCCTGCCCAAACCAAAGTCGAATAAGGAATTTTCATTCCATTATCAAGTGATATCTGTTCAGGCTCTGCATCAACAAGTTTTGTATTTTTAATAATTTCCACACCATTTTTTGTCAATGACTCCATAGCATAGTCCCCCAAATCAC
>JACZTB010000089.1 GCA_022573895.1 Nitrososphaerota archaeon
GGATCTCCAGGACCCACTCCAATTCCAATTAATCCAGGCATGAAATGTATGATTTTATTCCCAATTAAAAATCTAGATTAGACTTTGGTAGCAGAAATTATAGTTACAGGGTTTCTTGCAAGCATCATAGTTCCTGTACTAGTTTTTCTACTCTTAGCTATGGTTACCTGAGTAATATCGACTGATTCAAACTGTAATTTGTCTAAAATTTGCAATACTGAATAAAGTGTCTCAATCAATATTGTGCCAATTACAATTCTACCTCCCGATTTTAGTTTGTTCTGAGAAATCTCAACTATTTCTTTTGTATCTCCACCAGTTCCTCCAATGAAGATGACATCAGCTTCTTCAAGTTCTAAAATCTTTTCTTTAGCATTACCAAAAATAACAGAAATATTTGAAAGGCCAAATTTGTCCATATTCTTTTTGGTTAATTCTATAGCATTTTCATCATAGTCAATAGCCAATACCTTACCAGATGACTCAACTTGAAATGCTGCTTCAATGGAAATTGAACCACTTCCACAGCCAATATCATAAACAGTCTGCCCTGGCTTTAGTCTTGCCTTGCTGATTTGAATAGTTCTTACTTCTTCTTTTGTTATTGGAACATCTTCTGTTCGTTCAAAATATTCATCAGGAATTCCAGGTGTTTTATAATTCCACATTTACATTCTTTCCTTTACTAAATTATGGAAGTAGTGATGGGATTCCACTTGTTACACTTCCTGCATTAACAATTGTATTAGTCAAAATCCAAGTGAACAAGTACAAGAAAACATAACTTCCAAGAGCTTGCGTAACAATTTTCTTTCTGTCTGATGATGGCAATTGCATTTTCATTTGTTTTGCAACTATAATTGATCCAATAAACAATATTATCATAAATGCAATTGATGTCCATCTTCTCTCTTCACCTTCAATATCTTCAAAGATGAAAGTTGCTGCAGTTCCTGCAAGAATAGCTAGAGCAATTCGCATCCAAAATAATTTACTTAATTTCCTATCTTTTTCACTCTTCGCAGCTTCACTTATTGGGGGATCTGTTGATGGAGTCTCTGGAACAGGCTCAGATTTTTCTGTTTCAGGAATATCAACTGGTTTTTCCGTTACAGATTCTTTTTTAGAATCATCAGATTCAAGAGTAGGTTTAGATTTTTTCTTTTTGAATTTTGCCAAGTAAATTTCTAGCGTGTCTCAAGCAGCCCATGTTTAATACCTTTGGTCAAAGAATGAGCCCATAATAGCAAGAGTATAATTTTAGACACAAAATACATGGTTATGACCCTAGCAGGAATAGAATTACGGTATTTGGTAGAACAGATTTCAAAGCAAGCCCAAGACTACTATGTTAGCAATATTTACGGAATTACAAAAGACAGTCTTCTCTTCAAACTCCATCATACTGAAAAAAGTGATCTCTTCATGATGATCTCAACATTTGGTATTTGGCTGACTTCAGTAAAAATTGATCAGATGGAGCCAAACAAATTACTCAAGAGATTAAGAAGTGATCTTCTTAGACTAAAATTAAAGAAAATTGAACAGATCGGTTCAGAAAGAATTGCATATTTTACTTTTGAGGGATTTGGTAAAGAGTTCGTTTTGGTAGGTGAATTTTTTGGAGATGGAAATATTTTACTCTGCAATAATGATATGAAGATTCTTGCATTACAACATTCTATAGATGTAAGACATAGAAAGCTAAGTGTTGGGTTAGAGTACACACAACCACCAAAAAATGAATTAGATATTTTTAACATATCAGAATCAGATTTTGATGGCCTTAAAACAACAGATTTAGTTGCTGGAAAATGGTTTGGACGAACTTTAGGCTTACCAAAAAAATATGTTGAGGGAATTTTTGGAAATGCAAATATTGATTCAAAAAAGGTTGGGAATCTGTTAACTCATGATGAAATAAAGAAAATTTTTGAGACTACAAAAAAGATTGTTTCAGATGTTACATCAGGAAAACATGATGCAATAATTGTAAGAAATGAAAAAACTGAAGTTTTACCATTGAAATTAGGAAAATTAGAAGGGGAGGTAACAAATGTCAATAGTTTCATTGAAGGACTAGACACAGTTTTTACAGGAGATTTGGTTGAAAAAGGAAAATTAGTTCAGTCGAGTAGTTCTGATAAAAAAATTAAGGAATTACGAACACAAATTTCTGAGCAAGAAAAAGCAATTGAGACAGTTAAAGAAAGATCAAAGAGCATTACAAATGTTGCAAATTCTCTTTTTGTAATGGTTTCAAAAGGAATAATTTCATTAAAAGATATCTCTGCACA
>JACZTB010000012.1 GCA_022573895.1 Nitrososphaerota archaeon
TTTTAAACAAAGAGGAAAACGAGACATGCTTTCTGCAAAGTATATCTCACAACGAGACGGATATAGACATTCTATTCTACCTCTATCAATGACGGGTTAAAAAATTAGAAATTTTATTGTAAAAATTTTTACAAATCCATGAGCTTGCTATTTTTTCTTTTCTCCACGCCTGTAAAATGATTAAAGTATGAAAATATCACAGATTTTCTTTGTTTTTTTTAAAGAAAATGAAATTTTTAGTCAAACAACTATATAACGGAGTATCATTTTTTCAAAAAATTCAATATTCGAATCAGCTATACATATTTATTGAAGATAATTCGTTTTTTTTGAAACTAATAACTCTGATCGCAAAATAATTCGAAATATTTTCATGTTTTTCTATTTTTTTATACATATTTTATCGATCTATTCTTATATAGTTGTGAATTCTCTAATAAAATACCAAGATGACTTGTAAAGGAATTTGTGTTAGATACAAGGCTCAAAAGCCTGTAGGAACCGGAAGATATGCTTCTGGACAACGTCGATGCCAAATTTGTGAAATCTTCATCAAATGGGAAGGACTTTGGTGTCCATGTTGTGGATATAGATTAAGAACAAAACCACGTAACCTAAAATACAAAGCAAAATTACGTGCTAGAGTTGAGGCTGATTCTATTGAAGCTAAAGCAATTGCAAAAACTCAATCAGAAGAGATTGAAGTTGGTGTAGCTGTAAAAGCAAAATCAAAAGCTAAAACAATTAAATCCAAAGCAACGATAAAGGAAAAAACTCCTTGTACATACTGTGAAAAACTGTTTGTGTATGCCGACAAACATGAAAAGAATTGCAAGAAAAATCCAAATATCAAAATTTCCCAAGAAAGTGAATCAATAGCAATAAAAGCATAAGATTTGTTCATAGCTTATTGAACCCTCCAAATGGATTTTCCCAAAAAGTGGTAAATTTGGAGAGCCGTACTTTTTTTTTACAGATTCAAAAATTTGAAAATGGATATTTTATTTCTATTACAGAAGGAACTAACAAAATAGGTTCTATGGTTATTTCTTTAGCAACTGGACCTAAACCAATTACAACAACTATTATCCCCTCTAGAACTGAATCTGTTTTTCAAAAACTTATCGCTGAACAAATTAGCACTAGGATAAGAGGCATTGCTTTAGTTTCTACCTTTACTCAAAAAAAATTAGAACCAAATACTGCAAAAGCCTTAATGTCTGAGATAATGGAAATGGTAGATAATGACTGATTTAAGAAATTATATTTCTCAAATTAAAAAGAGTAAAGATCTTAAAATTGTAAAAACAAAAGTTTCTACAAAATTTGAGATTGCGGGAATAACTGCAAAAGTTGACGGTTCATATGCAGTTTTATTTGAAAATATCAAAGAAAGTAACTTCCATTTAGTTGCTAATTTACTAGGAACTCGAAAAAGATTTGCTTTGGCAGTTGGAGATACAGAAGATAATATTCATAAAAAAATAATTTCAGCAATCAAAAAAGCTAAACACCCAAAAATTACCTCTTCAGGGAAATTCATGGAAAACAAGTCAAAAAATCTCTTTTCCCTGCCTATTGTAACTCATTTTGAAAAGGAATCTGGTCCATTTATCACATCTTCCATTGTTTATACTAAGAATCCTGAAACTGGAAAACAAAATTCCTCATTTCATAGATTTATGCCAATTGATAAAACTCATTTTTCCATTAGAATGGTAGAGGGACGTCATCTCCACAGATGTTTTGTTGATGCAAAAGAACATGGAGAAGATTTGAAAATTGCAATTACTGTGGGCGTTCATCCAGCAATTTCTATCGCAGGTGCATATCAAGCTGAATGGGGAAAAGATGAAATTGATATTGCGAATTCTCTTTTAGGCGGAAAATTAACTTTGGCAAAACTTCCTTCTACAGGACTGAATGTACCATCTGGTGCTGAAATTGTAATGGAAGGAAAAATTCTTCATGATAAAACACACCGTGAATGGATGGTTGAAATGCTTCAAACATATGATCATAAAAGATCTCAACCAGTTTTTGAACTTGAAAATCTGTATTTTAGAAACAATCCAATTTTCCATGATGTTCTATCTGGTTATTCAGAGCATAGGTTACTAATGGGAATGCCAATTGAATCTAAGTTAAATTGGATATTGAAGAAAATTTATCCTCAAACACTTCAAGTCTCAATGACTAATGGTGGATGCAATTGGTTACATGCAGTTGTACAAATTAAAAAGAAAAGTGAATCTGATCCTAAAAAAATAATTAAGAAAACATTTGATTCTCATCGTTCCCTAAAACAAGTAACTGTAGTTGACGAAGATATTGATCCTAATAGTGCAGAATCGGTAGAATATGCTATGGCTACAAGATTTCAAGCGAACAAAGATCTGATTATTCTCAAAAATGTTCGTGGTTCTAGTCTTGATCCTTCTAGTGATCAACAAAAATTACAAACTGCAAAAATGGGCATTGATGCAACTAGATCTCTTTCAAAACGCCCTGATGGATTTAAAATAGCAAAAATTCCAAAAATTAATAAAATTAAACTAGAGAAATATTTCAAATAATCAAAATCAACTGATTAAATTAAATTGGAATTTGATTTTCATGGATCCATTTAAGAATAACAGAAAGTCTCTTTAATCAATGTCTGAACAAGGTAAAAGCGATGAGTGGGATTCATTATGGCAAGAATATACCAAGTCTCTTGAAAACTGGAAATCACTTTTTGAGCAAATACAAAATTCAAGTAATGACATGCAATCTAAGTTCAATCAAGTTTGGGACAAGGCTACTGTTGAATCAAGTGCTGAAACCATGAAACTATTTGGAGAAAATTGGCAAAAAGCCATGAATGAAGCAGGAATGCAATCCTTTAAAGAATTTGGTGAAAATTGGCAAAAAGCTCTTAATGATTCTAATGCTTCTGTTTTCAAACAATTTGCTGAAAATTGGCAGAAGACTCTAAGTTCATCTGGATTAGAACAGATGCAAGCTTATGGCGAAATGATGAAAAAATTTGCTGAAACTTGGAATTCTATGTGGCCAAGATCACAATAACTTCCGAAAGAATAAACACTTGATTTATTCATTATTTTTTGATGACAATCACCACGAGTGAATGCTTTATTGAATTATCTAGTTTTGATGATTTAGCAAGATATGCTTGTGCATTTAGAGAATATCCAAGAAGAGTGTATTCTCAAGAATTTGATGGTTCAAGAATTATTTCAACTAGTTTAACTCTTGCAAACACTCTGTTGATTTTTTATGCTCAAATGCCAAAATCTGGTAGGTATATTTCATACCAAGTTAATGCAGGAAAAGAGACTTGTGAAATTGTAGAATCTACAAAAGATATCTCAAATTATGCACCTATTGTACATATGGAATCAAAAATTTCCTCATTATCTGTAAAAACCAAAAAAATTTCTGATCAATTTTATCCAATTCAAGTTAAAGATTTGGGAAGTTTAGCACGATTAACATATGATCCTGAGTTTCCAGATGAACAAAATCTTACTCTATATGCATTACCTCACAAAAATTCTTGGGTAATAGGATACATTACCCAATTAGAAATGGATGAAGTAATCTATAATTTCAATTATGTTGAATTAGATTCCGAACCTACTAGACATTTTATTAAATATCAGGGGAATCAAGGACGAGATCCAGTATTTTCAGATAATTTTGATCATGGATATTCATATTTACCAGTCATCAAAATTAAAAATGAACATTCGATCTTTGGATTTTCAGATTAAATTTTAAACCTATTTCTAAGTTAATTCTTTTATTTTCTTTCTTGATTCTTCAACTAATCGTTTTATAACTGGGATGTAAATTTCTGCAGCATATACAATTTCAATATCTTTGTATTCTTCAATTTCTAAAAATGCAGAAGCTATTACCTGATTTTCTCTTACTTTAGGCTCATTATTTTCACTTCTTTTACGATTTATGGTTTCTAAAAATATTGGTAATTGTCTTTTGACTTCAATTTCTAATTCTTCTTTTGAACATAATTTTTCATGACTCAAATTAACTTTGATCTGTTGATTAATATCATCTTCGTATCTATCTGACGCTCTGATCATGATTTTAATTTTAGGTAATTTATCAAATTTGTTCTTGAATTGACAGATTTTTTTAATGAAATTAGGATATGAATTTTCATGTTCCTGATTGTATCTGATTGAATACCATTCTGAAAATTTCATCGCATTTTGGTCATTTTTAATTTTTGCTTTTCCATCAAATTTTTTTTGTGAAATCTTTTCTGAAATAAATAATCCAAAATCTCTATTTCCTTCCTCAAAAATCCCATTAAATATATCATTTACAGAATTTATGTATTCATTAAAAAAATAATCTACATAGTAAGGATCAGGATCGTATTGTTTAATCTGTTTTAGATATATTTCACAATCTTTTATTGTTTTTTCAATATTCATTAGTCTTTGTTAGATTCAGAAGTTGTATATTTTGATTGTGCTTTCAAACTTGTAGCTAATTCTTTGAAAATTTCATTTACACTGACATCAACTAAATTAATTGTTGCATTTTCCTTTACGATTTGTTTTTCAAATTTTTCTTTAATCGCAAAAGATACTGATGACCAATGTAGAGTTCCTTTCAATTGTTCTTCAACTGTGGTATTAGTTGTTGGGAAATTTGCTGGTGAGAATACAATTCCATTTGTCCATTGCATTGTAGGAATCCCCCCACCTGAGGATTTTGTATTAAATGCTATTTGTTTTACCCAATCATCAAATTTGTATTCAATTACTTCATGAATAATTAATTTTTTCCATGGTTCTACAGAGATTTCCATTTAATCATAGTACTCTCAAACCAATTATAATCTTATTTTTTGAGCCTAATTCGTTCTAGTCTTGGAAAAATAAAAATTTGAAGCCTTTTCTTAATTTACAATTTTACAGAATTACATGTCCTGATTGCCATGCCTGATTAAATTTTTTGATAGCTTCTTGGTATGCCATAATTGAATCGTCACCTGACGTTTTAAGAAATTTTTCCCACTGTTCATTGAATTTTTTGATTGATTCAATATTGGTTTCTTTGAAAATACTTTCAAACATCTTTGATTGTTGTTTGATATATTCAGGGCCAATTTCTTCCCATGTACTTTCCCAACTTGAAGTTACTTTTTTCAATAACTCCGCATCTGTTTCTAATGCTTTTTGGCATGCATCATGATATGACATTAGAGTTTCATTTGTAGCTTTTTGCCATTGAGCAAGAGATTCTTTCCAACCAGTCAATGCAGTATTGTATTCTTTCCATGCTTTTTCAAATTCTGGTTTTTTTATTGAAGATTTTGTTTGTTTTTTTGATCTAGCAATTGTTTTTTTGATTGACTTCTTTTTATGAGTGCGTTTTTTCTTGATAGCCATACAGTAGTTTGAAAATAGTATATGTTAAATCTTTCAATAATTCTGAAGTTTAGAAAATTTAATGAATTTTTATTAAAATCCTGATGCTTTGGTAAAGTTTGTAAGATACTTTTTGTCCTTATTTTTGAATAATTTGTAGTGCTCTTTGCATAGATTTCTAGTTTCTCTAAAACTGATTTTTACTGTTTCTATTACTTTTAACTTACACTTTGAAATACTACATTGCATTATAACAAATAATACATATTTACTAATAAGACTTTGAAATTATGTTATTACCTTCTGCTAACTTTTTATCATTGTATTATATCAAAAAATTATGAATGATGATGAGAAAGGTAAACAATTTTTAGGATTAATTGATGAGCAAAGTAATCTTCAGCGGAGTATTGTTGTAAAATTGTCTTCTTTAATTAGATCAAAATGGAATTCTAATGAATTACAAAACGAGCTTGAAACACTAGTAGAAGAATATTCTAAAATTACTAAAAAGATTAACAGTCTTGATGAGAATACCAGTTTTTTATAGTGCAGAGTCTACCATTAATGCAATAAACAATACTGCCAAATAGGGACTAGAAAATTTAAACAAAGTCCATGAGGCTTTTTCCATAGGCTTAACTATAACCCATATTGACAATGCCATCATTAATGCACCTGATGCAATTGCAGTCCATAGGTATACTCCACCTACCATCTCTTCACCGCTTTCTGTTGTTATGAAAAATGGAGCAATTGAAAACAAAACCATTACAACAGTCGAACCTGCAATTATTCTTGCGGATGTTTTTTCAGATTGTACTGCAGTTAACATTGGAACATTTACTTTGATATAATCATCTTTGAAATGTAAGGTTAAAGCCCAAATATGCATTGGAATCCAAATAAACACCAATCCTGCCATTGCAAGACCCATCGTCCACAAATCTGACATACTTACAGCTACCCATCCAATCAAAGGAGGCGCACCTCCACACAAACCTCCTAAAATTATGTTTGTCCTTGATCTTCGTTTTAATATATACGAATAAACTAGAATATTGTCTATCAATGCAAATGCAATGAATGTAGTTGCCCACATACCTTGTTCCAATGTTGTAGTGAACGAAATTCCAAATGCTAAAACTAAAGATATTCCAGCTAATACTAATCCAAAATTCCTTGCTTTTTCTGCTGGATAGATTCTCTTTGATGGAAGAGGTCTATCTTTTGTTCTTTCCATTATTGCATCAATATCTCTATCATGATAGTTTGTCAAAGTGTTTGCAGCAGCTGAACCTGCTGCAACTGAAAATAACATTAATAACCATGTGGCTGGAGAAATTTCAATATTATAAATATTGGATGCAGTTAACGCTGCACCAAATGCAGTAAACACTAGTAAATACCAGATCTTTGGTTTTGTTAATTCATAGTATACCGCAACACGAGATTCTGACTTTTGTTTTTGCAATACTAGTCACTGTCCTCAGATAATAAATATGGCATTATTTTAGTTCGTGATTTCATTTCAATAAACGACTCTGAAGACTGAATTCCATCAATCCTACCAATTTGCTCAGAGACCATTTTATGCATCTGATCTAATGATTTTGAAAACATAGTTATCAATATATCAAATCTACCTGTAACTTCGGCAACCTCTCTGACTCCATTAATCTTGAATAATTCCTCAATTACATGATCACGTTTTTTTGTATCCATATTAATTCCAGTTAACGCCTTGACATTATAACCAAGTTCTGCATCGTTAACAACAATTGTAAAACGTTCAATTAATTTTCTTTTGACTAGTCTTTTGATTCTTGAATATATTACTGATGAGTTAACATTGATCTTTTTTGATAAACGTGGAACTGAAATTGATGCATCATTACATAATTCTGATAAAATTTGTAAATCTAAATTATCTACCTTTACCGTTCAAAACACCTGAGTCGATCTAGATTTTTGGTTCTTATAAAGTTATTATTGTAAAAATTACAAAAAATAGTCTAAATCTTACCTTTTTTGTATAGCATTTCTGCTAGCAAAACTGCACCTTTTGCAGAACCCATCTTCTTGTTGTGTGAGAACAATATGTATTTGAGTCCATGATCAAACAGTTCCACTTTTTCTACTCTTCCAATTGTTGTAGTCATTCCACCGCCAACAGATCTTTCCATTCTTGGTTGAGGTCTTGTTGGATCTTCATGAAACGCATAGTATTTTTCTGGAGCTGAAGGCAATCCTTGAACTGAAATATTCTGATTGTAAGAATTGTAAAGTTCTTTGGCTTTTGCAGGATCAATCTCATCTGAAGTCTCTACAAAGACCGATTCAGTATGTCCGTCAATTACTGGTACTCTAGTACAGGTACAACTGATCTTAATGTCTGCGTCCTCAATTTTACCATCCTTGAGTTTTCCTAAGATCTTTATTGTCTCAGTTCTAACCTTTTCTTCCTCTTTTGGAATATATGGTATGATATTATCCGTAATTCCCATTGCAGATACTCCAGATCTTCCACCCCCAGAGATTGCTTGCATTGAGGTCATGAAAACCTTTTTTACCCCATATTTATCAAGTAATGGTTTTAGTGTAATTGCTAAACCTGTAGTAGTACAATTTGGTAGAGGAGCTACCCAACCTTTCCAGTTACGGTTCTTCTTTTGAGTTTCAAGTAATTCAGCTTGGTCGTCGTTAATACCTGGAATAAGAATTGGGACATCTTCTTCATATCTGTATGCAGAACTAGTTGAAATTACTGGCAAGTCTGCTGCCATTTTAGTTTCAATATCTCTTGCAGCTACAGATTCTACTGCTGAAAATACAAGATCTAATTGTGATACGTCAAGATCATCAATTTTTTTGACAGTCATTGACTTGATGTATTCTGGTATTTCTCCACCAGCATCCCATGCAATAATTCCGCTTTCATCTTTGATTGCATCAAGATAGTCCTTGCCTGCTGAACGCTCTGAAGCTGCAATTTGAGTTACCTCAAACCATGGGTGATTCTCTAAAGTTTGGACAAATTCTTGTCCTACGGAACCTGTTACTCCTATAATTACAACTCTTTTCTTACCCATAATTGGATAGTTGATCGCCTTCAATTAATAATCGTTTTTCAGACTACCAAAAGATACTATATCACTTGTTTCTATCTGGAACTGTGAAAATAAGGATAAAGCGCAATATTGCAAAACATAATCCTGTAGCTCACGGAGGTAGATTCTCTGTAGATAATCGTGATCCTAGTATTGTAGATTTCAGCTCAAACATTAGTCCTGCTGGAATGCCTACTTCTGTCAAATCAATCTTGAAAAGAAGACTGGATCAAATGGAATACTATCCAGATTCACATTCTAGTGATTTAATATCTGGCCTCAAAAAATACACTGGATTACCAGAATCAAACCTGATTGTTGGAAATGGTTCAATTGAGATAATCTATAATTTCTGTAGTGCGTTTTTATCAAAAAAACGTATTTTGATTCCCGTACCCACATTTGGTGAATATGAGGCTGCAGCAAAACTTGCTGATTGTAAAATTACTTTTTTTAAAACAATGAATCTTGCTAAAAATCTTAATTCTTTTACTTCTCAAATTCCTGTAAATGGATGCATCTTTGTGTGTAATCCAAACAACCCAACTGGAACTATTTTGTCTAAAAAACAACTGATTAAAATTCTACTATCTGCTAAACGTAAATCTTGTCTTGTATTTGTTGATGAATGCTTTATTGAGCTGGTTCCACAATCAAATCAATCTATACTAAATTTAGTAAAAACATATGATAATCTTTTTGTACTAAGATCACTTACAAAATCATTTGGTCTAGCTGGTATTAGAATTGGATATGCAGGAGCTTCAAAACAAATTATAACTATTCTACAAAAGATGAAAATTCCTTGGAGTGTTAATGCTTTAGCTCAAGAGGCAGGCATAATTGCAATCAAAAACAAATCACATCTTATTGAATCAAAATCTATCATAAAAAAAGAATCTCGTTTTCTTAAAAACAAGATTGCTGATATACAAGGCTTTCAGTGTCATAACTCTTCAACTAACTTTATTTTGATTAAAATAAAACAAGACTCTACAAAACTCCAAAGAAAATTACTAAAACACAAAGTTTTGATTCGAGATTGTAAAAGCTTCCGTGGCCTCAATAACCATTACATTAGAATTGCAATAAAGTCTCACAAAGATAATCTAAAACTAGTAAGAGCATTGGAGGCAGAAGCATGAAATCTTTAATGGTTCAGGGAACCACTTCTGGTGCTGGTAAAACTACTCTAGTTGCAGCATTATGCAGAATATTTTCTGACAAGAACTATAGTGTGGCTCCATTCAAGTCACAAAATATGTCTAACTTTGGCTATGCCACGCCTGATTTTGAGATATCTCGTGCTCAGGCAATTCAGGCGATAGCTGCAAGATGCCAAATCACGCCAGATCTTAATCCTATAATGCTCAAACCATTGGGAAATTACTATAGTCTAGTCTATCTTAACGGTAAGCGTTACAAGAAAATGCATGCAAAGGAATACTATGCAAAATTTGTAAAATCAAAAGGAATCAAAGCCGCAACTGATTCTTTATCTAGACTCAAGAAAAATTATGATTTAATAATTTTAGAGGGCGCTGGTTCCCCTGCTGAAATCAATTTACAAAAATATGATATTGCAAATATGCAAATTGCTCAGAAAGCAAATGCATCTGTTTTGTTAGTATCAGATATTGATAAGGGAGGATCTTTTGCAAGTATTGTTGGAACTATGGCACTAATTGAGAAAAAATATCAAAAACTAGTCAAGGGATTTGTATTTAACAAGTTTCGTGGAGATATTGATATACTTAAGCCAGGATTTAGAAAACTAAAACAAATTACAAAGATTCCTGTTTTAGGAACTATTCCAATGATCAAGATAAATCTACCTGAAGAGGATTCACTTGATGCAAAACCAAAAGAGATTGCTTGGACCAAAAATAATATTGCTAAAATAGACAGAGAATTAGATAAGTTAGCAAAAACTGTAAAAAACAATTTAGATATCAAAACAATTGAGAGTATGATAAAATGATCCTAGAGCCTATTGTAATTATTGCATTTGCATTAGGAATGGACTTTGTATTCGGAGATCCTAAGAATAGATATCACCCAACTGTATGGATTGGAACACTAATTGCAAAGCTAACATCACTAGCTAAAAATCAAAATACGTATGTTGAAAAACTTGGAGGAATCTTTGTAGTTGCAATAACTGTAGGAGTTGTAGTTACATTACTTTTAATTTTAGATACTGGAATTTCATTACTTACAACTGACTGGGTAACCATTGTTGTTTCAGGTGTAGTTGTAGTAATACTACTCAAGACCACTATTGCTATTCGTGGAATGGAAAAACATGCCAAAGCAGTATTGGAGTCACTTGACCAAAACAATCTTGACATGGCTAGAACAAATCTATCCATGATTGTTAAAAGAAATACCAAAAATTTGGATAAAAATCACGTTATTTCAGGCGTACTTGAAAGCATCAGCGAAAATACTGTAGATGGGATTACTGGACCTTTATTCTATTTTGCTCTTTTTGGATTACCTGGAGCATTTGTGTATCGAGTAATCAATACTGTAGATTCAATGATTGGATACAAGACTGATATTTTCAAAAATGTAGGATGGTTTGGGGCAACCTGTGACACAATTTTAAATTATATTCCGTCTAGGCTCACAGGATTAGTAATGATTATTTCAGCAGCTATTTTACAAAACAATTGGAAGGAATCATACAAGATAATGATTAGAGATGGCAAAAAAACTGAAAGCCCTAATGCAGGATATCCTATGGCTGCACTTGCAGGAGCACTTGAAACAAAGTTTGAAAAGATAAATCACTACAAGTTAGGCAATGGCGAAATCATGCTGACAAAAGAACATGTAAACTCTGCACTTACAATGATGAAGCTTACTTCAATTCTTTTCTTTGGACTAGTAATCATTCCAATAATTACTATTTTATCACTAGTCGGATGGTGGATTCATGCTTAAAGAAATTAGTTCTGTTTTTTCTTTTCTGACAATCTTTCCATCATCAAATGCAACCCTGGAAAATACTGCAAAATACATGTATCTTTTTCCTATTGTTGGAATTGTAATTGGACTCTTAGTTGGCTCTTTTGGTTTTGGATTATCTTTCCTTTTAGATCCTTTACTAGTTAGCTTGTTAGTAGTTGCTTCTATTGCAATTGTTACTGGAATTCATCATGCAGATGGCTTGGCTGATTTTGCTGATGGGCTTATGGTAAAAGGAAGCAAAGATAGAAAGCTAAAAGCAATGAAAGACCTTTCTACGGGTTCCGCAGGAATTGTTGGAATTGTTTTGTATCTTGTTGGTTTGATAATAACAATTTCTCTCACAAGTGGATTTGATTTGTTTAGGGCAATTCTGATTAGTGAAATTTTGGCAAAATTCTCAATGGTGCTAATGGCTAGTCTGGGAAACTCAGCCTCACCAGGCTCAAATTCTCCTTTTGTAAAGATTATGAAAGATAAGAAAAAACTTTCAGCTGCATTCATCATTATGCTAATTCCAGTAATTGCTATTGGTGAAACTACTGGGCTAGTAATGCTTGGAGTAACTGTCACTCTAACCTTATTTCTTCTAGCAATATCTAATCGTAGTTTTGGTGGAATTACTGGTGATGTCCTTGGTGCTACAAATGAACTTACAAGATTGGCTTCTTTGGTGGTATTTGTATCGATATGATTGGTCTTGTGATGGCAGGCGGTAAAGGCATTCGCATGAATTTAGATAATGAAAAACTATTACTCAAATACAAAAAACCCATAATCCTTCATGTAATTGACTCATTAAAAAATTCAAATTGTTTTTCAAAAATTTTAGCTGTTACTAGTCCCAATTCACCTAAAACAAAAACGTTATTGCAAGAAAATAATGTTGAAACTTTTGATACCCCTGGAATTGGTTATGTAAAAGACCTAAATCTAGCACTTAAAACTATCAATGATTTAGTTTTAGTTACTTCTGGTGATCTCCCATTATTAGATAAAGAAGTCATACAAAAAATTGTAACTCACTATGATTCTCAAAATATTTGGACTAGCATTCTTGTCACAAACAAATTTTTGATGACTCTTGGAATTGAATCTGATTATTCTGTAAATTTTGATAATCAAGAATGTCATTATACAGGAATTTCTTTAGTTAATTCAGAAAAAATTTCTTCACTTAAAAATTTTGAAGAAAATTATGTTATAATTGATGATAAGAGAATTGCATTTAATCTAAATACTAAACAAGACTATGATTTACTCAGCGCTACCTAAGATCTTACCATTTATCTTGGCTCTAGATCCTGTTGGTTCTGCAATGGTATTACCACAGGAATTGCATGCAACTGTTGTTGATGCATGAGAATAAACTACTTGAGGTTCACCACATTCATCACAGTTAACTTTAAGAAATTCGCTAGATGGTTTTGGAATTTCAATATGATCTTTTTTCATACTGCCACCAACTCAAATTTCTTAATTCTAATGCCTGGTTTATTGTATTTCTTTTTACACACAGTACATGTCATAATAGGAGTAACTTTTTTTGTAACTTTAGCTGGTTTTGCTAGTTTTGGGAATTTCTGTCCACCGTATCCTCGTTTACGTTCTGCATGTCGGCGTTCACCTCTAGCAGAACCCCGTCTTTTTCCAGCTTTGTAAATGGATACCTTTTGTTCAGTATGTGTTTTACATTTCGGGCAATACTTTCTCATCACCTTTGGAATGTTCATATCAACAAAACCTCTTCAACCGTAATTTAAGCATTGAATCTATAATAGATGCAAAACCCAATTAATAACCGTGAATTCAAGCCTAGCAAGTTCTATCTCTTCTTTGAATTCTGTAGCAATGGGCGACAAAAAAGCCGATCTTGTTTTAAAAAATTGTAATTTGTTATCAGTCTATACTCGAGAAATTATTCCAAAAATTCAGATTGCAATAATTAATGATAGAATTGCATATGTCGGCCCAGATGCATCACATACACTGAGTCCAAAAACAATAGTCATTGATGTAAATAACAAATATGTAAGTCCAGGTTTTGCAGATCCACATTTACATATTGACCAATTTGTACTACCATCTGAATTTGTTAAAAAGTCGCTTCTTTGCGGTGTTACTTCTCTTTTTTCTGACCCAATTGATATTGTTAGTGTTGCAGGTTACAAAGGTTTTCAGGAATTTCTTAAACTTGGAGAAGATTTACCAATAAGAATTTTCCAAGTAGTTCCCGGAGGTCTTCCTGTTGATACAAAATTTAGTAACAGTAAAACTCTTTCATTATCACAAGAAAAATCTGCAGTAAAACATCCTCACGTTCTTGGCTTGGGAGAAGTTTTTTCATGGACTAAAGTCACTCTACGTGAACCAAAAACAATGAAATCCATTTCAACAATGTTAGAGAATGATTGCATAATTAATGGGCATACTTCTGGTATAAATGGAAAAAAACTCAATGCATACATCTCATCAGGTATACTCTCTTGTCATGAACCAATTAATTTTGATGAGGTATTAGAAAGATTACGTCTTGGAATGTGGATAATGATTAGAGAGGGTTCTATAAGACGTGATTTGAAGGAAATTATCCCTCGTATTTTGTCTCATGGAACATACATTAATCGCTTAATGTTTTGCTCTGATGGCCTTGATCCACTAGATATTACAAAATTTGGTCACATTGATCACTGCATCAGAGAGTCAATCAAACTTGGTCTAAAACCATTAGATGCAATTACTATGGCATCCAAGAATAATTTTGATTATTATAATATGGGAAAAGATCTTGGCGGAATTGCACCTGGAAAATTAGCAGATATTCTTATTTTTAATGATTTGAAATCATTCAAACCAAACAAAGTCTTTGTGGGAGGAAAACTTGTAGTCTCAAATGGAAGTATTGTGACTCATATTAAGAAAAAAACAATATCATCTTGGATCAAAAAAACTATCAAACTAAAAAAATTCTCAGAAAATGATTTTCTTATAAAATCAAAAAAGAAAGATGTTCTTGCAAACACTATCTTTATGCAAACTGAAATCATTACTAAGATTGGTTCAGCTGAACTCCATTCAAAAAATGGTCATGTCTCTGCCTCATTAGATTCTGATATATGGAAAGTTGCAGCATTTGATAGAATTCATGGGACAAATCGACATTCCATTGGATTTCTTGAAAACTTTGGAGCTGATATTGGCGCATTTGCTTCGACTTGGAGTTTTCATGAAAATGATATGATAGTTATAGGTTCCAATGATTCCGATATGGCAATTGCTTCTAATCATATTATCAATAATCAGGGAGGACTTGTTGTAGTTAAATCTGGTAAAATTCTAGCTTCTTTGCCTTTACAGTTTGCAGGAATTATTTCAACAGATTCTTTTGAAAAGGTTTCATCAAATTTTGAAAAAATTATTAACTCTATTGTTGATTCAGGATGTAAATTTACTAGACCTCATCTTATTCCTTTGTTCTTACCTTTCTTGGCTTTACCATCTGTTAGAATTCTCTCAGGTGGAATTGTTGATGTGAAAAAACGAAGTTATATCCAGCCGTTCAACTAAGCAATGTTAAAAAGGGGGATTCAGGGGACTGAAACTGAATCTAATGGCATCAATTCAACAAGGACCAAATGGACCTGTTCTAGTTCTCAAAGAGAGCGCATTACAGCAAAAAGGTAAAGATGCTCAACAAAACAATATTGCTGCAGCAAAATTAGTTGCAGAGTTGGTCAGAAGTAGTCTTGGACCCAGAGGTCTTGATAAAATGCTAGTTGATTCTTTAGGTGATGTGACTATTACTAATGATGGTGCTACAATTCTAAAAGAAATTGATGTTCAGCACCCTGCAGCCAAAATGATGGTTGAAATCGCTAAAACAGTAGATAGTGAAGTAGGTGATGGTACAACTTCTGCTGTTATTTTTGGAGGAGCATTATTAGCTAAAGCAGAAGATCTGCTCAAAAAAGATGTTCATTCTTCAACCATTGTTGAGGGTTATCAGGCAGCTGCTGATAAAACTCTTGAAATTTACTCAGAAATGGCAAAGAAAATACAACCTGATGATAAAGAATCTCTTATCAAAATTGCAAAAACTAGTATGCAATCAAAATTAATTTCTGAAGACAGTGGCATTTTATCAAAGATTGTAGTTGATACAATTCTTAGAATTGTAATTAAGAAAGGTGATGATTATACTGTTGATCTTGAAAATATTAAAGTTGAAAAGAAAGCAGGTGGTTCGATTCAAGACACACAAATTGTAAGTGGTATTGTTTTAGATAAAGAAATTGTTCATAGTGGAATGCCTACAAGAGTTGAAAAAGCAAAAATTGCATTAATAAATTCAGCACTAGAAATTGAAAAAACTGAAATGAGTGCTGAAATTAGAATTACTGATCCAACCCAAATGCAAATGTTCTTGGAAGAAGAAAATCGAATGCTAAAGACTATGGTTGACAAGTTACACGATGTTGGAGTTACTGTCTTGATTTGTCAAAAAGGAATAGATGACATTTCACAGCACTATCTTTCAAAACATGGCATTATGGCAGTTCGTCGTGTTAAAGAAAGTGATATGACTAAACTTTCCAAAGCTACAGGTGGACGTGTAATTAACAATCTAGATGATCTTTCAGAAAAAGACCTTGGCTATGCTGATTTGGCTCATCAAAAGAAAGTTGAATCTGACAAATGGGTATTCATTGAAGGATGTAAACATCCACAATCAGTCACTTTACTAATTCGTGGTGGCTCTCAAAGACTAATTGATGAAGTTGATCGTTCTATTCATGATGCTTTAATGGTAGTAAAAGATGTAATTGAAAAGCCTGAAATTGTTGCAGGTGGAGGCGCACCAGAGTCATATGCAGCCTCACAACTCAAGGATTGGGCTGACAGTTTTGATGGAAGAGAACAACTTGCAATCAAAAAATATGCTGAAGCATTAGAAACAATTCCGTTAACTATTGCTGAAAATGCAGGAATGGATCCAATTGATACCATGGCTAATCTCAGAGCAAAACAAAACCAAGGTCATAAATGGACCGGCATTGATGCTAGAAACACAAAGATTGCTGATATGTTAGCGATTGATGTTATAGAACCAATTGTAGTAAAAGAGCAGATTATCAAATCTGCAACAGAAGCCGCATGTATGATTCTCAGAATAGATGACGTAATTGCTATTTCTGGATCATCAAGTGGTGGCGGTATGTCTCCAATGGGATAAATTTTAGTTAAAACTTAAGCCTTCTAATTTTCATGAATTATTGTTGTACAAAATTGGTGTTGATTTAGGTGGCACGAAAACAGAAGCTGTTCTACTTGATGAAAATCTAAATGTTTTAGCGAGAAAAAGGATTCCAACTCCACAAAATGATTATCAAGAAATTATCAATTCTATTTCATCTTTGATATTAGAAATATCTACAGATATTTCTGACTTTTCTTTGGGAATTTGTACACCTGGCGCAATTTCTAAACAAACTGGATTAATTAAAAACAGCAATACACAATGCTTGATAGGAAAATCACTCAAAGAAGATCTAGAAAGTAAACTAGGAAAAAAAATATCGATAGAAAATGATGCTAACTGTTTTACTATGGCTGAAGCTAAAATGGGCGCTGCTAGTGGGTTTGGTGTAGTCTTTGGAGTTATTATGGGTACTGGTGTTGGAGGTGGAATTGTAATCGATGGAAAGCTTCATTCTGGCAGAACTAACATTGGAGGAGAATGGGGACACCATACCTTACATCGTAATGGAAATCCTTGCTATTGCGGTAAAACTGGATGCGTAGAGACCTATATCAGTGGCCCTTCATTGGAAAAACAATGGACAAGACTAACTGGAAAATCTCAAACTCTTCCTGAAATCCTTTCTAACATTAATAATGAGATTGGCCAAAAATGGAAAGATGAATTTTTAGAAAATTTTGCATATGGCCTTGCTAACGTTATAGACATCTTAGATCCTGATGTAATAGTTTTAGGTGGTGGTTTGTCAAATATTGATTTTTTGTATACTGAAGGAAAAGAATCAGTTTACAGTAAAGTCTTTTCAGATTTAGTTGATACTCCAATCTTGAAAAACAGATTGGGCGATTCTGCAGGAGTATATGGTGCAGCAATTCTTACTTAGTAATTCAAGACGTCCCAACCGCTCAAAAATTATCATGTGTATTCATTTTTGATTTTCAAAATCTTATCAACAATTTCAATTATGTCTGAATCTAATTCTAAGCTAATCAAAATTAATCCTGCTCCTCCAATAGGTACAGTTACTCGATAAATTTTTTCATATTTTGCTAATGCAAAAATAGGTTTTCCAATTTTTCCTGCTGTTTTTTTACGTGTAGACCATCGATAAATTGCTTGAGATAAAGACAATTCAGTTTCTTCTCTTGATAAAAGGCTCTTTAATCCTGACCTCATCTTGTCATAAAGTTCTCCATAATCGTATATCCCTACATATCTGATTTTTTTATCACATTCAAGAATTTTATTACAAATTTTTTCGTATTCCAAATTTATCACTATTGTGGCTCAATTGTTGCAGGAGGTTTACTTGAAATGGCATAAGTTACCCATGTGACATCTTCAATTTCATTTGTTATTCTATTACTCATTTTTTCTAAAAGACCATGTGACAATCTTGTCCAATCTGCAGTCATCGCGTCTATTGAATCTACGACTCTAATCATAACTATGTTTCCATATCTTCTTTCATCACCAACAATACCTACTGCTTTATCGTCTCCAACTGCAGCATAAGCTTGCCACACTTTATCATACAAGTCAGCCTTCATTAATTCCTCTTCAACAATTTTACTTGCTACTTTAGCAATCTGTAATTTTGTTGGAGTAACTTCTCCAATTATCCTGACAGCTAAACCTGGACCGGGAAATGGATGTCTCATGAAAAGTTTCTCTGGAACGTTAAGAATTTTTGCAATCTTTCTTACTTCATCTTTGTATAACTCTCTTAATGGTTCTAAAATTTCCAAATTGAGCCAATCTGGTAACCCTCCTACATTGTGATGAGATTTAATTACAGCTGCTGGTCCCTTCGAAACTCCACTTTCAATTACATCCGGATATAGTGTGCCTTGAGCTAACCATTTGAAAGGACCATTTTTTTCAGAAAATTCAGTAAAAACACGAATAAATTCCTCTCCTACAATCTTTCTCTTTTTTTCAGGATCTTTTACTCCTTTGAGTTTTACAAGAAATTCATCAGCTGCGTTAACTGCTGTAAAATTTAATTTGAAATTATTTTTGAACATCTCCTCAACTTCTATTTCTTCGTTTAACCGTAACAAACCATTATTTACAAAAATACACTTGAGCTTATCTCCAATTGCTTTATGAATTAGTAATGCAGTTACAGTAGAATCTATGCCTCCACTAACTCCACAAAGTACATTTCCCTGTATTTTTGAAATTTTTTCTACAACTGTATCTATAAAACCCTCCATAGTCCAATCTTGTTTTGCTTTACATACTTTCAAAACAAAATTCTTAAGAATTTTGGTACCTTGTTCTGTATGCACCACTTCGGGGTGAAATTGAATTCCAAAGATTGATTTTTCCTCTGATGCAATTGCAGCAGCTTTTGCACTTTCTGTATGTCCTATTACTTGAAATCCTGGTGGAATTTCTTCTGCTTCATCACCATGGCTCATCCATGCTCTAATTGATTCTCCTACATCACTTAGAAGATCTTTATCATTATCAATTGTAAGTAAAGATGAACCATATTCTTTGTTTGCTCTTTTTATTTTACCACCATATTTGTTTACAATTAATTGATGTCCGTAACAAATTCCAAGTATTGGTAAATTCATATCAAAAATTTTATTTTCTGGAACTGGAGCATTTGAATTATAAACACTTGATGGACCACCTGAAAAAATTATTCCTTTTGGATTATGTTTCTGCAATTCTTCATAACTAATATCAAAAGGAACAAGTTCTGCATAAACAGAAAATTCTCTAATTCTTCTGCAAATCAAATGGCTGTATTGTGACCCAAAATCTAAAACTACAATTTTATCCATGTTATCACTTGTTGATATTTTCAAGCATTCGAGTTAATGACCATCCTGCTGTATTGATTAGCTCATTTACTCTTTCTTTTTGCCTATAGTTTTTGATAATAATTTCTCTTATGTCTGAGCCATTTTTGTTTATAATGTAATCAATAATTGATTCCTTTTGGATTTTTCCATTTTCTGCTTCTACAATATCCTTCTTTTTCATTTCTCCAATAATTCTATCTAAAAAGAATGATTTGAAGGGTGGAATATCATCACTAATCTCAATTTCATCATCTAAAACTATGGAAACTTGATCTGGTGTGACATAGGCATTGGCAATTACTTTACCATCACTTACTCTTTTAATTGGAATGGAATTTTCTTCAAGTTTTTTTGTAGTCTCTGTTTTGTTTTGAATCTCTACTCTTTTTGTGGTTCCTAACTGTGAAGCCTTTGTAAAACTTGAATCCTTTAAGAATAAATCCAAAGTTATGATATTTTTTTCTAACATTTCTATGGATTCTTGATGTTTGTCAATTTGCTCGATCAAACTTTCCTTCATAGCAACAATATCTTTCACTTGTTCCTCTGAGAATTTCATAATTTGATAAATGAGGGATGGGTATTAAATGCATTCTAGGTAATTATTCTACCTACCTCTTTGTATGATATTTTTTTGAATCCTTTAATTGGCTTTGATGTGGTAAACAATTCTGATTTTGTAATAGTTGACAGCCATTCTAAAAGTGATTTTCCTTTATTTAATTTCATTAATTTTATTTTCCTTTCTGATTTTTTTGTATTTGAGAATTTTCCAATACGATCTCCAAAATCCATTCCAAATAAAACAATTTTTTTTGCACCATAATGATTAGCTAGAAAAACTCCTCTATCTCCATCAGTAAATCCGCCGAAATTTTGTATTTTACTAAAAGGTTTTGATTGAGTTGTTCCAATACAGTTTTTGAATTTTTTTGCAAATTCTAGTTTTTCTATATTATCTCCATGTGCATGTACAACAAATATTGATTTTGTTTTTGCAATTTTTTTTAATACATTTTCATCTCCATCCAAATCTGTAACAACAATATCTGGTATAATTCCATTTTCTACTAGTGCTTTAATTGAACTATCTGCAGCAATTTTTACCGATTTTTTGAAATTTTTTAATTTTGGAATAGCAGTTGGTAACGATGGTCCGGAACCTATTACAAAAACTGTTTTTCCTTTAACCAAATTGATAATTTTTTCATTCACATCTGACTTTTTTAAAATTGAATTTAAAAGAACAGCTGATTCTTTATCCTTTTTTTCACTATACTTGAATTCTTTTAAAATATTTGAGTATCTCTTTTTCCAACCTGGAATCATCATATAACTCAAATTGCCTTAGTTTTTGATAAACCATGTGACTAAAATTGGAAATGTACGAGTAGGTGGAAAAAATCCTGTACGTATAATGGGTATTCTAAACACCAGTCCTGAATCATTTTACAAAAAATCTATCAACACAACCAAAATACAAATAAAAAATACTGTAAAGCAGATGGAAGATGAAGGTGTAGATTTTATCGATGTTGGAGGTATGTCTACCGTACCTTATTTATCTACGACAGTCTCAGAAAAAGTTGAATCAAAAAGAATTCTTAATGCAATCAAAATAATTCAAAATGTCTCCAATCTCCCAATCTCTATTGATACATGTAGAGCCAAAGTTGCTAGAGATGCTTTAGAATATGGTATTGAAATAATCAATGACATTTCTGGATTAAAGTATGATAGGAAAATGCAAGAGGTTGTTTCAGAATTTATCCCATCTCTAATTTTATGTGCATATAATTCCAAAACTGTTTTTGGAAATGCTATCACTACAACTAAAAAACTTCTTAGAGAAAGCTTGAAAATTGCAAAAAAATCACATATTCCATCTGAAAAAATTGTATTAGATCCTGCTGTTGGTTTTTTTAGAAAAACTGGACATGGCCCATTTTTTACAAGAATTAAATCAGATTGGGTAGAAAGAGATCTATCAATAATTAAAAATTTGAATTCTATAAAACAGAATTATCCAATTTTAATCTCCGTTTCAAACAAATCTTTCCTAGGAAATCTTTTAGGAAAAGAAAATCCATCTGATCGATTATTTGGCTCGCTAGCTGCTGAAGCCATATCTGTCATAAATGGTGCTGATATTATTCGTACTCATAATGTTGAGGCTACTAAAGAAGCAATAACAATAGCTTCAAAACTCTCAAAATGACACAAAGGCTTATAATCAATATTTTACTTTCTTAACAAGGTTTCATTGGAATTCAAAGAGGGATTAACTTTTGATGATGTTCTTCTTGTACCCAAATATTCCGATATTACAAGTAGAAGTCAAACTGATCTGAGCAGTAAATTATCTCGAAATATCTCAATTAACATTCCTTTTGTGAGTGCAAATATGGATACTGTTACTGAATCTTCTATGGCTATGGCTATGGCTCGTGCTGGTGGTATTGGAATCATTCACAGATTTTTGTCCATTCAAGAACAAGCCAGTGAAGTTCTCAAAGTAAAACGTTCAGGTAGTGTGATAATTGAAAATCCTTATTCTATTTCTTCTGACAAGTCTATCCAAGACGCTCTAGATTATGCAGAAGACAAAGAAATCTCTGGTCTTTTGGTGGTTGATTCTGATTCTAAATTGGTAGGAATAATAACTGAGAGAGATTTACTATTTGCTAATCCAAATGATCATATTCAGGATGTTATGACAAAAGATGTTGTAACTGCAAAACCTGGAGTTGTATTAGATGAAGCAAAAGAAATTTTGCACAAACATAGAATCGAAAAATTACCAATAGTTGATGATTCAGGAATTATCAAAGGATTGATTACAAGTAAGGATATTATAAATAATGCAGACTATCCTAATGCATCCAAAGATAAGAAAGGACGACCTTTAGTTGGAGCAGCAGTTGGTGTAAAAGGTGACTTTTTAGAAAGAAGCGAATCTCTTTTAGACGCAGGAGCTGATGTACTTGTTGTTGATATAGCACACGGTCATAGTGAAAATGCATTAAACACAGTTCGCAATATCAAAAAAGCATTTCCAGATTGTGAATTAATTGCAGGAAATATTGCAACTGCTCAAGGTACTGAAGATTTGATAAGAGCAGGAGTTGATGCAGTAAAAGTTGGTGTAGGATCTGGATCAATTTGTATTACTAGAGTAATTACTGGTTCTGGTGTTCCACAATTAACTGCAGTAATAGATTGTGCAAAAATTGGCAAGGAGCATGATATTCCAATAATTTCTGATGGTGGAACAAGAACTTCTGGTGATGCAACAAAGGCATTGGCTGCTGGTGCTTCATCTGTAATGATAGGTAGTATGCTTGGAGGTACTGATGAATCACCGGGCACAGTTTTGACTAAAAACGGAAAACGTTTCAAAGTTTATCGTGGAATGGCTTCACTTGCTGCTTCACTTGGTAGAAAATCTAAGGAAACCGGCTCATTTTCACTTGATGATGATCTTAATGACTATGTTGCAGAAGGCGTTGAGGCTATGGTTCCTTACAAAGGAACTGTAACTGATATTCTAAAACAACTTACAGGTGGTGTTCGTTCTGGTCTGAGCTATTGTGGCGCACATACAATTTCTCAAATGCAAGATAATGCTGAGTTTATCAAAATGTCAAGAGCTGGATTTACAGAAAGTCAACCTCATGATGTTTCTTTGATGTAGTTAATTTTTTAAACAGCATGTAAAGTTACTGAATTATGTTAGCAAAAAGAACTATCATTGGATTAATAATTGGAATTGTAATTATCGCAATTGGTGGTATATCTTTAATTCAAAATATTGGAACACTTACAATTAATGAAAATTATGTTATAGAAGTTGGCGATTCGGTATTCTATACAATTCCTGCTCCTATTCATACCCCACAATCTATGACCATTACTGGTGACGCTTTTGATCTAAAACTTGAAAGTCCTGCTGAAGGGTTACAGATTCCAAAAACTTCCTACAAAAACAAATTGACATTAGAATGGACTCACTTAGTAGATGGTGAATCAATAATCCAGATCCAAAATACAGGTAATACCGAATTATCAATCACAGGAGTTTTAATTAGAAGTTCTGATCCAATCTGGTTTACCTATGATTTAATGGTGATTATATCTGGAATGGTGATCATCGGATTTAGTATGGGCTTTACCTTAAGAAAACCCAAAGGCTTTTAGCTTAGTTTTGCAGAAGGATACGAACCTAAAACTTTCATGAAGAGAGTCTCTTGTTTTATTTTATCTAGCATTTCTGAAATTTGTGGATTTTTTTCATGCCCTTCAAAATCTACATAGAAATTGTATTCCCACGTATTTGTTTTCATCGGTCTAGATTCTATCTTTGTAAGATTGACACTATCCTTATGAAACTTTTCTATAATTCTGTATAAAGAACCTGGTTCGTGTTTGATGGAAAAAATTATTGAAGTTTTATCATTTCCTGTTTCAGGACTGTCTGTTTTTGATAGTATCAGAAATCTTGTATAATTATCCAAATTATTTGCGATATTTTCAGCAATTATAGGCATATTATGTATGACTGATGCTGCTCTACTAGCTATACATGCACAATTTCTTTTGTTTATTTCTTTGATAATTTTTACACTACCTGCTGTATCATACGCAGGAATTGTTTTCATGTTGTGGTGTTCAATAAATTTTCTACATTGACCTAAAGCTTGTGGATGCGAATAAATCGTATCTACTTCCTCCAATTTACCAATTCCAATCAAACAGTGTTCAATTTTATGATATATTTCACCTGTTGCATTTAGCGATGTTGAATACAGTAGATCATAGCTTTCGCCAACACTTCCTTCCAATGAATTCTCTACAGGTAAAATTGCATATTTTGTTTTATCTATCGATGTATTCTCTAAAACTTCTACAAATGTTGGAAGAGGGACAGTCTCAATTTCTTCATTAAAAAATGATCTTGCTGCATCTTCACTATACGCCCCTCGTTCACCTTGGAACGAAACATGTATCATTACTTAATCTCTCAAATTGAAGAAATCATTTTTGCCAAAGTTTTTTGAAAGTTTTCTTTCATCAATCCACGAACATTCTGTACATTTTATGGCATCGCGCATTGGCACAACTTTGCCTCCACATCTTCTACATTTCGTAAACAAAACTCCTAAATCTGGTTCACTAATTGTTGCATGAATTGTACCATTAAGATGACTAAGAATTTTCAATGTTACTATATCATTAACTAGTGCTATATTTCTAATTCTAATATTTCGTGTCCCACAAATGCATTCTACTTTTGATGTAGTGGGTTTTCCATTAATGTAATCAATTGATACTGCAATCATGGATGACATCACTGCTGCAACTGTTCCAATAATAATATCTCCATCTCTTGGAATTGATAGAATCTTTGGATGCTTAATGCTAGCAATTCGTGTTGTCTTATCAATATCTTTTTGTCCTATGGTTGCTGCTCTAACCATATCACCATCATCAAAGGTGTTGTATCCAGCCTCATATTCCTCAATAGACGCTATTTTGTCACCTGGAAATACTGTATTTTCAGACATGCTGAGATTTTTGTTGTAACGATTATAATTGTTTGTGGTCTGTAAGATCTTGGTAAATCATATATTTCCAAAAATTTGAAAAAAATCATGAAAGCCTTAGTATATGATCAATATACTACCGATGATGATTTTTCTAAAATCTTAAAAATCAAAGATATCTCTTCTCCTGTACCAAAATCTGGTGAAGTAGTTTTCAAAGTAAAAGTAGCAGCTCTTAACTATGACGATATTTGGGGAATGAGAGGCAAACCCTTGGCAATTCCATTGCCACACATATCTGGTACTGATGCTGCTGGGGAAGTTACTGCAGTTGGCAGTGATGTAAAAAATATCAAAGTAGGTGATAGAGTAGTTTCTCATGGAAATTTGTCATGTAGAGTTTGTAAAGCATGTACTGATGGAAGAGAATATGATTGCAGGAAACGAACCATTTGGGGTTTTGAAACAGGTCCACTTTGGGGTGGGTATTGTGAAGAAACACATCTTCCAGAAGTCAATGCTGTAAAGATTCCTGAAGGTGTATCATATGATGATGCAGCAGCTGCATCAATGACATTAGTTACATCATGGCATATGCTTGTTGGAAGAGCAAAAATTCAACCTGGACAATTAGTTTTGATTATGGGTGGCAGTTCCGGCGTTGGAAATTTTGGAATTCAAATAGCAAAACTTTTTGGATGTACTGTAATTGCTACTGCCAGTCCTGATAAATTAGATAAATTATTGGAACTGGGAGCTGATTATGCAATAAATCATAGAAATGGTGATTGGCACAAAGAAGTGCGGGCAATCGCAAGAAATATTCCGAAACCTTTTGGAGACATACCTGGAGTTGATGTAATTTTTGAACATATTGGCGGTTCTCACTGGAACAAAGAACTGACTTTACTAAATTATGGTGGAACAATTGTGACTACTGGAGCTACAACAGGTTATGATGCCAAGACTGACCTTCGTCATATTTTCTTTAAGGGAATTAATATTTTAGGCTCAACTCAAGGAACTAGAGCTGAATTAGAACGGGGTCTTTACTGGATGAGTCAAGGTAAAATAAAATCTGTCATTGATTCAGTATATCCACTTGAACAGGCAGCAGAAGCTCACACAAGAATGCTCAAAGGTAAAATTTTTGGAAAAATCTTAATGAAACCCAATTTTTGATTGACATGACAGATCCTAAAACAAATTCAATTTTAGATGAAGGAAATAGATTATTTCTGCAAGGAAAGCTGAAAGAGGCAATTACATATTATGATAAAATTCTAAATGATAATCCAAAACACCTTAGTTCACTTAACAATAAGGGATATGCCCTAAGCAAACTTAAAGATTTTGATAACGCTATGAAGTGCTATGATGTTGCCTTAGAAATATGTCCAGGCGATCTTTCTGTATTAGTAAATAAACTCTCAACTCTTCGCAAACAAGGAAATTTTGTAGAAGCATTATCACTTTGTGAAAAAATTTTAAAGGACAATCCAAAATACAACATTGTCTTATACCATAAAGAACGAATTTTGTTTTCTATGGAAAAATTTGATGATTCTATTTTGTGCTGTAACAGTATATTGAAAGATCATCCAGATAATAGCGATGTTTTATTTGATAAATCATGTAACCTTGTGATGCTCTCAAAAGTTGACGACTCGCTTGATCTGCTTGAACGTGTGATCTCTCAAGGAATTCAATATAAAGTTAAAGCAAAAAAATCTAAATCATTTGAAAAATTAGCAGATAATTCTAGATTTCAAAAGTTAGTATCGTGATTATAACCAATGTGGAATTTCTAAATATTCCTCAATACTCTCATTTCGTAAAATTTTGAGGAGGGCATTAGCCTGAGGTGTTGATAATACTGGCTTGTCAAACTGATTGTCTATAGAAATTCTTGGGCATGCTACTTGAACAAAAGCATCAATTCCTTTGAAATTCATTAATCTCTCATTTGTAATATCAGTAAGTGCAAATAATTGAACTTCTTTTCCTTCTTTTTCTAACTCTTTTTTAATTTTTAAAGCAAATACCTTGGATAGCTGTCCTTCTTTTAGTCCTACAATTACTCCAAATGATTTTGCTTCAGCTGCTTTGTATATTGCAAGAGTAGCTTTCTTTTTTAATTTCTGTGCAAATTCTGTAACTTCTCTTACTTCGTTAAAGTAAGGATCTAAAACATATGTTGGTAAATTTGTTGATAGTGCAATTCCTGCTGCATGGAAATTACTTTGTCCTAAAAATACATAGGCATCTACTTCTTTTTTTAAATCTGATGCAGGATAAAATTCACAACCAAATACTTGACCATCATTTAGTTGCCCTTTTCCTTTTCCAATTTTGACTTTAATTCCATTTTCTGTTAAAATCTTTTTAACTTTATCTATCTGATGCAAATGTTGACTGTCTGTTACCAACGAAATTGTTTTTCCTTTTAACACATCTCCACATTTTTTTGCAACACTGTCAAATTCAACATCATCAAAAGCATCAATTAAGATTAAATTTTTTTCTGGTGATTCCATGTTTATTGTATGTCCAATATTGAATTGAATTTCTGCTCCAAGAACTTTTGAGCCAATTGTATTAAGGTCACAAGTTCCCCATGTTGTATCTGCTAAAATATATGCTGGAATTCCAAATTTTTTTGTAATTTTTACAGCCACTTCTTGAACTTGTGGTAAAATTCCATCAGGACCATTTAATGAAACTGATACTGGATTTTTATCTTTGATTTCTTTGAAAATTCTTTCTTCATCTACTACTATCAATTCAGCTTGGGGATCAAACTTTATTAATTTAAATCAACTGTACTCTGCAACAACTAAAAATGTCGGAATCGTTCAATCAATTTATGGTTGAAGAAACTGTTCTTAATATTGGATTTGATGATACCGATTCACCTAAAGGAATGTGTACCACGTTTTTAGCTTACAAAATTGTCGATTTACTTCAAAAACAAAAAATTGAATTTCTTGATTTTCCAAGACTAATTCGATTTAATCCTAACATTCCGTGGAAAACTCGTGGAAATGGGGCAGTTTCACTCAGAATAAAGACTAAAAATCCTTCTAAAGTAAAAGATCAAATTAAAAATCTTGTTTCAAAATATTCTGATATTAAAAATGGAGCAAATCCTGGATTAGTATTTTTTGAAAGTGATACAATCCCTGCTGAATTTACAAATTTTAGTAACTTAGCTCTGTGGCAATTAATAAAAAGAAATTATGCAAAAAGATTTGCTAAAAAAAATGATCTTGAATTTTTCTACCAAGGAAATGGCCAGGGACTTGTTGGTGCAATTGGTGCAATAGGATATGATTTTCAAGATCACACATTAGAGCTTTTGAGCTATCGTAAAAGAACAAAATTTGGAAAAGAGAGAAAAATTTCTGCTGAAAGCGTGAAAATTATGCAAGAAAAAACTTTCCCAAATACTTTTAATAGTTTTGATACAAAAAAAGGGCGAATTTTAATTACTCCGCACGGTCCTGATCCTGTATTTTATGGTGTTAGAGGTGAAAATGTCGATTCACTAGTATATGCTACAAAGATTCTGAAAAGTGATGAAAAATTAGATGGCTACATGATCTTCAAATCTAATCAAGGTACTGGAGATCATTTGAAAAACGAATTAAATTTTGAAAACATGAAACCTTATGCTTCAGGAAAAATAACTGGAATTGTATCCAATACACCAAAAATTGTAAAAGGCGGACATGTCTTTTTCAAAATTCTTTCTAAAAGTCATGAGTTCTGGTGTGCAGTTTACAAGCCAACAGGAATCTCATCTATTGCTTCAAATTTGATTAAGGGCGATAAAATTTGTGTAGGGGGAGGTGTTCGAAAGGCATCAAAAAAATTTCCTCGAATCATTAATCTTGAATTTATTGATGTGATCTCTCTTGCAAAGAATATTGCAAAAACTAATCCTCATTGTAAACAATGTAACAAAAGAATGAAGTCTAAGGGAAAAAATCAGGGATTTCAGTGTATTCGATGTGGAAAGAAAGCCTCCAAAAAGGTAACTGTTGAAATTTCAAGAAAAGTCAAAAAACAACTATACATTCCAGAATTATCTGCTCATAGACACCTAACAAGACCTCTACAACGTATTGGAAAATCTAACAAAACCTCAAAATTCGATAAATCTCTTTCATGGTTTTGTGTTTATGGAAACTAAGTAGCGGGGAGTAGATTTGAACTGCTGATTTGCGGGTTATGAGCCCGCCGGGATGACCTGACTTCCCCACCCCGCTGATCGATAAAAAAGAATCTACCGTATATACGCTTTATCAAATTCTTGAAAGCAATTAATAGGATTTGAAAAGATAATCTTTCTGTGTATAAAAAAATTCGAATCATTGCCATCATTGCTGTTGTGATATTTTCTTTTTTTGTTTTAACTTCAGAGTCAGATCCTATTCCATTACCATCACCATTGTCTACTTCAAATACTGAAAGTGCCTTTGTAATTATTTTAGCTACAAATCTTGACAAACCTCGTGCAATTGCTATTTCTGATGACAGAATTTTTGTTACAGAAAAAGATGGACGCATTAGAGTAATTCAAAACAATACTCTGTTAGAATCACCATTAGCTGTATTTCGCTCTGTTAATGTATTTGATGGAGGATTGTTAGGCATTGCACTACATCCAGATTTTTCAAATAATCATTACATCTATGTATTTTTGAGCTATAAAGAGGATGGATATTTGTGGAATAAGATTCTGCGAATAACTGAATCTGAAAATAAATTACAAGATGCTGAAACTGTATTTGATAAAATTCCTGGCTCTAGATTTACAAATGGTGGTTTTATAAAATTTGGACCTGATGGAAAATTATATGTGGGTACTGGAACCGTTTCTGATTCATCTCATCTTCCACAAGACCTTGATTCTTTATCTGGAAAAATTTTAAGATTGAATGATGATGGTACCATTCCGGATGATAACCCATTTTCTGATTCTCCGGTATATTCCTTGGGACATCGAAATCCTCAAGGAATGACTTGGGATGATAATGGCAACATGTTTGCAGCAGAATCTGGACCTGAAAAGAATGATGAAATTAATCTAATTCAAGCAGGAAAAAACTATGGCTGGCCTGAGCAACAATGCTCTGGAAATGATAACTTTGAAAATCCTATTCTTTGCTATGATCCAAGCATAGAACCAGGTGGCATCTTGTTTTATTCTGGAGATAAACTTGATTTTGAATCTCCATTCATAATGGCTTCTATGAGAGCAGCTAATCTTTTCCAGGTAGATTTTGAAGAGGGGCTTAGTTCCCAAAAATCTATTCTTAGTGGGATTGGTCGTGTTCGTGATGTAGTAGAAGGTCCTGATGGAAGTCTTTATGTAATTACTTCAAATACCGATGGAAAAGGTTTTCCAGAAAAAACTGATGATAGATTATTGAGGATATTAAAATAAAATGCCAGACTCTTCAATTTCAAAGTTTTTTGAAAAATCAAGAAAAGAAAGATTAGATATTGTCGCAAGTTTTGCAAACCTTTCTAATGAAGAATTAGATATTTTACAAAGCAACAATGGCGGAATTTCATATGACAAGGCAGATACAATGGCGGAAAATGTCATTGGCACATTTTCACTTCCATTAGGAATTGCAACAAATTTCAAAATTAACGGAAAAGACTACATAATTCCAATGGTTATTGAAGAACCCTCTGTAATTGCAGCAGCATCCAAAGGAGCCAAAGTTGCAAGAATTAAAGGTGGATTTGAAGTTACAGCAGACGAATCTTCCAGCATTGGTCAAATACAAGTATTAGATGTTGATATTCCTTCTGCAATTCAAAAAATTACTAATTCTTCAAATGAAATTCTTCAACTAGCAAATTCCAAAAGCAATACTTTGTCTAAAATGGGTAAAGGTGCAAAAGAGATCTCTTGTAGAGAAATTGATACACCATCTGGTAAAATGCTTATTGTCGAGATCTTAATTGACGTCGGAGATGCCATGGGTGCAAATATTACCAATACAATGTGCGAAGCTGTTTCACCCTTGATTGAAAAGATTTCAGGTGGACGAACACTACTTCGAATATTATCAAATTATTCTACACGAAGAATCGCAAAAGCAAAAGCAGTGTTCGATAAGGAGGCTGTAGGGGGAGAGAATGTTGTTAATGATATTATTTTGGCATTTGAATTTGCTGATAATGATGTGTATAGAGCAGTCACTCACAACAAAGGTATCATGAATGGAATCATAGCTGTTGCAAATGCAGTTGGTCAGGATAGTAGAGCCATTGAAGCTGCAGCAAATGCTTATGCTGCAAAATCTGGCAGATATCGCTCTCTTAGTACATGGAGTAAAGATGATGATGGTAATTTAGTTGGAACCTTGGAAATTCCTCTATCCGTTGGGATTGTAGGTGGAATTGTAAATGTTCACCCCGTTGCTAAAGTTTGTACAAAGATTCTTAGAGTTTCAAGTGCACAAGAGCTTGCATGTGTAATGACTGCTGCTGGTTTGGCTCAAAATTACAGTGCTATTCGAGCTCTTGCAACTGAAGGAATTCAAAAGGGACACATGCGTCTACACGCAAGGAACCTTGCCGTTGCTGCCGGAGCTGCACCTGAGCAGATAGATAAAATTGTTCAAAAAATGATTGAAGAAAAGAAAATTTCACTTGATAGAGCCAAAGAATTACTTGAGCAAATTTAAAGATGCCATTATATAGCTAAAAAGTGAAAAAAATTGGAAATGTCTAAAGTAAGATTTGCTATCCCTAAAGGAAGTCTAGAGGATGCTACTTTCAAACTATTAGAAAGATCTTGGACCAAAGTTACCAGAAAGAGTAAAACTTATCGAGTCTATCTAGATGATCCAAATATTGTCGTCAAGATGCTTCGCCCCCAAGAGATTCCAACTATGGTTGCAGAAGGATTGTATGATGTAGGTATTACTGGTAAAGATTGGGTAAGTGAAACAAATTCTGATGTTGAATCTATTTTAGACTTGGAATATGGTAAAATCAGGCTAGTGATAGCTTTTCCAGACAAATATAGTTACAAAAATCTTGATGAAATGATTGCAGATTATGGCAAGAAGAAAAAAATACTTCGTATATCTTCAGAATATCTTGCCACTGCCTCCAAATTTCTAAAACAGTCAAAGTCTTACAAAAAATATTATGGCTCCAAAGATCCCTTAATTGTAACTCCATGGGTTCGATTAGGAACTAACAAAAATGTACAAATTCATCTGTCCTTTGGTGCAACTGAGGCAAAGCCTCCTGAAGACGTAGATGCAATAATGGACGTTACTGAGACTGGTACAACTCTAAAGCAAAATAAATTGAAAATTACTGATGAAGTACTTAGCTCTACTGCACACTTGATTGCAAACAAGAAATCATTAAAGGATCCAAAAAAACGTGAAAAAATATTTGATATTGTAACCCTTATGAGAGGTGCCGTTCACGCCAAAAAATACTTGCACATTTACCTAAACGTTGAAGAAAAAAACCTAAAAAAACTTTTAACGCAGATGCCTTCCCTCAAAAAACCTACTGTAAGCCCACTTAGTGAAAAGGGATGGTATGGAGTAAATACAGTCATCAAAAAAGACGAATTTTACAAACTTATTCCTAAACTGAGGAAGATTGCCCAAGGTCTTGTAGTTCATGAACCACGGCAAATACTAGAGCTTGAGGAGATTAAACGTGACGAAGAAAATTGATGAAAATAATCAAAGTAACTAATGTTGAAAAATTTGCAGCCAAAATTATACCAAAACAGCCTCAAAAAAACAAAACCATAGTAGAGTCTATTCTAAAAAATGTTAAAAAAAATGGCGACAATGCAATTATACGATATGAAAAAAAATTCAGCGGCGCAAATCTTTCTTCGTTACGTTTAACCCAAACAGAGATAAAAAATGCATACTCTAAAGTTTCAAAATCTGAACTTGGTGCATTACGTTTAGCGAAAGCGCGACTCGAAAAAACTGAATATATGATTAAATCCATCTTAAAAAATAAAATAATTAACAGCAATGGAATTAAAATTTCTAAAAAATTTATTCCGATTCAAAGTGTTGGATGTTACATACCAGGTGGATTGGCTAAATATCCAAGCTCTGTAATAATGTCTGTAGTTCCAGCTAAAGTTGCAGGTGTAAAAAGAGTTGTAGTAGTCTCTCCTCCAAATTCAGATGGAAAGATCAATCCGTTAACAATTGTTGCTGCAAATATCTGCGGTGCTGATGAAATTTACAAAACAGGTGGTGCACAATCGATTGCAGCATTATCATATGGCACCAAGACCATTTCCAAAGTTGACAAAATTGTTGGTCCTGGAGGTTCATTTGTTACCACTGCAAAATATTTGTTAAGTGATCGAACTGGAATCGATATGCTTGCAGGTCCTACTGAATTAGGAATTATTGCAGATAACTCAGCAAATCCAAAATTTGTTGCGCTAGATCTCATTTCTCAAGCAGAGCACAGCAGTGATACATTATGTTATTTGATTACAACTTCTGAAAAACTTGCAAAATCTGTAAGCAATATTATTTCTGAATTAATACCAAAAATTCAAAGAGGGAATTTTGTAAAGTCCAGTCTGAAAAATAATGGATTTATTGCAATCTGCCAAAATAAATCTGATATGATACAACTTGTAAATATTTTGGCGCCTGAGCACCTACAAATAATGACAAAAAATCCTGGGTCTCTTTCCTCAAAAATTACTTCACCGGGACTAATTTTGCTTGGAAACAATACTCCATCATCTGCTAGTGACTATGTTTTAGGCTCAAATCACATTCTTCCTACTAATGGATTTGGGAAAATTCGCGGTTCACTTTCAGTTCTGGACTTTATCAAGGTAAACACTCAGATTACTTGCACAAAATCGTCATTATCCAAACTTTCAAAATACCTTCAAGTTTTAACAAATGCTGAAGGGCTTCCTAATCACTATGAAGCAGTTCGAGGTAGATTAAAATGAAAAAAAACTGGTTTGAAGAAAAAACAAAGAAATTTTCTTTGATTGGTGGTTATCAAAAACCTGAACTAAATTATGATTCACTAAAGCTTGATTCCAATGAAAACTATGTCATCTCAAAACAGTTTCAAAATGACATTATATCATCAGCAAGAAAAAGTTCTGATGTAAGAGAATATCCACTAGGTGGAGTAGAACGCTTAATCCAGATGATATCTAAATTTGTTAAAATGCCCTCTTCAATGATTGGTGTTGGTAACGGATCTGATCAAATTTTAGATCTGATACTTTCTAATTTTGCATCAAAGCAGACCAAAGTTCTTACATCTAATCCTACTTTTGGATTTTTTGAAGAGCGGTGTAAATTATATTCAATTCCTTTGATTACAATTCCATTTTCAAATGATATGAAACTAGACATTAAAGATTTTGCAAAGCAATCTAAAAATGCAGACATACTCTATCTTGATTCTCCAAACAATCCTACAGGATTTCAATTTCCAAAAAATGAACTACAAAGACTCGTCAAATCTTTTAATGGTCTTGTAATAATTGACGAGGCCTATGGGGAATTTGGCAATTACTCTCTATCCAGTATGGTAAAAACCCAAGAAAATTTGATTGTTGTACAAACTCTTTCAAAATCATTTGGGTTGGCTGGACTTCGACTCGGATATTTTATTGCAAATAAAAAATTCACCAATACCTTTATGAATATTCTACAATATCCATATCCTCTAAGCACCATCACCATTGAATCTGGCATTCTAGCTCTAGAAAAACCAAAACTTATGAAAGACGCAGCAAGCAACATCAAACTTGAAAGGAAAAGAATTATTGATAATTTACGGAAATATGATTCCTTTCAAGTCTTTGATTCCAAGGCTAATTTTGTGCTGTTTGACGCTCATGGGATCTACAAACGCGTCTATTCAGCACTTGCTGAGCAAGGAATTTCAATTCGAAAACTAGGAAAAATAGGAGATCATGAAGGATGTCTTAGAGTAACAGTTGGAACAAAAGAGATGAACTCTAAATTTTTACTTGCTATTCGTGATTTGCTGGGATGACTCTGATTAAAAAATCTGAAGGAATCTACATTGATGATTCTGATAATGTCCTAAATGAGATTGACGGAATAATATTTGATTGCGATGGTGTTTTAATTGATGTTTCAAAATCATATGATCTAACAATCCTAAAAACAACTCGATATTTTTTAGAGAATTTTGCAAAAATTGACGACTCGATAGATATAGATTTTAAAATAATTGATGGATTCAAGTCAACAGGTGGATTCAATGACGAAGTTGATCTTACATACGCTGCAATAATTTCTATAGTTGCTGCAAAAAAATTAGAAAAAGATCAAACAAATTTTATCTTTGATGTAATTAATAATGCTGATTCTAGCGGTATACTATCTGTAGAAAAATATCTCGAAAATCAAGTTGACATTTCTGATATCAAAAAACAATTATCCTATCCTGGAGAACATCACAAAAATCCACTGTATCAAATATTTGATCAACTTTTCTATGGTCCTGAATTGTATCAAAAATTATTTGGAAATTCCTCGAAATTCTCTGAACCTGGTTTAATTGAGCAAGATGATGTGATTTTAAATAATTCGTTGCTTGAAAAACTACAAAAAAAATTTGATACAAAAATTGCAATAGTAACAGGTAGGGGAAAAGAGTCTATCAGTTATTCATTGAAGACGTTGTTGCAGAAATTTGATCTGAAAAATTCTGTGTTTCTAGAAGATGAATCACGCGAACTTGCAAAACCCAATCCTCAACCACTGATTAATTCCATTAAAGGAATGAATTGTGTCTTAACTCTATATGTTGGAGATTCTATGGAGGATTTTATCATTGCAAAAAAGGTCACTGAGTTTGGATGTAAAACTATTTTTTGCGGAATTATTGGCACCAGCAAAAATCCTCAAGAAAAACTTGAATTGTTTCAGCGTAATGGAGCTATTCTGGTATTAGATTCCATCAATCTACTTCCGAATGTATTAAATTTAGAATAAAGCAGATTACATAACCTGTGAGAGATATGAAACTACGGAAAGCATCAATTAAACGAAGTACCAAAGAAACTAGCATTCAAGTATCTGTTAATCTAGATGGAACAGGAAAAACAAGCATCAAAACAGGCATTAATTTTCTTGATCACTTGATTGTATCTTTTGGTAAACATAGTATGATGGATCTGAAAGTTGATGCAAAATCAAATGATGGAATTGAACACCACCTAATTGAGGATACTGCAATTACAATAGGACAAGCAATTGATAAAGCATTAAGCACAAGAAGTGGAATTACAAGATTTAGTTATGCATCTGTTCCAATGGATGAATCTCTTGCTGAAGCTTCAATTGATTTAGTTAAGCGTCCATTTTGGAAGTTGACTTTGTCAATTAAACGAAATAAAATTGAAGACATCTCTAAAGAAGATCTAGAGCACTTTTTCCAATCGTTGCTGCAAAATCTGAATATCTGTGTTCACCTTACTGTAAAGTATGGTGAAAACGATCATCACAAAGTAGAGGCTGCCATAAAGTCACTTGCTGTAGCATTTAGAATGGCATCATCGTATGACAAAAAACAGAAAGGCATTCCAAGCACAAAAGGTTCAATGTAATGGTTAGTGTCGCAATTTTTGATTATGGTGCTGGAAATATTTTCAGCCTGAAAAATTCACTTGAAAAAGCAGGAGCTTCAGTTGATGTAATTACTAGTTTTGACAAACCTAATGAATACTCTGGTTTACTACTTCCTGGTGTAGGAAACTTTGATCCTGCAATCAAAAGCATTACTCAATTTTCAAAAACTGGATTCAATGATTTCGTAAAAAACATTCCTGTTTTAGGAATTTGTCTTGGAATGGAGATGTTTTTTGAAAAAAGTGAAGAAGGAAAGGAAAAAGGCTTGGGAATTATGGACGGTGAGGTAATTGTTCTTCCACTATGAAAGTACCTCATATGGGATGGAATAATTTAGAGATAAAAAAACCAGGTAAGCTTTTAGAAGGAGTTGAGAATGGTTCTTGGGTTTATTTTGTACACTCGTATAGAGTTAGACCAAATTCTGATGATGTAATCACTGCAGAATCTGATTATGGAATTAAAGTTCCAGCAGTAGTTGAACAAGACAACTTTTTTGGAACCCAATTTCATCCAGAAAAATCTAGCTCAGTAGGAAAAATAATGATAAAGAACTTTCTTGATGTGTGTAAAAAATGAAGATCATTCCTGCGATTGATCTAATGGATGGCCAAGTAGTTCGACTTTACAAAGGCGATCCAAAACAGAAAACAGTGTATAGTGATAATCCTGTTGAAATTGCAAAAAAATGGGAAGCAAATGGTGCTGATATGTTGCATATAGTAGATTTGGATGCAACTTTAGGAATAGGTTCCAATCTGTCAATAATAAAAAAAATCCTGGAGAAAATCTCAATTCCAGTTGAAGTTGCTGGTGGTCTACGAGATGAGTCATTGATCTTGGATGTTCTTAAAGTTTCAAGTAGAGTAGTAATTGGAACTTTGGCCTTTAAAGACAAAGAATTACTAAAAAAATTACTTTTGTCTTTAGGACCTGAAAAAATTGTAATCGCTGTTGATCACAAAGATGGTGAAATTGTAATACATGGTTGGCAAGACAGAACTGGAATTAAATTAATTGAATCTATCAAAGAATTTCTTGAGATGGGCTTTACTGAATTCTTATTGACAAATGTTAATCGTGATGGAACCCTTGATGGTCCAGATTTGGAATTTTTGGAGCAAGCTTGTAACTTGGAGAAAACTAATGTTATTGCTAGTGGCGGTATTTCAAATGTTGATGATGTTAAAGATGTAAAAGGAAAAAATGCATTTGGAGTTATACTCGGAAAGGCTCTTTATGAAAATAAAATATCAATAGAGGCAGCAAAGAAAGTATGACTCTGACAAAACGAATCATTCCTTGTCTTGATGTGAAGGATGGCAGAGTGGTAAAGGGACTTCATTTCGAATCAATGAAGGATGCAGGTGATCCTGTGGAACTTGCTGAAAAATACAGCAATGAAGGAGCAGATGAGCTTGTATTTTTGGATATTACTGCATCTGATGAGCAAAGAGAGACCATCAAGGATTTGGTCAGAAAAATTGCGTTAGTAATTGATATTCCATTTACTGTTGGAGGCGGTGTAAAGTCACTAGAGGATGCAAGAAATATTTTACTTAATGGAGCTGACAAAGTAGGAATCAATACTGGTGCAATAAAGAATCCAGCAATAATTACTGAATTGATGGGGTTGTTTGGCAGGCAATGTATTGTAGTTGCAATTGATGCCAAAAGAAATTTTGATATTGATAATAAGAAAAATATTTTCACTGAAGATGATAAAAAATTCTGGTTTGAGGTCTTCATTTATGGCGGAAAGGAAAGCACAGGAATTGATGCCATTTCATGGGCAAAAGAAGCTGAAAAGCTAGGTGCAGGAGAAATTCTTCTAACCAGTATTGATAAAGATGGAACAAAGGATGGCTATGATATTTTATTGACTAAAGAAATTGTTGACTCTGTGTCAATTCCAGTAATTGCATCTGGTGGCTGTGGAAAGCCTGATGATATGGTGGATGTATTCAGAGAGTCAAATGCCGATGCTGCACTTGCTGCTTCAATATTTCACTATAACACTCATGGTGTTAATGGCGTTAAGACATATCTTAAAGACAAAGAAATCCCTGTAAGACTGTGATATAGATCAACTATTTTTCCTTAAAGGAATTTTTTTGCAAATATTATAATATCCATTTCTCAAGTCATAACCATGCAGAAATCCATAGATGATATTGATTTTGAAAAAGGTGGTGGATTAATTCCAATTATAGTCCAGGATGCAAATACAAAAGATGTTCTAACCCTTGCTTATTCCAATAAAGAATCTCTTGAACTAACAAAGAAAACTGGAAACTCTTGGTTTTGGAGCCGTTCAAGAAAAAAACTTTGGATGAAAGGTGAAGAATCAGGCAATACCCAAAAAGTAAAAGAAATTATTGTTGACTGTGACTCTGATGCAATTATTTATCTGGTTGAACCATCAGGACCAGCTTGCCATACTGGTGAGAGGGTTTGTTTTCACAACAAGCTAGAAAAATAATCCAACGAACTGTTTCAATGTTTGTTCCTGGTAGAATTCTTTCTGTGATCTCAAAATTTAGATTTGGATAATTTGTTCCTCTAAAGATTAATGACCACCTACAGATGTTATCATCACTTCCATCTTACTTGATAACACAGATTCCACAAATGCTAACAACAGTGAATTTGACATATAACAGACAATGGCAGATATAGATTTTAGATCAGGTACCTTACCAAAAACTGTTGGTGGTAGATAATATACTCTGATAACTTTGTAATGCATTTAAAATTGATTTTTTGATACCCCTACATTTTTAAAGAAAATGAAAATTATATAAATATGTAGGGGTAACTATTATTATGGTAATAATAAAGAAGAAACTCCTCAAAGGCAAGATCTATTATTATCTTGAACACAGCATAAGGAAAGGTAAGAGAGTACAGAAGAAGGAGAAGTATCTAGGAAGAAAGATTCCTTCTAACATAGCAGAGATCAAGAAGGAGTTTGTTGATGAGATCAAGGAGGAATGGTATGTAGATATTGACAAGATTAAGCAAAATTTCTCCAAAGAACAGAAGACGATACCAAGGTCTATCAAAGAAAAGGAGATGCAAAACTTTGCTACCCGATTCACTTATGACACGCAGAGGATAGAAGGCTCCACTCTTACCAGAAGGGAAACTACTGACCTTCTAGAAAAGGGAATTGCACCAAAAAACAAGCCCATGAAAGACGTACAAGAAGCAGAATCTCACAGAGACCTATTCTATGAGATATTAAAATTCAAAAAAGAACTAACATTGCAGGTAGTACTGGATTGGCACTGGAATCTCTTCAATAAAACAAAACCCGACATAGCAGGAGAGATAAGAAAATATCAGGTTGGAATAAGTGGAAGCAAATTCATGCCACCCTCTCCTGTTGAGGTATATCCAATGCTAACAGAGTTTTTCAAGTGGTACAGAAAGAACAAAGATAAACTTCATCCTATTGAGCTTGCAGCACTGGCACATCTGAGATTTGTAACAATACATCCATTTGGGGATGGAAACGGCAGAATTACAAGACTTGTCATGAATTTTATACTGAATAGAAAAAAATACCCAATGCTTGACATTCCATACGAGAGAAGAAACAGTTACTACAATGCACTAGAAAGATCACAAGTCAAGAAAGATGAAAAGATATTTCTCAAGTGGTTTGTAAGGCGATACGTAAAAGAATACAAGCAATATCTATAATGTTGTTTTTTCTATAGTTTTTAAAAAGACAGAAAGCGACTGGAGGCTTGAAATATTTTTATCTATTTTTTGTAAATTTTTCTTCTGTGATCAAACTTCAATTACAAATATTATCATCTTATTTTGTTGCAAATCTAAAATTATTCTATAATCTTCTACACGTAGTCTGAAAAATGCTGAATTTGTTAATCTACTAACTGCATTGAAAGGATCTTTTTCACATTCACAGACATTATTGAAGATTTGCTGTGCATCCTTTTTGTTTATTTTCTATAACTGCTTTACAGATTAAGGCACAACAGAAATGAAATTTGGGTGATTTAGTGCCTATTTTAGAGCATATATGTCCTACATCTAGGACATATGTCTTATATCTAGGACATGTATCATAAATATAGGACACAATGCAATTCCATAACTATCTAGAGCAGGCAGTTGGAAACAAACTAGCTATTAGCTTACTTCGTACTATGGTAAACTATCAGGGAAAGGTCTTTACTGTAAGAAGTTTAGCCAAAACAGCAAAGGTTTCACTTAATGAGACCGCTCTCACAA
>JACZTB010000090.1 GCA_022573895.1 Nitrososphaerota archaeon
CTGGTGGAATTCATGTCACTGCAGATAGATACGAATCTTCACCATTTGCAGCAATGAAAGCTGCTAATGCAGTTGTTGAAGTTGCAAGATCTAAAGGATTTACTGGTTTTCACATTAGAGTGAGAGCAGTAGGTGGTGTTGGTTCTAGAGTTCCAGGTCCAGGTGCACAAGCTGCGATAAGAGCTCTAGCTAGAGGTGGTTTCAAAATTGGTCGAATTGATGATGTAACGCCTATTCCTCATGATACTACTCGAAAGAAGGGCGGAAAAAGAGGAAGAAGAGTCTAATAATACTCTATTAGTTTTAATTTTACTTTGGATCCACGCAATTCAAAAAAATCAGATAAAAATTTTATAAGTTTTTCTTCTTTTTTTCCTTTATATTTTTGAATCATATCAGAAAAATTTTTTTCTATACTATCATGGAAACTTGATTTTAATAATAATTGAAAAAATGTCCAACCAAATTTTGAAGTTGGTTCGCTGATTGAGTACCCATCAGTTATTTCACAATTTGTTTGAATGTGTGACAGTGCTATTTTTATTGGTAGAATGCATTCATCATAATTTGTTGTACCAATTTCAATTATAGTTGTCATTGTATAATCTATTCTTGATTTGTAGATTCTCCAGAACTAGAAAATGTGCTGCTAAGTTTATCAGAGAGAGAAACAAATTTTCCATCCTGTTCAACATTAATTTTTGTCTCTAGGTGAATATTAAGCCCAACTGTTCTAAAAAGAAGCAGTAGTTTTCCGCCATCAATCTCTTCATTAATTTCACCTAATGAAATCAATTTTGCAAGTTTTTCAACAACAATTTTTGTTTCATTTGGAAATTGTCTCTCAGCATTTTCAAGAACCTCTAGTCCCCTGTAACCTAGTTGATTAACTAGTATATCGTATGGTTTTGGCATATTTTCTTGTTTTTTCTTCTGAGAAGCTAGAAATTCATCCTGTTTTTGTTTATACAAAATATTTTTTTGCATTTCGGCAAGACGTTTTTCTTTCAACTTTTCTAATTCTCTGTCTTCTTCACTCAACCCTTAATCACACCTATTGGTACAAGTTTTGCTACTTTGGTTGCAAGTCCCAATTCATGTGATACATGAACTACTGCATCAACATCTTTGTATGCTTGAGGGGTTTCTTCTACCAAACCGTCTCTGGTACGAGACTTGACAAAAATTCCTTTGTCACTGAGTGATTTTTTTACCTCAGCTTCAGTATAATTTCTCCTAGCCTTAGACCTGGACATCATTCTCCCTGCTCCATGTGCTGTTGATCCAAAAGTAAGATTCATTGAATTTGGTTGACCGAGTAGAATCCAGCTTGCAGTTCCCATTGAACCTGGAATGAAAACTGGTTGTCCTAAGTCTCTGTATTTATTTGGAATTTCTTCCCTATTTGCAGGAAATGCTCTTGTGGCACCTTTTCTATGAACTACAACTGATTTTTCTCTTCCATTTATTTTATGTTTTTCAATCTTTGCTATATTGTGTGCAACATCATAAACTAAATTCATTTCAAGATCTGATTCTGTTTGTTTGAATACACGACTAAATGATTTTCTAGTCCAATGTGTGATCATCTGTCTATTACTCCAAGCAAAGTTTAGTGCTGCAAACATTGCCTTTCTATAAGACTCGCCTTCCTCTGATGAGTTTGGTACACATGCTAATTCTCTGTCAGCCAGTTCAATGTGATATTTTTTTGATGCAGATTCGGCAATGCGAAGATAATCACTACACACCTGATGCCCAAAGCCTCTAGAACCACAATGAATTAGAATCGTAATGTTTCCTTTTTTTATTCCCATTCGTTTTGCGGCTTCTTCATCATGAATTTCTGCAACACGTTGTATTTCGAGAAAATGATTTCCAGAGCCCAAACTTCCTAGCTGAGGAGCTCCCCTTTTTCTTGCTTTATCTGAAACTTTGTTTGGATCAGCGCCTTTTATTTGGCCTGATTCTTCACATACATCTGCATCATCTGCTGTTCCGTAACCATTGTCAACTGCCCATTGCACACCTTTAACTAAAACCTCATCAAGCTGAGATTGGCTTAATCGAATTGCGCCCTTTGAACCAACACCTGACGGAATAGTGTTAAAAAGATCAGTAACTATGTCTTTTAGTTTTGGTCTTATCTCTTCTTCTGTTAAATTTGTTCGAATTAATC
>JACZTB010000013.1 GCA_022573895.1 Nitrososphaerota archaeon
TTTTCCACAAGAGATATGCATTTTTTTGTTAAATGTTTTTTGAATCTCTATTTTTGACTTACATTTTGGACACGAAAATTTCAAGATCTATTTGATAAGAAATGATTACTGATTTATTGTTTAATTACCATATTTTTTAGATCGTTGATCCATGTTAAGTCAATATTTGACAAAAATAAGACTTAAAAATAAAATTTAATGAAACATTACAGTGTCCAAAAAATTCATTTTAAATGATATAGTTTGTGACGATAGTAAGAAACTCAGCGATTTTATCAAGCCTAACAGTGTTTCACTCACAATTACCTCGCCTCCATATAGAAACGCAATAAACTATTCACAACATGTTAAAAATAAGAAAAAGAAATCAAACGAACAATTCCGTGGTAATGTGGGAATTTCTACTCCTGATTATCTCGATGAAATGGAAGCAATATTTTCTGAAGTGTATAAAGTAACTAATGATGGTGGAATTTGTTGTATTGTAATAGGTGATGAAGTTGTTAATGGAAAATTAATTCCACTTCCTAGCCTTTTAATTTCTAGATTAGTTACTGAAGAAGATGATGGTTGGAATTTAAGAGATATAATTATTTGGAATAAAATTACTGCAGGTCGTAATGGTGCTGGAAACAGATTTGGAATTTTTATCCAACACCCTTTCCCACATTATTATCGAACCAACATAATGCATGAATCAATTATTGTACTTCAAAAAGGTAATAAAATTCCTGAAAACATTAGAATTCCAAAAAACCGAATTCCACTAAATCGTGCTATGAAAAGACAGGTTTCTCTTTCTATTTGGGATTTAGAATCTGATGTTGAAAAAAAATTAAAAGAAGAATCAAAAAAATCTGTTTGGGATATTACTCCTGTCCCTCCACGAGTAATTGATCATCCAGCTGTTTTTCCTGAACAAATTCCTTGGAGATTAATTACCTTATACTCGAAAGAAGGAGATGTTGTACTAGATCCTATGAATGGTAGTGGTCAAACCACTAAGGTTGCCAATAAATTAAATCGTCAATTTATCGGAGTTGACAAAAGAAAATCATATGTAAATTTGGCTAAAAAACGACTAACACAACAATTTCAACTATCAAATTTTATGATTCCTGTTTATTATCCAATTAAATGGTCACAAAAAGATCAATCTGGTAAAAAAGAAGATACTGAATTAGATATCCCAATCCCTGAAGGATATGAATACAAATTTCAAGAAAAATCTGATAAAGAGGTTCTTGGTGTTAGAGGAACGTATGTTTATTATAAAAATAAACAAGGTAACTGGCTTTGTCATATTTATGCTAGAAGTTCTACTCCTACAAAGAAGAATTTAGGAAATCTTTCTAATCCTCAATCTGATCTACAACAAGTCTTACTTGCAATTCCTAAAAACAGAATTTTTAGAAAAGCTGAATTGAATAATGAATTACCTTTACGTTTAGTAGAAAATAGACAACCTATCAAAGCATTAATTGATGTTTTGGTTCATGAAGGATTTTTGAAAAGAGAAGACAAAGAATACCAAACCACTGAATTATTCAAAAAAATTCTTCCTAAAGATTCATTAAAAACAAAAAAAATTGTAATGAAATCCTAAATGATTACTCCTAAACCCAAAGATGAGGCATTAGAAATAATTGAAATTATTGACAAATATTTTCCTAAAATTTTTGAGGCTCATCGTTCAATTGAATGGTTACATAAACACACTAGACAAGGAAAACAACCTGAATGGCAGGGTTTCTTTTTTGAAGAATACTCTTTTCCATTACTTACAAATTTTTTAGGTGGTTGGTATGGAGTACGAATAATAAAAGGTAGTAGAATAGATTATCAACGACATTATAATTGGGATCTTAAAGTTCATTCCCTCAAAGATAAAAATGGTAAAGCACAAACTGGTATCATCTTAAATGATAAAGCCGCTCTTGACAGAATTATTAAAACAGAATCAGGAATTGGCTTCATTATCTGTCTAGTTGATTTTACATTTGACACCTCTGGCAGATTACAACTATGGAGAGATAAACTTGAAAATCGAAAAAAACCTCATTCAAAACCTCATGTGATGAAGAATATTGGTAAAGTAAAATCAATTATTGCTTTGTTTATTAAAGATGAAAAAATGCTTCAACAAGGTCTAAAAACTGGTTGGATAGAAATTCACAAACAAGGCAAACAACTAACTGGTCAACCAAGGAATTTAAAATATAGTATCAATCTTAAAAAACTGCCTAAAAACTTGATAATTTCACAATTTTCTTAAATTTTTAATTGTTATTTTCTGAACCGTCTTTTTTCTTTTGACCCATCTTTTCAGAAATCATTTTTCGCAACTCATCATCCGATTTTTTCACATTTATCCCAACTGACTTGGCAATAGTTTCTAACTTTTCTCGTTCTGTTTCAACAGGACCTGAAATTTTTGGTGCTTGATCTGATATTTCCTTCACCTGAACTTGAATTTCATTTTTTGCTTTGTTGTATTCATTAACAGCTTTTCCAAGTTTTTTTGCAGCACCCGGAAGCTTTCCTGTTCCTAAAATCAAAACTATTGCAACAAAAATAATGATCATCCATTCGCTTCCAGCTATATTCAATGAATAATTAAGCATATTCTGTTATCCTCTAATTTGAAATTAAATGTAATGTTAAAGATTTATGCCTAAACAATCTATTTTATTCTTGGATTCTTTGTGGCTCTAGCTTTTTTCTAGACATTATAGCAAGAAGTGTAACTCCTATTCCTATTACAGAAAATATCAAATATGGTGTTTCATCCCCAAATGACTGTGTTATTGGACCACCAATAATTGGTCCTATTGCCCAACCTATTCCAAAAACTGTTTCATATGCACCAATTATTTTTCCTGAAATTGTTTTTCGAGTTTTACTCAAAATTATTTCTAAAGTCAAGGGAAAGAATATACTAAATCCAAATCCCATTAGAACCAGTGAAACTGCAAAAGTAATGATTGAATCTGCAACAACTGACACGGCTAATCCAATTGATACAGCAATTGTTGCAGCAATCAAAGTTTGACTTGTTTTTCTTGCAAACTTTCCAATTAACGCAAGTGATATTACACGTGATATTCCAAAAATAAAATACAGTAACAAAATATCAGTAGCTGCCATTCCCTTGTCATTTAGAAATGCTGGATAAATTGAGAGAATTATTCCAAAAGATGATGTACAGAAAATCAATAAAATTATCACTTCTGGAAATTTTTTCATTTCCTTAATTGATGAAAAAGAGAATCGTTCGTAGTTAGTTCTGACCCTTTTTCTTGAGATTATGAGTGCAGACATTATTGCAGTAGCTAGAATAAACGCTGTAATCTGGAATAGAATTCTGAAGGTAATATCAAGACCATCAAGAAATACTGTACCAAGTAATGGACCTACCATAAACCCAATAACAAAAAACATTGTAAACCAGGAGATATTTTTGACTCTGTTTTTCTCTGTACTTTCATTAGCGATGATAGCCTGGCATGGTGGCCAAAAAAATGCATGAGCTACACCTGTCATCATTCTGAATCCCATGATTTCTGGAACTGATTGTGCTATTGATAAAAGATAGATTGATGCTGAATTGATAGCAACTCCTAATGCAAGTAGATATCCACTGTTAAATCTGTCAAGGAGAATTCCTACAAAAAGTGGAATGAACATGTAGGGAATGAAATTGCTTAATCCAATTAATCCAAGTTCAGAATATGTAGCACCAATTACATTCTTTGCAAAAATGGGCAGAATTGGTCCATGCAGTCCATATGAAATTCCTATGATTAAAGCAGTAATGTTGACTAGTATCAGAACTCTATTCATTTGTATGCGGCAACCATTATTGCCCCGCCCATAAGATCTTTCTCAAATTCTACTCTAGAGAATTTTTCTAGCAACAGTCCCTCTAGCTTTTTGTTTTGAGGCCATCTTTTGTATGTACCATACAGTTTTCCAAACTTTAATCCAAGTCTTCCTCCTGCAATAAATGCAAGAATGGGAAGAATGCATCTTAGATAAAACGAAACACCTGCTCTGATAAATACCCCATCTGGTTTTCCCAAATCAACAATAACAAATCTACCATCTTTTTTCAACACTCTGTGAATTTCAGAAATTGCAATTCTTAAATTGATTGCATCTCTTAATGAGTATCCACACAAAACTACATCAAACTCATTATCTCTAAATGGAATATGTTCAAAAACTCCGTTTGCCATGTCTGGTGATTTTTCAAAATGTATGCTTGTGTTTTTGAGCATGGGAATTAGAGGATCAAAAAGTGTGATTGAAATTTTTCCATCAGTATGTTTTAGTGCAGTCTTTGACATATTACCAAAACCAGAACCTGCATCTAGAATTTTATTACCTGGAAATACTCTTTGTGAAATTCCTCGATTTCTGTGCTCATCATCTTTACCCAGCGAAATGATAGAATTTACTTTATCATAAACGGGAATAATCTCTTGAAGTACCTCCATTACTTCGCCCCAATAACTTCCTAAACCCATAATCTATCGTCTCTGAATACTTGGTTGAATAGTTTTCAAATCTAAAACTTTTATTCTGAAGCAAACTTTGATGCGTTTTGAGAATAATTATTTAATTCCGATTCAGAAACTTTCTCGAAAACTTTTGCTTCAGTTGTAATCTTTGCCATTTTTATGTCCTCAATTCTATCTTTTTGTTCATTTTTTAGATTAATTGCAGCAATAGCTAAAGTTGCTGTATCATCTATACTCATATCTGACTTGTAATTTTTTTCTAAAAATGTATTTACATCATCAGAACCTGCTCCAATTGCAATTGCTGCATATTGTACATAAGTTCCACTAGGATCAGTTACATAGATTGATTCTCCTTTTTGATCAATCCCTGCAACTATCAAGGAAACTCCGTTTGGACGTACTCCTGAATATTGTGTAAATTGATGAGATTGATCTGCCAAATATTTAGCAACTGTTGCGATTTCTACAGATTCATCATATGTCAATCTATTTCCTTGTGAAAAGAATCTTGCACTATCTACTTGAATACGTGCATCTGGGATGTATCCCGCAGCGGCAATCCCTATATGAAAATCTACTTGAAAAATTTTTTGTGTGATATTTTTAGTCTGTAACGCTCTAGGTTTTTCTTCTACTGCCATGATAACTCCTTCTTTGCTACAAATACCAATTGCTAAAGTTCCTCTTTTTACAGTCTCCATGGCATATTCTACTTGGTATATTCTACCATCTGGAGAATACATGGTAGGAGTCATATCGTAACCGCGTGATGTCATCATAATATCACGAGTTCATCCTCAGTCAATTTAAGGGTAATTGTCTTGCATGAAATCTACAATATGGAAAAGATCTGGAAATAGAGTTTTAAACAAAATTGGCCTTAAATTCTTTAGATAATATGACTGATCAACTCCTAGAATTCAAAGAAATTATTAGATCAAGACCAGTTTCTGCGCAAAGAAAACCCGACAAACAGACTAGAAAGCTGTTACTTTACTTGTTTACAAGTACTAGAGGTGGATTTACCAGATTACGTATTATTATGCAATTACTTAACCAACCATACAACACACATCAACTAGCTAAAGTACTTCATCTTGATTACAAAGCTGTTCAGCATCACATGAAAGTACTAGAAAAAAATAATATGGTCTTAAAAATTGGCGAAAAATACGGAGCAATTTTTCACTTGTCAAATTTCCTTGAAATTAATATCAGTGCTCTTGATGAAGCAATTGAGAAACTATACAGAAAGATGAATTACAAGAAAGTCTATCTATAATTTAATATTCTGAAATTGCGATCAGAAACTTTCAACCAAACTTATATAATCTGAGACCAATAAATACGATCAACTTGTTCAAGAGTGATCCTTTTGCTAATGCAACTAAACAAGTTAATGATGCATGTGATATTCTAGGGATTAAAGATAAAGGATTGCGTGAATATCTTGCAATGCCAAACAAAGTTTTGAGAGTAAAGATTCCAGTAAAAATGGATAATGGTAAAATTAGAATTTTCACAGGTTTTAGAAGTCAACATAACAATGATAGAGGTCCATACAAAGGAGGTATTCGTTACTTTAATCCAGAAGGTGGAGTTGAATATATGGAACGTGAAGTTATGGCACTTTCTTCATGGATGACTTGGAAATGTGCAGTTGTTGACATTCCACTAGGTGGTGCAAAAGGTGCAATCTATGTAAACCCAAAAACAGAAAAAATTAGTGATGCAGAATTAGAGAGATTAACAAGAGGATATGCATTTAAAATTTCTGAAATTATAGGACCTGAAAAAGATATTCCAGCACCTGATGTTTACACAACAGGTAGAGAGATGACTCAAATCATGGATACATTTGGCAAACTAAATGGAAATAAACATACTCCAGCTGTAATTACTGGAAAACCAATTTCAATGGGTGGCTCCCTTGCAAGAAATGTTGCAACAGGATTAGGAGCAGCATATTGTGTAAGAGAAGCAGCAAAGCAATTGAAACTGAATCTAAAAGGTGCCAAAGTTGTTTTGCAAGGATTTGGAAACGCGTCAACATTTGCAGGAGAATCTCTTGAAAAGATGGGTGCTAAAGTAATTGCAGTTAGTGATTCTAAAGGTTCTATTTCTATTCCAAATGGTGCAAAGGTTAGTAAAATTTTAGAACACAAACAAAAGAAAGGCACTGTAGTTGGATTTCCTGGAAGTAAAAAAATCTCAACTGAACAATTACTTACTACTAAATGTGATATTTTAGTTCCTGCTGCTCTAGAAAATCAAATCAATGCAAAGATTGCCAAGAATCTTAAATGTAAAATTATTGCAGAGGCTGCCAATGGTCCAACATTGCCAGAAGCTGATCCAATTATTTATAAAAAGAAAATTTTGGTAATTCCTGATATTTTAGCAAATTCTGGTGGTGTTTGTATCTCATACTTGGAATGGGTACAAAACAATATGGGTTACTATTGGACATTTGATGAGGTTGCAAACAAGATGGAAAAAAACATCACAAAAGGTTTCGATGATACATATGCCATTTCTAAAAAATACAAAATCGACATGAGAAAAGCTGCTATGGTTTTGGCTGTTGAAAGAGTAGTAGAAGCCTTTAATCAAAAAGGTATTTGGCCCTAAACTTAGGCTAGGTACGATTCATAACAAACTAGTTGCTCAATAAACATTATCTTACCTTTTGTTATTTCCCGAAGTCTTCTTTTGTAAGAAAGATCCAGCTTGGTTCTTCTTTGCAATAACTGAATTATTTTCCCAGTAAGGCATCTTCCTTTTTTATCTCTATCAAAAAGTATTATGAGATTTTTATATTTTGCAACAGAATCGGTAAAGTTTATCATTCCTCCAAATCTATGAAATTCTAAAACTTTTCCCGTGTAACCAAGTTTTTTTAATGCAATAGAATCTCTTTTTCCTTCAACTACTACTACACTATCTTTCACAAAGTTTAACTGAAAAACAAAATTCTTTAATTTTGTTATTTCTTGTTGTGTAACAAGCACACTATTTGATTTATTTTAACATATTAATCACTTTTCTCAATAGAAAATAATGTCCGATGTTTTGTTTGTACAAAATTCTAGAACTGAAAGTTCTGGATATTTGGGTGATCTTCTCAAAAATGATGGCTTTGAGATTACTTCAGTCAATGCAAAATATGAACAACTTCCTGAAAAAGATTTCTCCCTAGTTGTAATTTTAGGAGCCTCTGAAAGTGCAAATGATGATTTACCATATCTTAAAGCAGAACAACAACTTATCAAAAATTGTGTTGAAAAAAATATCCCTGTTCTGGGAATCTGTTTGGGTTCTCAACTAATTGCTAAAACTTTTGGTGCTAAAGTATACCGTGGACCACGAAAGGAGATTGGATTTTACAATGATTTGAAAATTTATAACGGCACTGCATTTTTTTCTGGTTTTAAAAATCCCTTTACTGTCTTTCATTGGCATGACGATACTTTTGATTTGCCTGAAGGTGCCGTTAGATTAGCCTCGTCTGAGCATTATCTGAATCAAGCCTTTCAATACAAAAGCGCAGTTGGATTACAATTTCATTTGGAGGTAAATGAGGAGATGGTAAATTTGTGGCTTGATAATACGGCTGAAAAACTGCAAAAAATTCCTCATATAGATCCAAAAAAAATTCGCTTAGATATTGATGAAAATATTTTAACTGTAAAATCAAATATGAAGAATTTTTACAACAACTTCAAATCATCATTCAATCTTTGACCAAAGTTTAATATACTTAGTTTTGATTTTATCGATCGAACTATGGTTGCAGTAAAGAAAATTTTTGAAGAAATTATTCAAACAAAACACAAAGTAATCACCGAAGAATTATCAAAATCTTTCCTCAAAAGTTATGGTGTTAAAGTTCCACCTTTTGCACTTGTAACTACCGCTGAAGATGCAGCAAAGCAAGCAAAAAAGATTGGTTTTCCACTTGTAATGAAAGTAGTCTCACCACAAATCTTACACAAAACTGATGTTGGTGGAGTTAAAGTTGGATTAGAGAATATCAATGATGTAAAAAAGACATTCAATGACATGTATGGTCGCCTTTCTAAAAAGAAAGGGGTAGAAGTTAAAGGAATCCTTCTTGAAAAGATGGTTTCAAAAGGTGTTGAGCTAATTGTTGGTCTTCAAAATGATTCTCAATTCGGTCCTGTAATTATGGTTGGACTAGGTGGTATCATGACTGAAGTTATGAAAGATGTTGCATTTAGAATGCTTCCAATTACAACTTCAGATGCAAAATCAATGATAAATGAACTCAAAGGTTCAAAACTTCTCAAAGGATTCAGAGGAAGCCAACCAATTGATCTTAACATGGTTTCAAAAATGTTGGTTCAAATTGGAAAGCTAGGAGTTGAAAACGCTGACTATTTCAATAGCATTGACTTTAACCCTGTAATTGTTTATCCAAAATCCTATTTTGTAGTAGATGCAAAAATCCTTCTTAATGACAAAGTAAAGAAAAACTCTATTTCTAAAGCAAAACCCAACAAAGAATTTATGGAGAGATTTTTCACTCCAAAAACAGTTGCTCTAGTTGGAGCTTCTAAAACTAAGGGTAAAATTGGAAACTCTATCTTAGATAGTCTTGTAAATTATAATTTCACAGGCAAAGTTATACCAATTAATCCAAAAGCAGACAAAATCTTTGGACTGAAATGTTATCCGACAGTTGCAGCAGTTCCTGGAAATGTTGATCTTGTTGTAATATCAGTTGATCTTTCTATAACTGCACCTGTCTTAGAAGACTGCGCCAAGAAGGGCGTTCACAGTGTTGTAATTGTTTCAGGTGGTGGAAAAGAACTAGGTGGAAAAAGAGCAGAATACGAAGCTGAAGTAAAGAGGCTTTCTGCCAAACATAAAATCAGAATTATTGGTCCGAACTGTATTGGAATGTTCAACGCTGCAAATCGTTTAGACTGTGCATTCCAAGGACAAGAAAGAATGATCCGAGCAAAACTGGGCAATGTCGCATTTTTGTCACAAAGTGGAACAATGGGAATTAGCTTTTTGGAAAGTGCAGATTCATTTGGGTTATCAAAGATGATCAGTTATGGAAACCGTTCTGATGTTGATGAAGCAGATATGATTTGGTATCTTGCAAGTGATCCTCAAACCAAAGTAATTGTATTGTATGTTGAAGGATTTGGTGATGGACGAAAATTCATCAATACTGCTAAAAAAGTAATGAAAGAAAAGAAGAAACCAATAGTGATTTGGAAGAGCGGTAGATCTATACTTGGTGCAAAACAAGCAGCATCTCACACTGGTTCACTTGGTGGAGCTAATGCCATTATTATGGGTGCATTCAAACAAGCAGGAATTATCTCAGTTGATAGTTATCAAGAATTAGTTGCCGTATCAAAAGCACTTGCATGGCAACCAGCAGCTAAAGGAAACAGAGCTGGATTGTGTAGTAATGGTGCAGGACCTATGATTGGCGCAATTGATCAGTTTGAGAGATTAAATCTTTCACTTGCCAAAGTTTCTGAGAAGACAAAAAACAAAATGATAAAGCATTTCCCACCAACATATGTAATTGGTAATGGAAACCCTGCTGATGTAACAGGTGGTGCTACGGCAGATGACTATAGATTTACAATTCAAGCTCACATGGATGATTCGGGTGTTGATATTCTCATGCCATGGTTTGTCTTTGCAGATGATCCACTTGAAGAAGTAATAATTGATTATCTGGCAGCATTTTCAAAAAAGAGAATAAAACCAATTTTAGTTGGTGGAAATGGCGGTCCATACACTCAAAAGATTTCAAAACTAATTGAGAAAAAAGGTATTCCAGTTTATGATGACTTGAGAGATTGGTGTGCAGCAGCATCGGCACTTTACCAATGGGGAAAACATCTAAAAAAATAGATAACATTTAAGTCCAGCATTACTTGGCAAATTATCATGTCACTAGTTACCACATCTACTTCTGATGGCATTTGTACTGTCAAAATCAACAGACCTGACAAACTTAATGCCATGAACACTGATGTTGCAAAAGAACTAATCAAAACTTTTGAAGCACTCAACCATGATGATAATGTCAAAGTTATCATTTTGACAGGTGAAGGAGAAAAGGCATTTTCTGCTGGCGCAGATATTGAATACATGTCAAAAATCTCTGCAGACGAATCAGTCGAGTATGCAAAAACTGGTCAACTTGTTACTTCAACTGTTGAACTAGTAAAACAACCAACTATTGCAGCTATCAATGGCTTTGCTTTAGGTGGAGGTTGTGAACTTGCAATGTCTTGTGATATTAGAATTGCTGCAGATACTGCAAGAATGGGTCAACCAGAAGTAACAATTGGTATTCCTCCTGGATGGGGCGGAACCCAAAGATTAATGAGAATTGTGGGAATAGCAAAAGCAAAAGAACTTGTTTACACTGGAAAAATAATCAAAGCAGATGAGGCAAAAGAGATTGGTCTTGTAAATCAAGTTGTTCCCCTTGCATCATTACAAGAAGAAGCTTTGAAAATGGCACAACAAATAGCTAAAAATTCTACAATGGGAGTTCAGATGTCTAAAATTGCAATCAACAAAGGAAGAAATGCAGATCTTGATACAGGTCTTTCAATAGAACTACTTGCTTGGAGAAATTGCTTTACTCATCCTGATAGAGAAGAACGTATGACAGCATTTGTTAACAAGTCAAAGAAATAATTATTTTCACCTTCGTTCTTATTTTATTCAACTTGAAAAATTAGAAAATTATCAGTGAGCGATGATGACAAAGTCATTAGAATAACACCTCAAATGATCTAATCAAATATTCTGAGGATCACTAGAAACTATTGTAACTATGGCAAAATGTGCTGATTTTTTGAATTCCTAGTGTGTTGGGGGGGAAAAGCTTATTATAATTTGAACCGGCTTTTTTGTTTATAATGGCAACTGAACAAACAGAAAAGTTGATCACAATCACTGTGAAAGCAGCTGAAAAAATCAAAGAATTCATGAAAGAAGAAGCAGAATCTCCTGAATATCTTAGAGTATATGTTCAAGGTGGCGGTTGTTCTGGTCTATCTTATGGAATGGGCTTTGAAAAGGCACCTGAAGAGGATGATATCGTCATGGAAGAAAATGGAGTAAAATTCCTAGTTGACAGCTACAGTGTTGAACATCTTAAAGGTGCAAACGTAGACTATATTGAAAGCCTAATGGGTTCTGGATTTAAAATCAATAATCCAAATGTTACAAAATCCTGTTCATGTGGTCACTCATTTAGCACTGAATAAACAACTCATTATTTTTCATTTTTAGATTTCTCTAGAGATTTCTATGCAAGCATATTTCTTGAAAAATTTCATATCTTTAATGCAAATTTTTGCGATACCCTCATATATCTAAAACAAAAACCCAAATTATGATAATTAAGGAGATGAATAATCTATGCCTCAATCAGGAATTGTCAAATATCATGTTAAACTTTCCTATGAAGTTGATGGACTCGTTGAAAGAGCAGATATAATTGGAGCGATCTTTGGCCAAACAGAAGGACTGTTAGGCCCAGAGATGAATCTAAATGAACTGCAACGAGTTTCTAAAGTAGGACGCATTGAAGTTAATGCAAAATCTACAGCTAATACTACATCTGGTGATGCTTTAATCCCGATGAGTACTGATATTGATACTTGTGCATTAATTGCTGCAGGAATTGAAAGCATTGACAAAGTAGGTCCCTTTGATTGCAAATTTACATTAGATGACATTGATGATGTTAGAGCTGCAAAGAAAGACGAGATTGTAAGACGTGCAAAAGAAATCAAGCAAAAATGGGCAACAAAAACTGCTAGTGAAGGAGAAAGTATGCTAAATGATGTTCATCAAGGTGATTCTGGAAAACTATCAACATATGGACCATCAAAACTTACTTGCAGTTCTGGCGTCTTTGATTCTACTTGGATTATCCTAGTTGAAGGAAGAGCAGATGTAATCAATCTTCTAAGAGCAGGATATGATAATGTTCTTGCAATTGAAGGTGCAAAAATTGATGAATCTATTAAAGAAATATGTAATTCAAAAGATACTGTTGTTGCCTTCCTTGATGGAGATAGATCAGGCGGATTTATCCTCAAAGAACTAAAATCTGTTGTTTCAGTAGATTATGAACTTAGAGCAGACAACGATGTTGAAGTTGAAGAATTAACTCCACAAAGAATTGATGAAATTCTAAGTCCTGTTGCTGATGAAATTAAAGGTGGACAACCAACACCATCACTCAAAAATGAAGATGATAAACTAATTGTAGATGTAGCATCAAAGATTTTCCCGAATCTAAATGAAACACTTGAAGCAGTTGCACTAGACAGTGATCAAAATGAAATTTTCAAAGTTCCAATCAGTGAAGTTGTTAGTAAATTGTCAACACAATCCGGAATCAAATATCTATTACTAGACGGAATTATCACTCAAAGACTAATAGAAAGTGCCAAAAATGTAGGCATTGAATGTGTTATTGGCCATAGAATTGCTAAACTATCTAACTCTGATGGAATGACACTTAAAACATTTAGTGACTTGGGCTTAGCATAGGCTTTCTAGATGACTGAACTGAAGATTCAGCACATCCAAACTCTCTCTTATCTTCTCTCTAAAGGAGCAAAATACAACTTTGTTACTATCACTACTTCATCTCTTGGAAAAAAAATTAAAAAATCACAACAAGCTGCATCAAAACACCTGCTTGAGTTAGAACAAAATAATTTCATTGAAAGATTAGTAAGCGGAAGAAATATTTCAGTAAAAATTACCACAAAAGGTTTTTCAGAAATGATAAAACTCTTGACCATTTTACAAAAAAGCCTTAATTCTTCTCCATCTTATGTTGAACTAAAAGGAATTTTGGTTTCTGGAATGGGTGAAGGTGCATACTATATGGGATTAAAAGGATACACAAAACAGTTCAAACCAAAAATTGGATATATTCCGTTTCCAGGAACCCTTAATGTTAAACTAGATCAAAAAATTCATCAACAAGCAATTAAACAATTTGAAATTTTAGAGGGTATTAAAATTAAGAGCTTTTCAGATGGCAAGAGAACCTATGGATGGGTAAAATGCTTTCCAGCAAAACTCAACAATTCAATAAATTGTGAATTAATCATACTTGAACGAACTCATCACGATGATTCTATTGTTGAGTTAATATCAAAAATTTGTATAAGAAAAGCTGCAAAACTAAAAGATGGTTCAAAAATTTTAATCAAGATTCCAATAAATTCCTAAATTCCGTGAATAGCTTTCCCATACTCTTTTTCTATTTTAGAGCTAGAGCTTTCAGGAATTGGAGATTGTAATCTTGCAACTTTTGCATCAAGCTCGATCTTCTTACATCCATCTATGATGAATTTCTCTTGATGAATTTGATCATAACCTAATGCAATAATTTGTGGCCTAACAAGATTAACTGTCTTAAAAATATCATCTTCTTGTCCAATTAGACAAAGATCTACCATTGAAAGTGAATTTACTAATTCTTGTCTCTGTTTTTGAGTATGTAGCGGTCTTCTTTTCTTCATCTTTTCAGATGTGTTGTCAGTTGCTACGACCACTACTAGAACATCTCCTAATGCTTTTGCCGCATTAAGTGTGTAAATGTGACCTGGATGAATGATATCAAAAACCCCTCCAGCTAACACCACATGTAATGAATTTCGCCCAATTTCAGTAAGTGTATTTCTGTCCTCGTTTACAAGTTGATTTTTTATTAATTTGTCAATTGTTGAGTTAATCACATCTGACGAAAGCATACTTTTTTTCTTAATTATCTCAAATGCTGATTTTCCGTTAATTTGGCATACATACATGGCAGAAAGAATTGCCTTTTCACTTATTTCCAATATTCTTCTTTTTCTAAACCCTCTCTTTAATACATCGCAAAAGATTACATCTTTCGATCAAGACCTTTTGCCAATCTTAATGCATCTACAAGACCATCTGCATATCCAATACTCAAAATTGCTACCTCATCTTGACCCTCTTCTAAGAATTTCTCTGCATCTTGTATGTACAATTCTGCATTTTCTAAAATTTTTTGAAACTCTTTTTGATCTTTATAGTATGATTCAACTTCTGCAAGTGCCTCTTTAACCATTGGAACGTACTTTTCTATCATCTGAATTGAAATCTTCTTTGTTTTTTCAGAATTATCAAATGGCTCATCAATACATTCTACTAATATCTTCAAAGCATCTGATTCAGTAAAGTGTAATCTACCTGGAATGATTACTGTATGTGGTGGTTTTCCAAAATCTTTTTTCTTCAAACTAGATATTTTACCTGAAATAATTGATTGATCCTTGAATCCAATTCTTGATGCGACAACAGCATATGTGGATGAACTTATAACATTTCTTCTTTGTCCTTTTTCTGTTTCTAATAATCCAGTTAATGCATCTTTAGGATCCAAGAAAAAATCTTTATCCTGATTGTACTCTAATAGAAGTACTGTATGATTTCCTTCTATGAGATTTTTGTAAATTAGATAATATGGTGTTGTGAGCGATTTCATTTCACTCATTATTGTTGCAATTCTTCCAATTTTGTAAAAATGTAAACCACATTCCCCTATCATTGCAGTAAGTGATGATGAAGCATGAATGGAATATGTCTTTATTTTCTCTTTAATTGCTCTTGTTCTTAATTCAATGTGTGTAGTTGCAATGTATGGATCTCCATATGAGAGTAAAACTACTTTCTTCTTCTTTGCATTTTGTAAAATTTCATTTCCATCTTCTACTAACCATCTCTTTGCAGGCTTGAATTCTCCTTTTGTTGCATTTTTGATTTTGACAAAATCAGATTTTCCGATTGGACTAGTAAATTGTTCAAAGTAAACAATATCTGCTTTTGATAAAATATCTAGCGCCTCAAGGGGAATCGATTTGAATCCAGAAATTCCTAAACCCACAAACCAAAGCATTACTGCATCTTTTTATCATGAAGTCTTTTTAAATGCTGGAGGGTTTTCTTAAGAATTTCTATTCCTCTTAGATACTCATCAATTGAAACCTTCTCGTCAATTGTATGAGCCTCATGTGGGTCTCCTGGACCATATGTAACAACAGGAATCTTCCACTGATTTCCAAGAACATTCATGTCACCTGTACCTGTTTTTCTGATTAGAGTTGGTCTTGAATGTTCTATATCCATAATTCCAAGGGTAAATGCCCTAACTAATGGTGAATTATGAGATGCTTCAAAAGGCTCTGTTTCATCAAGAATTGAATAAAATGCCTCTACCCCTCTTTTCTCCGCAATTTCTTTTACTAATGTTGCAATTTTTTGTTCAGTAGATTTACAGTTCATGTCTACGGGAATTCTAATATCAAAAGTAGTTTCACATTCTTTTGGAGTTATGTTGTGACTAATTCCTCCTTTAATTTCAGTTATAGTTACAGTCAGTAACATTCCTTTAGTTTTACCATCTTGACCTACTTCTAACCCTTCTTTGAGTTCTTTTGCAAAAATCATTGATTCTTGAATAGCATTTTTTGAAAGCCATGGTGCACTTGCATGAGAGCTATCCTCAACACTGATTTTAAGATTAATTGCCAACCTTCCTTTGTATGCAATTGTGACTTGTTTAACTCCACTTGGCTCTCCAAAAATCGCATAATCAATATTCATCTCTTTTTTTACAAGATTTTTTATTCCTGTAGCACTTCCTTCTTCATCTACAGCTGCTACAAAAATTATAGTTCCGTTGTTATTTTGAATTGATGCTGCAGCAAATAACATTGCAATTAATGGTGCTTTTGCATCTGATGCACCACGTCCATAAAGTAAATCTCCCTCTTTTCTAACTTTGACTTTTCCTGGAACAACATCCATGTGTCCACATAACATAATTTTTGGTGAACCCGTTCCTTTCTTTGCAATTAAATTCCCGACTTCATCAATTTGAATATCTTCAAATCCTAAATCATCACATTTATCAGCTAAAAAATCTGTCATTGGTTTTTCACTAAGAGATGGTGTATACAATCTGAGTGCTTTCTCAAGTGTTTTCACTGCAAAATCTGGTGTTATTGTAAAATGAGTATTCAATTCTTACTTGCCTATCTTTAGTGCATAATCTAGCATTAAGGAAGGAATATCTACTTCACATACTCTAACTGTATTTTTGTATTCTGTTGTATTGTTAACCTCATGGACAACTAATCCCTTCTCATCACTTTCCATCAAATCTACACCTACGATATCTCCCTGAACTGCATTTTTTGCCTTAATACACATTTCTTCCATTTCTGGTGTGACTTTACATGGATCTGCTACTCCTCCAAGTGCCATATTTGTTTTCCAATTTCCATTTCCAGAAGTCCTGTAAATTGCTGCAACTATTTTATCTCCTACCATTATAGCTCGAATGTCTCTTGGTGGTCTTTTTACAAATTCTTCTAAGTAATGAATTTGGTAAATTGGGTACATATTTTCTCTACTCTCAATAATTCCTTCAGCAGACTCTTTATCGTTTAATTTTGAAATTAATCTGCCCCAACTACCAATTGTTGGTTTGATTACTCTGGGAAATCCCTGTGTTTCTAATGCTTGCAAAGCTGCTTCTTTTGAAAAAGCAACTGTTGCATCAGGTGTTGGCACTCCAAATTTCTTTAGTAACATATGTGTGAATAATTTATTTCCTGCAAAAATACCTGTATTGAGACAATTGATTACCTTGACCCCAAGTCCTTCTAGAGCTGCAGTTGAATGTAAATTTCTATAGTAACTCACACATCTTTGAATAACTACGCCATAATCTTCAGGCTTTTTTTCTAAATTCAATGCTAGTTTTTTACAATTAACCATCTGAATGTTGATGTTATTTTTTTTACCGGTTTCTAGTAGAGCTTTTTCTTCCCAACGGATGGTATCGTAAAGAATAGTAACGTCAGGACTCACTGTCCCCAATCCTCACCAACCGTTTGGGCAGGCTTTAGATTGAAACCATCTGAACCTTTTGCTAATTCAAAACTTGAGCCACATTCCGGACATGTTACAATCTCTCCTTCAAGTGCATCACTTGGTAAGGAAATATCTGCATCACATTCTTCACATTTTGACATGTTTTCTCTTCTCTTCTCTTCTCTATTTATCATTAATTATCTTTTTTTCAAGTCTGTCTTCAAGTGGAATATCGATAAGATCACCCATCCTAAGATTCTTCAATCCAACTGCAACTGCTTTTGCACCTTCATTGTCTTTTTCAAGGCCTAATAGTGACATTAGATACGCAGCTCCTGTTTTTCCTGCCAATTCTCCAAAGACAATTCTTCTTCTGTTTCCAACTGCTCTTGGTGGTATGGGCTCATAGGCTGCAGGATTTCTGAGAATTGCTGCTAGGTGTGTTCCTGCTTTGTGTTTGTATGCAGACGATCCTACAATTGGTTTTGAGTCATATGGTTTGATTGATGTGTAGTCTTCAATTAATCTAGACAAATCCAGTAACATATCTAATCTGAAATCGTTTTGTGATTTGTATAGATAAGTAAGTGCTACTGCAACTTCTGCAAGAGGTGGAATTCCTGTTCTTTCCCCAATACCATCAATAGTAGTATGAATCTGATCAACTCCTGCATCACATGCTGAAAACGCATTTGCTACTGCAAATCCAATATCATTGTGAACGTGTGCATCTAACGGTACATCTACTACATCACTAACTTTCTTAACAAAATTATACATTCCAATTGGACGTAAAATTCCAACTGTATCTGGAAGACTGATTCTATCAACTCCTGCTTCTTCAATTGCCTTGCAAACTTTGAGTAAAAATTCAGGCTCTGTTCTACTTCCATCTTCTACTGTAAATCTAATTTTGAGACCGTGGGATTTTGCATACTCTACAGTTTCTACAGCTCTGTCAAGAGCTTCTTCTCTTGAAATACGTAGTTTATCTTTTAGATGAATGTCTGAAATTCCTAAATACGCAGCACACCATTTTGCATCACAAGCTAGTGAAATATCAATATCTTCTTTGAGAGCACGTCCATGAGAAACAATGTCCGCCTTTAATCCTTGTTTAATGATTATCTTAGTTGCTTCTTTGTGATCATTTGATATAACTGGTGAAATTTCTATTTGATCTACTCCAAAATAATCTAGCATCCATGCAATTTGAATTCTTTGTTTGTTCGTAAACGAAACTCCTGGATGTTGTTCTCCTTCTCTTAAAGTACTGTCTAGGACTTTGATCTTCTTTGGATTTTTGTCAGATGTGTTGTAGATGTTTGCATAGTGATTCGGATCTTTCATTACTAAAATCGTTGGCCCAAATTGAGAATATAAACATATTCGTACTAAGTTCGTTGAAAATAACTAATACTGATCCTAATTTAGTTTTGAATTGAAATAATGAAACGAAAGTCGTTTTTAGATTACTTTTTTCAAAATAATTACAGTATTTGTATCAACTACCCCTGTAATCTTTCTTAATGCATCAATACTATTATTAATTTCAGCAATCGTTGCTGCACTGATAATTACTGTAATGTCGTATTGACCTGTAATTTCATAAACTGTTTTTACTCCTTCTAATTTGACAAGTTTCAGAGAAACTTTAGATGTATCTGTTGCAGAATCTACTGAAACTAAAACAATTGCACTAGTGGCATTTTCTTCACCAAGTTCTAAAGTAAATTTTTTGATAGCACCACTACCTAATAGATTTTTTACACGTCTTCTTACTGCTGATTCAGAAAGCTTCAGTTTTTTGCCAATATCTACAAATGATTCTCTAGAGTTTTCTTCTAGATATTCAATAATCTTTTTGTCTACCTTATCCTTGTACATTTCGTTTTTGCTCCTCTTTTGTTAATATGGAATCAAGAGCATGTAAAACTTTTGTTACATCGTCCTCAGATATTACTAATGGTGGAAGAATTCTCAGAATATTTCTTCCAGAATATAACATTAGAACCCCTTCTTTTATCAACCCCATTAGAATATCTTTGATTTCAAATTTCATTTCTATTCCTATCATAAGTCCTTTTCCACGAATCTCTCTAATCATAGTGTGTTTTTCTTTTAGTTTCTCTAATCCTTCTCTGAAAATTTTTCCCATTTTCTCAGAATTTTCAATCAATCCATCATCAGTTAATGCTTTGAGAGATGCAATTCCTGCTGCACAAGATAGTGGGTTTCCACCAAATGTTGAAGAATGTTCTCCCTTACTCATTGAAGCTAGAATGTCAGGTCTTACAAGAGTTGCACCCATTGGCACTCCTCCTGCTATTCCTTTTGCCAGACACAAAATATCTGGTGCAGTATTCCAATGATCACAAGCCCATAATCGTCCAGTTCTACCTAAACCAGCTTGTATTTCGTCAAAAATTAACAGAATTCCTTTTTCATCACAAAGTTTTCTCACTTGTTGTAAAAATCCTTCAGGCGCAACAATAATTCCACTCTCACCTTGAATTGGTTCTAAAATTACAAAAGCTGTATCATCATTAATTACCGAACGAAGCGATTCAATATCTCCAAAGGATGCAAAAGAAACTTTCTCAACAAGTGGTTCAAATGGTTTTCTATATTTTGGACTAAACGTTAATGATAATGCACCAAAAGATTTTCCGTGGTAGGACCCTTTCATTGCAATCATTTCTTTTTTGCCAGTAAACTTTCTTGCAAACTTTATTGCGGCTTCTATTGCTTCTGCTCCACTATTGTTTAGGTGTACTTGTGTGAGTCCTTTTGGAGCTAATCCGATAAGTGTTTTCAAAAATTCTTCTCTTGTTTTGTTGTAGAATGAACTATGAACTGTAATAATTTTATCAAGTTGTTCTTTTATTGCTTTGTTAACTCTTTGATTTTGATGACCTACTAACGCTACACCATATCCGCCCATACAGTCAATGTACTCTTTTCCATCAGTATCCCATACATGAGCTCCTACTCCTTTTTCAATTGTAACTGGAAATCTTTGATAGAGATTTCCCATAAATTGATCTTCACTAATGCTCAATCACCGTACAATTATCATGTGCAATTGCAGAAGATATTGGATTTTCTTTCTGACCATTTGCAATCAATACTTCTTTGACACCCATGTCCAATGCTTCTGTAGCTGCTAAAATCTTCTTCTCCATTCCTGGTCCTATTTTTGGTCTGATTTCTTTTGCTTCTGCCAATGTTAGTTTAGGAACAAGTTTGTCATCTATTAAAAGTCCATCAACATCTGTAATGAATAATACTTTATCACTACCTACTTTTCCAGCTATATATGCTGCAGCTCTATCTCCATCAACATTTAGAAATTCTGACTCTTCACTAATTGCTATGGGTGAAATAACAGGTGTAAGTCCTTGTTCTAAGAGTAATTTGATGAATCCAGAGTTTATTTCTTTAATTTTTCCAGTATATCCACCATCAATTGCTTGTTTTCTACCTTTTTCATTAACTATCAGAAGCTTCTTTTTTCTGTCAGCTACTATTACTCTGGCATCAACTCCTGAAAGACCAATTGCGTTAATACCATTTTTCTGAAGCATCTGAACAATCGTCTTGTTTATTCTACCTGACATTACCATTGTAAAAATCTCGATAGTCTCTTTGTCGGTATATCTACTTTTGATTCCACTAGGTGATGTTACAAATTTTGGTTCTTTTCCAAGCTGTTTACAAACTTTTGTAACTTCTTTTCCACCACCATGAACTATGATTACCCCCTCTGATTCTACTATTTTTTTAATGTCTGTAATTGTAGATGGATGTAAATTATCTACCACACTTCCACCAATTTTGATTGTGATCATTTCTAAACAGGAGTTAGTGGAGTATATCTCAATCCATCCATTTCATCAAAACCACACATTATATTCATATTTTGAATGGCAGAACCTGCTGCACCTTTCATCAAGTTATCTGATGCAGATAACGCAATCAATCTATTATTATCTTCGTCTATTTCAAATCCTATATCACAAAAGTTTGAACCAACCAAGAACTTTGGATCTGGGAATTTATACAAGCCCTTTTTGTCTCTAATAAGTCTGATAAATTTTTCATTACCATAAGCTTGACGATACAATTTCCATAATTCTTTCTCATCTATGTCTTTTTGCATAAATGTGTGGTTTGTACATAAAATTCCACGAACTACATCAACTGCATGTGGACTCATTGAAACATGAATCTTCTTTCCTGCAATTTCACTAAGTTCTTGTTCAATTTCACCAGTATGTCTATGCCTTGCTGGTTTGTATGGTCTAATTACACCTGCTCTCATTGCATGTGCAGTTCCAGAACCCGAACCTGCCCCAGAAGACCCAATCTTTGCATCTACAATGATATGTTCTGTCTCAATAATGTTATTTCGAATTAATGGTGCAAGTGCTAATATTGATGTTACTGCCATGCAGCCTGGACAAGAAACAAGTTGTGATTTTTTGATTTCTTCTCTGTGTAATTCTGGTATTCCAAAAACTGATTTTGATAAATAATCTGGATGTGGATGTTCCCATCCATACCATTTGTCATAATCTTTTTGATCATGTAATCTATAATCCGCACTCAAATCTATTATTTTGATACCTCTATCATAGAGAGACTTTACAATTTCAGTTGCAGTACCATGAGGAACAGCTGTGAAAATCAGATCACATTTGTCAGTTAATTTATCATAATCTAATTCTGAGAAAGTAAGATCTGTAAATCCTTTCAAACTTGGTTGTACTCTATGAATATATTTACCAGCATGCTGTCTTGATGTAACCATAGTTAACTCAACGTCTGGATGGTTAACAAGAAGACGAAGTGTCTCTCCACCTACATAACCTGATGCTCCTACAATACCTACTTTCATAATAAACCTCCTCGTAAGGAAGTATAATTTATTTCCTAACGTAGTTTAGAGCAAATTCTATCATTTCTCTTGGAATGTTTCGTTCTGCAACTTTTGCTAATCCCTTGAATTCCACTGTATTATTAACCTCGTGCACAACTAGACCCCTTTCATTGTCTTCCATCATATCTATTCCTAAAATTCCTCCACCCATGGCCTTTGATGCTTTCACTGCCAAATCCTCCATCTCTTTTGTGATCTCACAAAGTTCTGGATCTGCTCCAAGTACTATGTTTGTCTTAAAACCACCTGATGATTTTCTGTACATGGCTGCAATAGGTTCATCACCAATCGTGATTACTCTGATATCCCTTGGTGGTCTTTTGATTAATTCTTGCAAGTAGTAAATTCTATCGTGGGGGCTATCTGTAATATTTCTTATTTCAAGAACTGCATCCATTGTATCTTTATCTTTAATTGGCATTACTCCTCTACCCCAACTTCCTATCACTGGCTTGATCACTAGAGGATATCCAACTTTTTCTAAATTCTCTGCCGCACTTTCACTAGAAAATGAAAAGTATGTTTTTGGTGTTGGAATATTATTTTTTTTCAAAAGTAAAGTCATGAACATCTTATTTCCACAAACATTTGCAACATCAAATTTGTTAAGAACTGGAACGTCCATAAATTCCAGACTTGCAGTAAAGTGAAGTCCTCTAAAATAACTGACACATCTTTCTAAAACAATATCTCCAAAGTCATAGTCTTCTCTTTTACTATCGGTGTTAATTTGAGTAATCTTTGCATCTAACATTACTGCATCATGCCCAAGATCTAATGCCTCTTTCTGAAGCATCTTTTCTTCTGTTCTTAGGCGATCAAATACGATACATACTTTTGACATTACTCTCCCCAGTCTTCGCCTACAGTTTCTGCTTGCTTAAGCTCAACATTTGATCCGTCTTTTTTTGCGATTTCAAAGTCAGCGCCACAATCAGGACAGGAGATAATTTCTCCAACTGAGGCATCGTCTGGGATGTTTAATGTTGCATCACATTCTGGGCAGTTCATGTTTTTGTTGACCTTTTCTTTTGTAATTTATTAGCTTCTGTTGTCTGCATTCCCCATAATTCTACAAATCCTTTGGCTAATCTCTGGTCAAATGTGGACTCTGAACCATAAGTGGCAATATCATGATTGTATAATGAATTCTTAGATTTTCTTCCAACTACCCTTAGACTTCCTTTATACAGTTTGATTTTTACACTTCCTGATACTGGCTTTTGTGATACCTCGATAAATCCATCCAAATCCGCTTTGAGAGGGTCCTGCCATAGTCCTGAATATACCAAATATGCCCATTCATCATCAATTAGGGACTTGAACTTGTTTTCGTGTTTAGTATGAACCATCTTTTCTAAATCTGCATGTGCTTCAATCAAACAAGTAGCTGCTGGAGTTTCATACACTTCACGGGATTTGATTCCGATTACTCTGTCTTCAATATGATCAACTATTCCGACACCTGCTGCACCTGCTTTTTTGTTTATGTATTCAATCAGTTTTTGAGAATCCATTACTTTGTCATCGACTTCAACTGGAATTCCTTTCTCAAATTTAATTTCTAAATACGTTGGTTTGTCCGGCAAGTTTTTTGTTTTAACCCAAATGAATACATCATCCGGTGGTTCATTGTATGGATCTTCCAATATTCCTCCTTCAATTGCACGTCCCCACAGGTTTTGATCAATACTGAATTTTTTTGCTACAGAATCAATTTCAATTCCATGTTTCTTTGCAAACTTTAATTCAGTATCCCTATCCAAGTTTTTGTCTCGAATTGGAGCTATAATTGGAAGGTCAGATCCAGAGCGTAATGAAATGTCAAATCGTACTTGATCATTTCCTTTACCTGAACATCCATGTGCTAGTGATGTTGCTTTTTCTTTTTTTGCAATCTCTAAAACTTTTTCTGCAATTAGCGGTCTTGCAAGTGCTGTTGCAAGACAATATTTTTTCTGATAAAGTGCATTGGCTTTAATTGATGGAAAAATGTAATCTTTGACAAACTCTTTTCTTGCATCAATATTGTAGTGTTTTTTTACACCCAGTTTTTTTGCTTTGGCTGCAATTTTTTTACTATCATCACCTTGTCCAACATCTACTGTTACTGTGATGACATCCATGTCATATTCTTCTTGTAGATATTTTACAACCACTGAAGTGTCAAGTCCTCCAGAAAATGCAAGAATTCCTTTTTGAGTCATGAAACATCTTTTTCGTCTTATTTTGGAATTTATCTTTTTGTGTTAGGCTGGGCTCTTTTTTTTAAAAAATTTTTGCCTAGCTTAAGCTAAAATTCGATGATTATTTAACCGCCAAATATAACGCTGTTTTATGAAAACTCGATCAGCACTTTCTGCAGGTATTGTTGTAATTGTATTGTTGTCTGTATTGGGAATTCTCAGTTCTAGTGATACTACGCATGAAAATAAGATCCGTATTGCCTATTTTCCAAACATTGGTCATGCTATTCCAATAGTAGGAATAGAAAAAGGATTTTTTGAAGAAAGCATTGGAGATCAAACTAAAATTGAAACCAGAGTTTTTGATAGCGGACCACAGGCCATAGAATCTCTATTTGCCAATTCTATTGATCTTGCATATGTTGGACCCGGTCCTGCAATTAACGGATTTTTGAATTCAGATAATCACAACGTAAAGATTCTTGCAGGTGCTGCAAGTGGCGGTGCTAGCTTTATTGTTCATCCAAACTCTGAAATTAATTCAGTTTCTGACTTTGCAGGAAAAAAAATTGCCGCTCCTCAAATTGGTAACACACAAGATGTATCACTACGTCATTATCTCTCTGAAAATGGATTGAGGCCAGCTGAAAAAGGAGGATCAGTAATTATTTATAATATTTCAAATCCTGATATCTATACCCTATTTGTAAAAGGAGATATTGATGGTGCATGGGTTCCAGAACCTTGGGCCACAATTTTAGAAACCGAACTTGCCGGAAAACGATTATTCTATGAAGAAGAACTATGGCCAAACAAAGAATTTGCATCTGTTCTTTTAATTGCAAATGTAGATTATGTAGAAAAAAATCCAACAATCATTGCTAATTTTTTACAATCTCATAACGAAACAGTAGCTTGGATTAATACAAATCCTATTGAAACTAGAATTGTCTTTAATGATTTTCTAAATTCACATTTTGGTCAATCTTTGTCTGATGATGTTGTGGATATCGCATTATCTAATCTTGTAATTACTGCAGATCCTTTGAGTGATTCTGTTTATTCCTTTGCTGAAAAAGCTGACGCTCTAGGATATTTGGGAAGAAACAGTTACAACTTATCTGGAATTTTTTATTATTTTGATTCAAATTCTAGTTTGGAGGTTGAGAACATAGATGACTAAACTAGAAGCAAAAAATATTGTAAAGTACTTTTATCATGACTCTCACAAACTTGAGGCACTAGGAGGAATTAACCTAAAAGTTGAGGCTGGTGATTTTGTATGTTTGATAGGTCCATCAGGGTGTGGTAAATCGACATTTTTACGAATAATTGCAGGCTTGGAGAAACCTGATGAGGGACAAATTATGTTTGATGGTCATCCCATAACTGAGACTGGACCTGAAAGGATTATGATATTTCAAGAGGGTGCTTTATTTCCGTGGCTTAAGGTTCAAGATAATGTTGAATTTGGATTAAAGATGGCTGGTATTCCAAAAAACGAGCGAGCAAAGATATCCAATAGATTTCTGGATATGATGCAACTAACAAAATTTGCAGATTCTTACACTTATCAACTTTCAACTGGAATGAAACAGCGTGTAGCTATTGCTAGAGCACTTGTGATGGATCCTGATGTATTGTTGATGGATGAACCCTTTGCAGCACTTGATGCACAAACTCGCGATTTGTTATTAGTTGAGATGCAGCTAATTTGGGAAAAGACAAAGAAAACAATTTTATTTGTAACTCATAATGTTACAGAAGCTACAGTTCTTGGAAACAAAATAGTTATTTTCAGCAACCGTCCATCAATTATCAAAAAACAATTTGAAAATAATTCTCCACGGCCTAGAGTTACTGAAGATGAATCACTACTCAAACTCCAACAAGATATCTTAGCAGAACTTAGACCTGAAGTAAAGAAAAGTAGAGGATGATTATGATGGGAAAAAATTTCATACCTCATAGAATTGCATTTTATATTGGAATTATTGTAATTTGGCAAATTATTTCAATGGTGGGAGTTTGGCCTGATAATATTTTTCCATCGCCATATGAAGTAGCTGAAGACTTGGCATATGGTGCAGCAGATGGTAGTTTGTTTTATGGAATTGCAACTAGCATGTGGAGATTATCTATTGGACTGACAATTGCAATTGCTGGTGGAGTCGTCTTAGGAATTTTCATGGCAAGAGTTGAAGTAATCAATCAAACTGTTGGTTCTCTAGTTTTAGGGTTGCAATCAATTCCTTCAGTTGCATGGGTTCCACTCGCAATTCTTTGGTTTGGACTAACAGATGCTGGTATTATCTTTGTTACTGCAATTGGGGCAATTTTTGCAGTTACAATCAATACCTACACTGGAGTCAAAAACATTGATCCTCACTATATTGAAGCTGCAAGAAATATGGGTGCAAAAGGTGGTCAACTAATTACTGCTGTGTTGATACCTGCAGCATTTCCATACATGATTTCTGGCTTCAAACAGGGTTGGGCATTTGCATGGAGAGGCGTAATTGGTGCTGAACTGTTATTTTCTTTCCTAGGACTAGGATTTCTGCTTAATGCAGGACGATCTCTTAATGATGTCTCCCAAGTCATTTCAATAATGATTGTAATAATGGGTATTGGTCTTGTAATTGATAGTGTTGTCTTCAAAAGACTCGAAGACAAAGTAATGTCCAGATGGGGATTGAGATAATCTCAACAATAATTTTATTTTTTTACCTTTATTGATACTACAAACGCACATACAATTATAGCAATTGCAAAATACATGACTGGAATAAAGCCAAATGTAAATGCAATACTTCCTCCAATTACAGGACCAACTACTGACGCAATTGATAATGTAGAGCTGAAAATTCCAGTTGATGTGGAACGTGGATTGTTCTTCATTAAATGAAAGTTTCCTCCAATGAACAAAAATGCCCAAGTTCCCCCAACAAGTGCCATAAACGGCATTGCCATCCACCAGTCTGTAATCATTGATAATCCTACAAATACAAATACAGTACAACCAATTCCAATTTTGAATTTAGTTATATCTGAAATATTAATTCTACTTGCCATCAAGTTCATCAAGATAAATGCAGTCAATGTATTTGCAACATACACAATTGATATCTGATAAAGTTCTGCACCTAACTTTTCCATTAACATTATTGGAAGAATAGTCCACACAGATGCAGCTCCGATATGTCTTAGTAATAATGACAAGAATAGAAACTTGTTTTTTGAAATAATTTTCTTTGTAGTTCCTGGTTCTAACTCTTTTTTTTGTGTTGGGTTTGGTAACTTGATTGTAAACATTAATCCAATGATGAATGAAGCTGCACTAATCAAGAAAATCAACTTTAAATCATTTGTAAATCCGGCTGCTACAATTCCTGCAAGCCATCCTAATGCATGGAATGAAATTACAGTTGCAGCTCTCTTTTTCTGAACATTTATCTCATATGTGTATGCAATCATTGCAGGAACCATAATTCCACTTGTAATTCCTGCTCCTATTCTTGCCAGAAATAACAAAGTCATGTCATCTGCAAAATAATGTAATCCAAAGACTACTGCGCATCCAATGAAGCCAATTCTGATGAATTTGAGTCTGATTCCCTTCTTGTCTGAATGTCTGCCAAAATAAATTTCAGATAAAATCTGAGCAAAGCTAAATGAGGCTATCAGAAGACCAATCTCAAAGATAGACTCTGTAACACCTTTTGCAATAATAGGCATGAATACAAAGACAATTGCGATTCCAGCATGCTGAAAAAAGATTGCACTACGAACTAAATTGTTTATTTGCAGCTTTAGCATAAATCTACACAAAATTACATTTTACCTAATTTCAACATACGTATCAATCACCTTACTGTTTGTGGATTTTTCTGAAAAGAGTTAAACTATGTTATGACATTTTGAAATTAAATTGACAGAAAAAGAACCATTTTTAGATGCATTGCAAAATAGAATCTTACTTTTTGATGGCGCAATGGGAACTGAAATTCAAAAGTATGATCCAAAACCAGAAGACTTTCCAAACAATCAAGATGGTTTTAATGATGGTTTAGTGTTGACACATCCAGAATGGATTAAAGAGATTCACCGAAATTATTTGGATGCAGGAGCTGATTGTATTGAAACAAACTCTTTTGGTTCAAATAAAATAAAATTAGAGGAATATGGTTTTGGTGATCAGACAGTTGATTTTAATAAAAAAATTGCACAACTAGCATCTGAGGTTTGTGAAGAATATTCAGATGAACCACGATATGTGATTGGCTCTATGGGCCCATCAGGGTTTCTTCCTAGTTCAACTGATCCTGACTTGGGACGAAAACCCCTTGATGAAATTAAAGAAGCATTTGAGCTACAAGCAGAAGGGTTGATTCTTGGAGGTGTTGACGCATTACTGATTGAAACAAGTCAAGATGTCTTAGAAATAAAATTAGTAATTGAGGCATGTCATAGTGCCATAGAAAAGACTGGAAAGAAGGTTCCAATCATTTCTAATACTACTTTGGATCAATACGGAAAAATGTTACTTGGAACAAATATCCAAGCTGCGTACACAACTGTTTCTCAAATGGGGATTGATGTGTTTGGATTGAATTGCTCAACTGGTCCGATTGAGATGACCCCAAGTGTACGGTGGCTAGATGAACAAAATGAACATAGTCTCTTGGTAGTTCCAAATGCAGGTATGCCTGAAAATCAAGGAGGAAAAGCAGTCTACAAGATGACTCCTAAAAAGATGAGTGATGCATTAGGTGATTTTCTTGATAAATACAAAAAAGTACGAATCATTGGCGGCTGTTGTGGAACAAATCCTGAACACATCAAAGCTCTAAGAAAAGTAATTGACGAAAAAGCCAACTCTCTCAAGGGTTAAGTATTTAGAAAAACTGAGATGATTTTATAATATTGACTATTCCTCGAGTAAGTTCTGCACTAAAAGCAGTTGATCTAAAACAGATTCCTACCCCTCTAATCATTGGAGAGAGAATTAACACACAAGGTTCTCGTAAAGCAAAACAACTAGTTCTTGCTGATGACTATGATGGTTTAGTTAATTTGGCAAGAGTCCAAGTTGAAGATGGTGCCCATTGTCTTGATGTTTGTGTTGCAACTACAGAACGTTCTGATGAACGAGAGTTTATGTTGAATCTTGTAAAAAGATTAAGCTTTGAAATTGATGCACCTCTTGTAATTGATTCAACTGATCCTGAGGTTATTGAAGCATCAATAAAACAAATTCCTGGCAGACCAATAATTAATTCAATTAATCTTGAAGGTGATGGAAGTAGATTTGAAAAGTTAGCACCACTGATGGCAAAGTATGGATTACCTTCTATTGCATTGTGCATTGGACCGAATGGGATGGCAAAAACCCCCCAACAAAAGGTAGAAACTGCTGAACTCCTTTATGAAACTGGAAAAAAATATGGATTAAAAATAGAACAATTTATTTTTGATGTTCTTACATTTACTTTAGCTACTGGTGAAGATGAATTTCTTGATGCAGGAAAAAATACTCTAGAAGGAATTCGTCTTGTTAAAGCAAAATTTCCAAACTCGTTTACTACATTAGGCCTCAGCAACATCAGCTTTGGTCTTGCTCCATATGCAAGAAAAATTATCAATTCAGTATTTCTGTATCATGCTCTAAAGTCAGGACTTGATACAGTTATTGTAAATGCTAAAGAGATTATTCCTTATGGTGAGATTGATGAAAAGGAGAAAAAACTTACAGAAGATTTAATTTTTAACACCCATCCAAATGCATTGTCTGAATTAATCTCCTATTTTGAAAAGATAGGTACAAAAAATGGTACTTCTGCAAAAAAGGTCGACGTTGATCCTTCTTGGCCTCCTGGAAAGCGTGCTTACTTTAGAATTCTAAATAGACTAAAAAATGGTATTCAAAATGATGTTGTATCTGCAATTGCAGAAAAGCTAGGTAAAAATGAATTAATCAAAGACAACAACGGAATTTTGTCTTTGGATGCTACTCCCGAAGTTACACACGATGGTGCAATTCAAACTCTCAATGATGACTTGCTTCCTGCAATGAAAGAGGTTGGTGACAAATTTGGTGCAGGAGAATTAATCTTACCGTTTGTTCTCAAATCAGCTGAATGTATGAAAGCTGCAGTTGATGAACTTGAAAAGTATTTGTTAAAAAAAGAGGGAGTAAGTAAGGGTAAGCTTGTTTTGGGGACAGTTTATGGTGACGTGCATGATATTGGGAAAAATCTGGTAAAGACAATCTTTCAAAATAACGGTTACACAGTATATGATTTAGGAAAACAAGTTCCATTACAAAAATTTTTAGAAAAAATTGATGAAGTTAATCCTGATGCTATAGGCTTGTCTGCATTATTGGTTTCAACTTCAAAGCAGATGCAGTTTTTCGTAGAACATGCAAGAAAAAATAAAATGACACTTCCAATTCTTTGTGGGGGGGCTGCAATTAACACTAATTACATTAATAGAATTGCAAAAGCAGATGGAATCTACGAACCTGGTGTATTTTACTGCAATACAATGTTTGAGGGACTCAAAACAATGGATGTTTTGGTTTCAGATGAAAAACCAAAACTTTTAGCTACATGGAAAGAAAAGATAGAAAATTGGAAAGAAAAAACTGTAGCTTCAATAGATTCTGCTAACATTCCTAAGAGTGACATTAAACCCGTTAAGGCTTCAACCTCTAAAAGTATTGGAGAGCCGATCCGTCTAAAGGCTGATCAAATAAAGATGGACGAAGTTTGGGAAATGATTGACAAAAAATCATTGTTCAAGTTATCTTGGGGTCTTAGGGGGAAAGCCGGCTCTGAATCTGAGGAAGAACATAAAGATTTGTTAAACCAATGGAAGATTCGAATTATAAGAGAAAAACTCTTCGAGCCTGAGATTGTCTATGGATACTTTAGATGTCACAATAAAGATAGAAAATTACTTGTTGAAAATCCTACAGGTGATGATGTAGAATTTGATTTTCCACGTTCTTCAAAACTCGAACATCTCTGTCTGACTGATTATTTTGGAGAAGATGACATTGTTGCATTCCAATCTGTAACTGTAGGCAACAAAGTAGTTGAAATAATTGAACAATGGAACAAAGAAGACAAGTATACTGATGCTTACTATCTACATGGATTAGCAGTTGAAATAGCAGAAGCCTTGGCAGAATGGATTAACCAAAAAATTAAATCTGAACTGAACCTAGAACAAGGTGGACTAAGATACAGCTGGGGATTTCCTAGCTGTCCTGACGTATCACAACACCATTTAGTTTGGAAACTTTTGCAACCAGAAAAATCTGGAATGACATTAACTGAATCTGGCCAAATTATTCCTGAACAATCAACTGCGGCAATTGTCATTCATCATCCAAAAGCAAAATACTTTGTACTTTAACTAAATGATTTTTCTAAAAATTCATTCAAGCCTTTAAAATCATTAGGTGATGTGATCAACACATCTCCTGTAATTTTATGCACATCTTTTACAAATTTTTCAAACTCCTGACTGTATGATGAAAACTCTAAATTCAAAAATTTAGCAGATTTTTGATTTTTTTCAGAAGGAAATAAGATGATTGGAATTACTGAAAATCCTTTTAGATTGTCAGAGAGATTTTGCACTTGTTCTATATTTTGAATCACCTGTGTTATGAATCCCTTAGGATTTGCTTCTAATTTTTTTCTAATTTTAGAAAAATTGGGTTTATTTGAAATTGAAAGATACAAATCAATTTTTGAATCAATGCCTTGTTCTCCAAGTCTCTTTACAATTGTACTTGGAATCTGACCCAAATCTGGTTTCCCTGTTTGTGATGGGTCACCCATGAGTAACAAAATTCCTGAAAAGCCTACGGAGATATAATTCTCTACAAACTCTGAAATCTCTTTTTCGCTCTTGTCTCTAACTCTTAGACTAACTGTAATTGGAATATCTGGAATTTCTTTTCTAATGATCTTTCCAACTTGAATTGGTGCTACTCTTTGAAATCCTAACACATTTTCAGTAAGATGTATTGCATCACATTTTTTTGAAATAATTTTTATTTTTTCGATAAATTTTACAATTGATTCATTTGTATCCACATCAGACAAAATCTTAGGTGGATTAGCTTCATACCTGATTGTCATATTGTCATTTTTTCTATCCTTGGTTAAAACCTTTGAATACCAAAATCAATATGGAATTGTAGGAAAGAAACAAGATGCTTTTAGAAGATTTAAAACCAATACTTTCAAGATCCATAAACCCTATGATAAAAACTGATGGACAATACAAATTGGCATCAGTTCTTGTAATAATTTATGGTAAAGAACCAATTGTTATAATGACTGAAAAACCTAAACATATGAAATTTCATGCAGGCGAAATTTCATTTCCTGGTGGAAAATTAGATGCTGATGATTCAGATCTCTTAGAAACAGCATTACGTGAAACAAATGAAGAAATTGGACTTGAAATTACAAAAGAACAGGTAACTGGTCAACTGGAACCTGTTGTTACTTTGAATTCTGGTTTTTTGATTTTACCTTTCGTCTCAGTTATTGATGAGATTCCAACACTTGCAGCAAACTCTGAAGTTGAAAAAATTTTTCATATTAAACTAGAACCCTTTTTGAAAACAATGGCAAATGATCCAAATCCATCTCACAACATCATTCAAGAAATGTACACTTTTGAATATCAAAACCAAATAGTGTGGGGTGCTTCTGCTAGAATTCTAAGACAAATAAAGAATCTTCTAAAACCCTGAGATTCATTTAAAAAGAGCTCTTCGTGCCTGAAAATCTATGGCCGCACGCAAGTCTTCTCCAAGAAAGATTCGACTACTAAAAAAAACAAAGCAGGCAGTACCTGTACCAGCTTGGATAATTCTCAAAACAAAGCGAGATGTTAGAACAAATCCAAAACGTAGAGCTTGGAGATCAACTGATGTGGAGGTAGGATAGATGTCTCAAGAATTAGAAAGAGTTTACACAATTAATCTTGGTAAAGTTTTACTCTCACAGTCTCAACATAGAGCTGTTAGAGCAATTAACATGATTAGAGAATTTGCTCGACATCATATGAAGGTCGAGGAAATTAAAATTGAAGAAGAACTTGCTCATCAAATTTGGGCAAGGGGAGTCAGAAGTCCACCAAGAAAAATTCGAGTTAGAATGAGTAAGACCGATGAAGGTTACGTTCTTGTTTCTCAATATGTTGAAGAAGTAGAATCCAAAGCAACTCCTGAAAAAGATACCAAGAAAGTTGAAGATAAAGTAGAAAAACCAACTAAAGAAGCACCAAAGAAAGAAAAACCAACTAAAGAAGCACCAAAGAAAGAAAAACCAACTAAAGAAGCACCAAAGAAAGAAAAACCAACTAAAGAAGCACCAAAGAAAGAAAAACCAACTAAAGAAGCACCAACGAAAGAATCAAAAAAATAGTTTCTTTCAAAAAATTATTTTATTCTAATTGGTATAGATCCAATTTACAATCAATACTGCAATCTGGCGTATCCCAATCAAGTGTATCTTCTTGTGGAATCATTCCCAAGGGATCATAGTTGTCAAACTTTGTCATTCCTTGAATAGAAGATAACATTACTACTTTGGATTCCTCAGAAGTTGATGTCATATCTACTTGTGAATTACTTTCATTTAGAATTCCCCTAGAAAGATTTGTAATTGAGTTTATGACTCCAACAGGAATATTGTTTCCTCCAACTACATATAACATTGAACGTTTTACTGCATTTGGTGGAACGTTTCCATAGAGCATTTTCAATGAATCTCTTAGTGAATCTTCAATGTTTTGTCCATCTTTGCTTGTTGTGAGAATGTTTATCTCAGAAGATATTTCAGATGAACCCAGTGATTCTACTACGTGCATTATTGCAGAGTTTGCAATATCATAACATGCTTTAGGACTTAAATCTGGGTTGCTCTCAAGTAACGAATCATTATCAAGCACAATGGTACATCCAGAGTTTTCTCTAACTCTTTTTAGGGATACTCCAGAATTGAAAATTCTATCTTTTTCATACTTGAAAGGCATAATTGCAAATGAAATCAATCCTTTATCCATCTCTTTACACATCTCTGATACCACAGGTGCTATAGCTGAACCTGCTTTCCCAGCCAAGTTACTCATTAATACTATTGTGGAATAACCTGCAATCTTTGATTTTATTTCATCAGTAACCTTGTAAGTTGAACCTCTGATTAATTGAACAGATGGATTAACAACTGAATCTGTTGAAACGTGAATAGATGGATTCTCTGACGAGAAATCTTTTACATCATTGCTAATTATTAGACAATCTGAATGAATGTAATCTTTGGCTTTAACTGCCAATTTTGAGCCTATACCACCTAAACCTATGACTAGAATTGGTTCTTTCATTTGAAAACTCATTTCCTAATCCTCTTCTTTGATTTAGATAAAAAACCTTCTCACGTTTTTTTAATCAAATTTTAGATCTAAAAAATTTAGCTTGCGATCTTTCCAAGAAGACTGTTAATAGTAACATCTGTAATTTCAATTGTGTGAGATTGGCCAATGTCTACTTCATTTCGGACAAAGACAGGCTTGTAAGCAAAGTTTCTACCTTTTATGCCTTCATCTATCTTTTCATCAAATAGAACTTTACCTATCCAACCGATCCACTTTTTGTTATTTTCAAATGATATTTTGTTGATCTGCTCAAAAATTTCCTTACTTCTTCGTTTGACTTCTGTAACATCAATCTGTTCCCATTCAGCTGCATCTGTACCTGGTCTTGCGCTGTACTTTGATAGATTTACCACATCTGGTCTTGTTTCGTCAAGCAGATTTACTGTTTTTTGAAAATCCTCTTCAGTCTCTGAAGGAAATCCAACTATAACATCCGTTGAAATGGTAAAGTCCCCAAATCTTTCTTTTACTTTTTTTACAATTTCTCTAAAAGTACTCACAGTATGACCTCTTTTCATGTCGTGAAGTACTTTGTCGCTTCCGCTTTGTACTGGAATGTGGAGAAATTTGAAGACTTTGTCATTATCAAAAGATTCTATCAGATCTTCTTTGATTCTTGGCATGTACATTGGGTTCATCATGCCAATTCTAATCATAAAATCATCTGGAATTTCTACAACCGCATTTACTAGTGATGGTAGATCAGTTCCAATGTCAAATCCATAGCATCCGTTATCTGTAGATGTCAGCCATACTTCTTTACACCCTTCGCTGATTTCTGTTTGAACTTGTCTTACGATATCTCCTAATCTATAACTTGAAAGATCTCCTTTGGATAATTTAGTCTGGCAAAATGTACATTCGCTCATACATCCACTAGCAATCTCTACTATTCCCACTACTGGATTTAATCTGACCTTTGGAAGTCCTACCTTTGATAAATCAGAGTCTTCTAACGAAATCTGTTTTCTGCCGTTTAATGTTGAATCAATTACTTGAAGTGTTTTTCCTAATGAGTTAGGTCCTAGCATACTAGCATTTTCTGCGAACTTTTTGATAGTTCCCTGTTCTGCTTTTGGAAAGCATCCTGCCACAACTAATGGTTTTGATTTTAATGATTTTATTCTATGAATCATCTTGTTTGCAGTAGCATCTTTGACAGAGCATGTAACTATAATATTTAGATCAGACTCTGAAGAGTTATCAACTAATGTATGTCCGCCATTTCGAATTAGCCCTGAAATCATCTCTGAATCTGCAAAGCTAGCGGAACATCCGTAAGCTTCTACGAAAATCTTTGCCATAATCTATCCAAATAGAGAATTGATTTCTTTGTTACTCAATAGTTTCTTTGAAACAACTAATTCTCTGATAGTCTTTCCAGTTTTTAGTGATTCTTTGAAGAGTTCTGCAGATTTTTGATATCCTATTTTTGGAGTCAGTAATGTAACAATCACTGGACTATTTTCAATGTCCTTGCGTAATTTGTCTTTGTTTGCACTAAGTCCATCAATTAGATTTGTAGAAAATATTGGCAAGAAATTTTTGAGCATATCTGTTGATTCTAGTATACACTTTAGCATTCCAGGTAACATGACATTGAGCTCAAACTGACCACTTTGTGCTGCATAAGAAACTGCCGTATCATTTCCAATTATGTTAAAACAAATCATGTTCATACATTCGGCTAAAGATGGATTCACTTTTCCAGGCATAATAGACGAACCTGCGTGTACTGCAGGAATTCCAAGTTCAGCCAATCCTGCAATTGGACCTGATGCCATTAGTCTGATATCATTTGCGATCTTTCCAATCTCAAGTGCCATGTTTCGTAAAGAGCCAGACAAATTTGCAACTGCAAACCTACTTTGCAAACCATATTGCATATCTTTTTCAGGTTTTAGTGATAGTTTAGAAATTTTTCCAAGTTCAACTATTGCAATTTTTCTGTAACCTTTTGGTGTATTTGCACCAGAACCTACAGCTGTTCCTCCAAGAGCAACATTTTGTAATTCTTTTTGTGATGCAACAATTTCATTTCTTGCTTTGGTAATTGATGTTACATAAGCTGCAAATTCACTACCTAGTGTTACTGGTAATGCATCCATTAGATGTGTTCTTCCAATTTTCTTAAATGATGAAAATTGTTTTGCTTTTTTAGATAGTGACTTTATCAAAATATCAATAGCAGAAATTGTCTCTCTGAGATTCATCAAAATTGCAACATGCATAGCAGTTGGATATGTATCGTTACTTGATTGTGACATGTTTACATGATCATTAGGATGCAGGAATTGATATTGTCCTTTCTTTTTATGTAGTACTTCAAGTGCAACATTTGCGATAACCTCATTAGAATTCATGTTAAATGCAGTACCCGCACCAGAATTAATCATATCTACCACAAATTGATCAACATATTTTCCAGCCAAGATTTTGTCACATGCAGAAACTATTGCTTTTCCACGTTTTGTATCAATGGCCTTTGTCTTCATATTTGCTAATGCGGCAGAACGTTTAATCATTACAAATGACTTGATCAAATTTTCATGACTTTTGTTTCCTGTAACGTGATACTGTTTTATTGCTCTTCCTGTAAATGCTCCATAGTATGCGTCAACTGGGATTTTGACTTTTCCAAGTGAATCTTGGTCTAATCTAAATTTCATATTGATTTTCTAACAAATTATCTCCTATTATTCATTCTTTTTCAGATAATTTCTTAATTACATAAGATGAGAATGCCAATTATTATATAGTAATCATAAATGATCGGTTTTAATGAATAAGCGTTATACTATGCTCTTTACAATTGCAGCAGTAGCTGTAATGGGAGCAACCTTATTCGGAAGCACATACACACAAACCCAAATTGGCGGACAATCAATTGACATGTCTCAAATGAAACATGATATGATGGACAAAATCCGCGATATGGGAGGTTTACAGCTAGTAATGCCACAAGCATTCGCAGAAACTGATTGTGGTGCACTTGAAGATACTGGACGCAAAGTAGTTGAGTTTAATCTGACTGGTACAAGTGTCTCACTTCCAATTATGGGGGGAGAAACTTACAACGCCATGACCTTTAGTGGACAAGTCCCAGGACCAACACTAAGAGTTACACAAGGCGATGTTGTAAAAATGACACTTACCATTCCAGAAGATGAAATTGTTGCACACGGTAACGACATGCACGCATCACAAATTTCAGCTTTGGAGTTTGACTCTATTAATCCTGGAGAATCAAAAACATTCTGTTACATTGCTGAATCCGCAGGTGTTTTCAAATACCACTGTTCTGGTGTCCACTTAGCTGGAATGGATGCACATGTACTTTCCGGCATGTACGGAATTGCAATTGTTGATCCAATCAAAGGATACAAGAAATTAATGGTAGAGAAAACATCAA
>JACZTB010000091.1 GCA_022573895.1 Nitrososphaerota archaeon
CATTACGTTCAGCAATGACTATAGCTACACATATGTTATTGCCGTTTAGACCCAAACGAAGAGATCTAAAAACTTTAGATCATATGGAACAAGTTTTAAAATTAGCAAAGACAGTAAATCCAAATCTGAAAGCTAGAGCAATTATTACTCAGTGTCCAACTCTTCCTTCTCAAGTTCAAAGAATTTTAGATGCAAAAGAGGCATGCAAATCATTTGGTATTGATGCATTGAATTCAATCACAACAAATCGAAATGTTTATGATGATGCAGATGAAAATGGGCTTTCGGTTTTTGAAGTAAATAGTGATCCTAAAGCGAAAGCTGAAATTGAAAGTATTGCAAGAGAGTTTTTAGGAGTATAACTATGGCTGGTTTAACTGGGCTAAACAAAAAACCTGAACCTACTGAACAAGATAAAATGTTAGATGCATTTATATCTGGTGCAGAAAAGAGGGTAAAGGCTTTAGAATCAAGTGAAAAAAAATTTATTCGTTACACTTTTTCTCTCAATGAAGATATTAGTAAACTAATTGATGAGCTGGTTGTAAAAGGGCAAAATGCAAGAATAAATCGTTCAAGTATTGTTCGAGCAGCTATAGAAAATTTATCGACATATAGTGCAGATGAATTAAAAGAAATATTAAATAAATAGGGTGTGTTGACACTTTTAGCTTAAAAAATAGCGAAGTAGTAAAATCAAATCGCCAAACCCAATTTTACTATTCGCTATGCCTCGTACCATGCTGACAGATCAACACTGGCAAAAGTTGAAAACTATTTTGCGTAATTTATCTATTCATCACAACTCAAATTTACGTAATTTTATTGAAGCTATTCTCTATAGAATTAGAACAGGCTGTCCGTGGCGAGATATTCCTTCCTATTTCGGTCAATCAAACTCTATTTTCAAACGTTTTAATCGTTGGTCAAGCAGCGGTAAGTTGCTTAGATTATTCAAATTATTAGCATCATGCCCCGATATGGAGTGGATTTTTATTGATGGCTCTCACGTACGTGCTCATCAACATTCTGCCGGTATAGCGAATCAATCCATTTCTAAAAGTGTAGGAGGAAACTCCTCAAAAATACATTTGATTGTTGATTCACATGGCAATCCTATTGATTTCATGATTACCGATGGCACTACACATGACATCAAAGTTGCACCTGATTTAATAGCAACATTAGATTTAAAAGAGACAGAAGTGGTATGCGCAGATAAAGGCTATGATTCAGAACCACTGCGTGAGCAGATCAGAAAAACAGGAACAAAAGCGAATATACCAAAGAAAATAAATAGCCAATCGAACAATGATCATATGGACTGGTATTTATATAAAATCAGGCATTTAGTTGAAAATATGTTTTGTAGATTAAAACAATTTAGAGGGATAGCTACTCGATATGACAAGCTCAAAAGAAATTATCAAAGTGCTGTTGCCTTAGCCTGTATATTTTTATGGCTACCTTTATAGGTTTAATTATGAACAGTAAATGTCAACAGACCCTAGTTACAACGTAAAAAAAAAGAGCTGAAATCAATGTTTAAAACAATCTATTGGTTCAGGTGACTAAGCCTTTGCTTAGCAACAGATATACTAATAGTGCAATCAGCTCAAAGATTCATGCAATAAAAAAGCCTTGCCGAAGCAAAGCTTTTATTTCTGTTCTAAATCTTCTAACTATACTTAAGACACAAACTGTAGGAATACCCAGTACAAGCCACCTGACAAACAGATCGTTGCAGGTAAGGTAAATACCCAAGCTGAAAGAATGGTACGAACTGTTGCGAAATTCAAACCTGATTTATTTGCCACCATCGTACCTGCAACCGCACTGTTTAAAACGTGTGTTGTTGATACAGGCATACCTAAACCATCAGCAGCAGCAATCGTACTCATCGCAACTAATTCCGCTGACATACCTTGACCATATGTCATGTGGTTTTTACCGATACGCTCACCCACTGTAATCACGATACGTTTCCAACCCACCATCGTACCTAAACCAAGAGCAAGCGCGACTGCGACCTTCACCCAGTTTGGAATGTATTGTAAGAACGAATCTAAGTTACTACGATATTCTTTTACCAATTTTTCTTGGTCTTTATTCATTTCAGGCAAAGCATCTGCTTTATCTA
>JACZTB010000014.1 GCA_022573895.1 Nitrososphaerota archaeon
TTGAGTATCTGTTGGAACTGAAGGGAACATTTGACCTGCAGAACTCTCTGCAACAGCAGCAGCCTCTTTTAGAATATTCTCTGATTCTGCGTTAGTAGTTTCATCAACTCCAAATGTTGCATCGCCTAAGAAACTTTCTGACATAAAGCCTCCAAGCATTTCTGCCATTTGACCAATTTCTTGCTCAGCTCCAGGCATTATTTTCCCAAGAGATGATTTTAGATTTTTCATCAAGCCCATTGTTGGCATCATTGCTACTACAGTATCTCCAAGATCACTGCATGTAGTTAGCCGTAACTCAATTTGCTCTAATGCTATTCTAGCACTACTCAAAATTTTTGTAACTTTTCTTATCTCTGCTAATTCATTTCCAAGAACCTTGCTGGTTTGTGTATCATGTTTTTGTGTTGCCTCTACTATTCTCTTAAATAATTTTGCATCACGTTCTTGTAAGTTTGTTAGCATCGAGTCTAATTTCTGAATTTGTACTTGTAATTTTTTAATTGCATTCGAAATTCTTGGTTTTAATGGTCCTTTAGGCTTGATAGAATCGTTAATTTTTTCAGCAATACCTGGTTTTGGTTGTTTTGACCATTTACTAGATAGATTAGACATCAAACTCGATTTTAGAAAATGTACTTAATTTTAGGGGTGAATATTGATTTACAGTTGATAAAATTTTACTAACAAAAACTAGGCATAAGGGTGGTTTTTCTTCAAGGCTCTATAAAGTAGAAATTTTGTCATTTTAGTAAAAAAATAGTCAGAAAAAATCTATTTAGACATTTTTTATAATGGAATTTACAATCTGTTTAAATGAATAAAAAAATTGTAATGATTTCCACGGTTGTGATAATTACAATTTTTGTAGTAATTTTTTTGTTAAATACATCTGAGAAAAATACTAATATTATATTTCACGTAACTCTTGCAGATCCTGACTTGTACATTAATGGAGTCTATACTGATACATTTACTATTGACGGAGGAGAATATTCTTTTAGATTTGTTCCAAATGGAAGCAGCCCAGAGATTTTATCAATTACATTAGATGGAGATAATTTTGATTTTTCTGAAGATTTTAAACTTGAAAGTACCTCACATCAAATGGAAACCTCTGAGTATTTTACATGGAAATATAATGGCCAAAAAATTATTTTGGTTTCTGAGATGCAAGAAATTGACATAATTATCAACCCAAATGGAAATGTAATAGGCTCTGTATCTGTAGATATTTTAGTAAATTAAGAGGCGTATACCCCTTAACTGCAGAACTCTGAGAGATTTCCTCTCGTAGTCAGATCATTATATCGTCTGATTGCCTTTATTGTTCCGCGGGGCTACGCAGTTTTAGTCGATAGGAATTATATCCTTCGGCATTAATTATTATAGTAACTATAACTATTTAACATTTCATATAATATATTACAAAATTTTATAATATTTTATAAAATATTTTATGTCTATTTTGATATATTTAATCGATAAATTACAGATTTTTATGTAAAAAATATTGAGATTGTCTGAAAGAGTTACATTAGCAACTGACGAAAGTTGTAGAATTGAATTTACTACAGCAAAAATTTTGTCAGAAAAAGGAGAAACAGTTGTGATTACAGTAAAGGACCCAGAGCGATTAGAAAAATCAACATTAAAGATTCCTAATGCAATTGGCATGTTTCTGACATTAGAAGTGATGTAAAAATGATGTGAATTAAACAGTTGAGAAATTTAGCAAGTTGGATATTCCTGTAAATAATGCTGCAATACTTTCAGTAGATGAGGGAGAATCAATAAAATGAATTCACATAAATGTAATACATCACTGGAGATGAGAATATGATGAAAGACAGAAAGGCAAAAGCTAAGTTGATAATACTTTTAGGAGGTATTTGGATAATGGTTACATTGCCATTACCATGGTTAGTAAACAATCCACTGGTTTCAGAATCACAGTTTTACACCATTCTTGCTATCATAGGAGTTATATCAATACCATTTATTGTTCTAGGAGTTGCATGGACATTAAAACCCGAACTTGCAAATTAGGAAATTTCATTTGAAAGATATTCCTATAGCTGATAAGATTCCTGAATTAGATATTGCTATCAAGGCTGCAAAAGAAGCAGGAGATAAAATTTTAGAGATTTATCAGAGAGATTTTAGAATATCTAAAAAAAATGACGATTCTCCAATTACAGAAGCTGATCTTGAGAGTAACAAAATCATTAAAGAAATTCTCTCACAAACAAAACATACAATTTTGTCTGAAGAAGACAACGACGATCAAAATCGATTATTAAAGGATATAATTTGGATTATAGATCCGCTTGATGGAACTTCTGATTTTATTGATAAGACAGGTGAATTTACAGTTATGATTGCGTTGATAAAAAACAAGAAACCAATTCTTGGAGTTATTGGTTGGCCTACAGAAAAAATATTCTTTGTTGCACAAAAAGGATGTGGAGCATTTAGATATTCAAATGGTGAGTGGAAGAAAATATCTGTAACAACACTATCAGAACTTTCAAAGTGTAGAGTAATTGGATCAAGACACCATTTATCAGATAAAGAAAAATTATTTATCAAAAAATTAGGTATTCAAGATTTTACGAGTATAGGCAGTTCATTAAAAGTTGGAAAGATCAGCTCAGGAGAAGCTGAGATATACATCACAACCACAAACAAAATGAAGGAATGGGATTCAGCTGCGTCTTATTGTATTATTTCAGAAGCAGGAGGAAAAATGACAGATATGTTAGGCAATGATATTACATACAATAACAAGCAAGTTTTTCACCAAAATGGAATTTTAGTGACAAACGGATTAATTCATAATAAAATAATTAAAGAATTTAGAAAATTAGAGTAGGTGTCTTCCTTTAAGAAAGTCCTTTACTTTGTTTGAACTATCTAAAAGTGGTTCATGTTCTGTATCAATTACTAAATCTGCATTTTCTGGAGCTTCATAAGGATCATCAATTCCTGTAAATCCTTTAATTTCACCTTTTCTTGCCTTAGCATACATGCCTTTGACATCTCTTTCTTCACATTTTTCAACTGAACACTTTACAAAACATTCAGCAAACTGATCACCTGCATTAATAATCTCTCTTGCACTTTTTCTATTCTCAATGTATGGTGAAACTAAAGACACTACACTTGAAACGCCATGATTTAGCAAAAGCTTTGCCAAATAAGCAACTTTTTTGTTGTGTTCATCACGTCCTGCTTTTGAAAAGTCTTTTGGTGAGAACCATTCCCTTAGTTCATCACCATCAAGCATTGCCAAATTTGGAATATCTTTTTGCAAATCTTTTACAATTGTGGTCTTACCTGAACAAGGAAGACCAGTCATCCAAAGAACAAAAGGTTTCATAAATCAAAATTCCTCAAATGCCAATAAAGAGCTTACGTTAATTTTGAAACCAAGGTTGGTTCTCTAGATATTCAATCTCTTTAATCATATCTTCCATCTTTTTTGAAATTGTCATAACTGATTTAAATTGCTCATACATCTCAAATTCTTCTTCTTTTGAGAGTACTTCTGATTCGGCTTTATCAAAAAAGTTTTCTTCTTTGTTTTTATGGTCCATCAAAAATATTGAATATGTTTTTAGATACCTTGCAACAGGTTCTCTTGCATCTTCTCCTTTTTTCCATCTTTTAAGATGTTTTTTGATTTGTAGTGCAATCCTTCTAGAAAACTCATGTTCTATTAACAAGCCTCTGATTTCTTGTTTAAGATGATCATAGCTGGCAACACAAGGAAAATAGGAATCTTCTTCTCTTGAATAATGAATAGAGTCTAAGAATTCATCTATAACTAATGAAATTTTATCTATATCAGATAAAGGAATATTTTTTCCCGCATAAAGATCTGTATAACACTTTATGATTACATTCTCCAAGCGTTTAATCTGCTTGTGATCCTTACGTAATTCATCTGTAGCACTCAAGTATGAAAAATGTGTAATAGTTGATTTTATGTGTATCTAAAAATCAACTATGGAGCTTAAAATTAACAAACAAATCCAGTTTAACTTTTATCCACACACGTTTACATTCAGGCATTAATGAATCCCATAATTTTGTCTGTTTTGAATTTAATTAGAGAACAAACTGGCGAGGTGTTTTCATTATCTGATTTTGAACCAAGTTTGATTTTGGACAAAATTGCAGAGCTACAAAGTTCTATAGCAACATTATCTATTCAAGATGGGCCAATTGCTTCTGCTCATGTAATATTACTTGCAGCAGGAGTGGTAATTTTTCTTGGAGTTGCAGGAGAAGCATTCTTCAAAAAAACAGGAATTCCAGATGTAGCATTTTTGATGATTTTTGGAGTAATTATAGGACCTGTTCTTGGAATTATTCAACCAGAAGCTGTTATCGAAGTAGTACCATATTTTGCGGCACTTGCATTGATAATTATCATGTTTGATGGTGGATTACACCTAGACATCAAACATATTGTAAAAACTGCACACTTTTCTGTAACACTAGCTATTCTTGGTTTTATTTTATCAGTTGTAATCATTACACTTGCTACTCATTATGCATTAGGTTGGCTGTGGTTAGAGAGTATTTTGTTAGCTACAATTGTAGGTGGAAGTAGTTCCGCAATTGTTTTTGGCCTTGTCAGAAATATCAAAATTTCAGAAGAAATCAAATCAATGCTAAGTTTTGAATCCGCACTAACTGATATTCTAGCCATGATTGTTGCATTCATATTATTTGAAGCAGTGCTTATAGGACATTTTGATTTACAAACATTGCAAGAAACCCTTGGAAGAGCAGTTGTTGTAGGTTTGGTTCTTGGATTTGGGGTCGGAATCCCTTGGATGTATTTTTCAACAAAGCTTGGAAATGCTCAACACGCATACATGCTTACATTAGGAATCTTGTTTGTTTTGTTCTTCTTGGCAAACTCATTTGGAGAATCAGGAGCTCTAATAGCACTGGTATTTGGTTTAATGCTTGGAAACAAACGCCACCTCTCACGAATACTCAGATTTAAACTGCCAAAGATCGAGACGGACGATCCAACACATAATCAACTAACATTTTTGGTAAGAACATTCTTCTTTGTGTTTGTTGGGTTAATGGCAAGTTTTGGACAAATAGAATATATTGTATTTGGAGTTTTGATCACAATTGCTGTTTACTTGGGAAGAATATTTGTTGGTAAGATAACTCTAACAAAGAGATTTTCCAAATTAGATAGAGCAGTGACAAACTCAATGATTCCTAGAGGATTAGCTGCAGCAGTACTTGCTACATATCCAATTACCATGGGTTTACCAAATGCAGAAGCATATTCACAAATCATATTCTTTATCATTTTAACATCAGTAATTATTACAACAATTGGATTAGGAAAATCAAAGAATATTCCACCACCTGAACCAGTTGAGGGGGGATTTGTTGAAAAACCACCTAAGGATTCAGAGTAGATGAATAATTTACCATTTCTACGCGTTCCTTATATGCAAAATTTCTTTATAGATTTTATGGTAGAAATTCCAGCAATTTCAAAAAAAGAAAATTTGTTTTCTGAAGAAAAACTATCTTGGAGAGACATTCAGGGATTAAGTTGGACATTAGAAGAACATAGTTTTGAATTAAATGACAAATTATCTACAAGTGTAAGTTAGATTATTTTTTTAAATTATAGATCAAGTGTTTCTTTGAGACCCTTGTATCTATTTCTGATAGTTACTTCGGTAACATTTGCGGCTTCGGCAATATCACGTTGAGTTTTATCTTCACCATTTCTGACACAAGATAGGTACAATGCTGCAGCTGCTAGTCCCATTGGATCTTTTCCTGCAGAAACTTCATTTTCTTGTGCTTTTTTTAGTACTTTAATAGCAAACCTTTTTGTTTTTTCAGCAATTCCTATTTTGCTTGCAATCCTTGCAACACATTGGACTGAATCAGTTACGGGCATCTTCAAGTCAAGTTCTTTAACTAGTAATCTATAACATCTCGCAATATCTTTTCTTTTAATGTTACCAGCTTCTTCTACATCTTTTAGATTTCTTGGCGTTTCAGTATCACGACAAGCAGCATAAAGTGCTGCTGCCATTAGGGCTGAAATAGAACGACCTCTAACAAGTCCTTTTTCAAGTGCTTTTCTGTAAAGATAAGCTGCTTTTTCAATTACTGCATCAGAAATAGCTAGTTTGTCTTTTAGTCTATTTAATTCACTAAATGCTTGTCGAAAGTTTCTATCTACTGGTTCATGAACTTGACTTCTACTGTCCCAAGTTCTTAGTCTTTCAATTGTGCTTTTCATAGTTGCTGAAAGTGGTCTACCAGAAGCATCTTTGTTTATAGGATTGATGATTGTTGCAAGACCCATATCATGCATTGTTAACGATGTTGGTGCACCAGCTCTCGCTCTATCTCCATGTTCATCTTGAGAAAATGATCTCCATTCTGGGCCAGACTCTTGTAATTTTTCAGTAATTACAAATCCACATTTGGAGCAAAACATTTCTCCTGATTCATTGTCAGTAACGAATTTTCCCTGTGCACATCTTGGGCACAATTCATTTGTTTTATTTACCATTCACGAGTCTAGGTTCCTCGTTATTTGGTATTTATTAATCAACAACTTTTTTCTTCAAATTTCTAGGCAGATTTAAGCCCAATAATAACACAAAATAGTTTTTGTGTGGTAATTCAAGATATGAAGTATGAAATCAACCATTAATCTAACGATTAATGTTGAAACTAAGATTCTAGTTTTTCTTTAATTGTTTGAATGTATTTTTTGTTGTATTCATTGAATAGTTTAATTTTGTTTTGCGCCAAAGCCATAGCACCTGGTCTACTATTCACATGTTTTTCGGTAATTTTTTGTTGTTCTAAAAGCTTCTCAAGATTCTCCTTTGATTGGAATTCAAGTTCTGCAAGTAAAATTGCAAGTTCTTTTTCGAGAATATTTTTGGTGTCAGGAATTTCAGGCGGTTTAGCACCAATGATTTCTTTGGTTGTAATTTTACCAAATATTTTTTTGTCTAATTCTAGCAATAATAGAAAGTAGAATTCGTGTTATAAATTCGATTTTATTTTAAAAGAGTTTACAAAAGAATTTTAATTATGCCTAAGAAGTAAATGTCTACTTATAAGAAATCAACACATGTAAAATTATGGTAATTCCAAGTGACGTTGAAGAATTTGTTGAAAAGCACATCAAGTTAATGATTTCCCAAACTGAAACATATCTACCTTTTATTAAAGTTGTATTTCCTTACTCAAACAATGTAGCTGATAGCGTTTACAATCTAATTATCGGCAGTGCATTATCTGTATTTGTCAATCAATTTGCAATTAAGATGAAAAATCCAACTGTAGAAGATTTTACAGACTTTGGAAAGATTGCTCTTAAATATAGAGATCAGATTGATCAGTTTTTTAAATAGTCAAGCCAATTCACCTAAAAAATGAACAGTATCATTAGTTACAACAACGGTTCTGTCTTTTGGAACGCGATATAGTTTTTTTAAGCCACTAGCAGATTGAACGATAAGTTTTGAAAATGGATCTTTGAGCGATTTGTAAAGAATTCCTTTATCACTTACTGATTGAGACCAGTAAGTCCCTTGTACAAAAGAAATTGTTTGAAATTTTACAACTTGGTACGAATAAACCATTTCTTATTAATTAGTAATAATTGAACTCATTAAGGATTTTCCTTTAATTAGTGCTATAATGGATAATTCAATATTTTCAACAACATTGTTCGCAAGTGTTCCATAGTAATTGTTCTTAGGAAGATACTTGAATCAAGTACAAATGCAGATATGGTAATAAGCAAGTCACAGAATCTTGTAACAGGAAAAAGAAAATATTTCCTATCAAGATTCCATTGTTGTAACACTGTCAAAATGCCCCGATAACATTGATAAATAATGTATTGAAAAATAAAGGAGATTCAGTAACTTTCTGTCTTAGAAATGCTTCAAGTACAGATCCTACAGGAAAAACAAATTCCAAATTATTAATCTGTATCCTATACATAAACAGATGTAATTAGTGCCTATACGGAGTATTATTCTTCAATTTGTAACTCTAACTTCCATTATAATCAAAGAAAAAATATACAGTTTTTATAGCCTCAACATTATTCCTGACTAATGAATATACAACTTAGATGTGAAGACTATGGTTTCGAGTGTAAATTCGCTTTAGATGAAGAAAACACTATTGGGTTAATCAAAAAATTAAGAGATCATTTTGAAGAGGCACATGGAATTGATTATACAGTAGAAGTAGTTACCCAAATGATTACAAATCGTGGACATTCTTTAGAATCAATAAAGAAGTAGTTTTCAAGGAAATTATTCTTTCTTTTTAACGTTTATTAAAATGTGTATTGTATAATAAACAGAAATTTTATTTTTAAAAAAATTTGAGGAATTTTTTGTTTACAAAGTTCAGTTTTAATAATAAAATTGCCTAAAACAATTTATTTTTATTTTAGAAACACCACTAATAGTTAATAGTGGTAGTAAATTATTCTAGTGATTATGATGTTAAGTGTCAACTTGATACTTGCAAAACTTACCCCGTAATAACAGATTCTGATAGAGGAGAAATTGTTTGTGGGGGATGCGGTCTTATTCTAGTGCAAAACATAGCTGACACATATGAAAGCAATGGTTACACTCTGGAAAGTTTTATGAAGCAAGCAAGAACAGGTTCTGCTACATCACTAACAATGTATGACAAAGGACTATCAACTGTAATTGGTGCCAACAAAGATTTTTCTGGAAACGCATTACCTAGAAAAACAAAATATGAATTCAATAGACTACGAACCTGGGATCAGAGAAGCAAATCAAAAAATACTGCTACCTTAAGTAAGGCATTTACTTTGCTTCATGGAATGAAAACAAAGTTAGGAATTCCAGATAATGCCGTAGAGCGTGCAGCCTATATTTACAGAAAAATAGTTAGTGCGAAACTAACTAGAGGGAGAACAATGACATCATTAATCTCAGCCTCTTTGTACGCAGCATGTAGAGAAAATAACATTCCAAGAACGTTAGATGATATTGCAAATGCTGGAAATGTTGAAAGAAGAACACTTTCCCGAGATTTGAGAACTATAATCAGAAAGCTTGAATTAAATCTAAATCAATATGATACTGCTTCATTTATCTCAAAGATTTCAAATAATATGAACCTGAAAGAAAAGACCAAACGTGACGCATTTGAGATACTAAAGCGTTGTGAAAAAGCGGAGATTACTGCTGGAAAGCATCCTGTAGCACAAGCTGCTGCTTCATTGTATGTCTCATGTATAATGAACGGTGAAAAAATTAGTCAAAAGAAATTTTCGGCAGAATCTGGAATAAGTGATGTTACAATAAGAAATAGAGTTGTCTTAATTAAGAAAACATTAAAACTGGCAGAGTAGACTAATCAAAAAAATCCTACAAGTTAATTGTAGGAGAAAATATTTTTTCAAATAACATATCTTTAAATTTATTTACCAAATCCATTATTACTCGAACCTGCTCCATTGTTATTTCTTTAAGACTTTTAATAATATCATCAAGTTGTGATATTTCAGTTTGTAATCTTAACTTTTCATTTTTTAAAGTTGATATCTGTCCTTTAAGATTGGTATTTTGTTGTTTTAGTTTATCGTTTTCTTCAGTTAATCGTTGTATTTTTTCTGATTCAGTATCTTTTGGGAATGGTTCAGGTACAGGATCAGGATCAGGTAATCGAATTGGTTCCGGCTCTGGAGTAGGTTCTGGAATTTCTGGTGGTTTTGGCTCTTGCTCAGTTTCAAATGCCACCGTAAATTGTAAGGAACTAACTAAAAGAAGTATAACAATTAAACCAAAAATAAAATTGGTTTCCATTTTATAATTTCACAAAAGTATTAGAACAATATTGTATATGAATATGATTACAAACTTCTAAGAATGAAAAAGAAGGTTATTTGAAGAAATCAAACTCTTGATCTCTTTTTTGTTTTGGAAGATCATTCATAACAGCTTGGACAACTTCGTTGTGATTATATGTTAGATGTCTTAGAAATTTTGCAGATTCGTCGGCTCTTGTCTTTGCATCAGCAAACAACATTTCAGGGCTACTCAGTTCAGCCATTATCGTATTACATTCTTGGCATGGTTGAAAGTCAAGATATAGTTTCATTGTTTTACGTCATTTTCCTTGGTATTTAGACTATTTTACGGATTGGTAAGCAGTGCCTCTTTTTTTCGAGGCTTTACCTTATCAACTGCATCAATTAGATCTTGTTGAGTTATCTTGATGTCTTTGACATTTTGAGACTTGCCACTAACATATCTCTTCAGAGCTGTTATTGCTGCTCTGTTTGTAACTGCAGCAATCTCTGCACCACTGAAATCATCTGTTAATTCTACGAGTTTTGTAATGTTAACGTCATTTACAAGTGGCTTCTTTTTGGTATGAATTTTAAAGATGTGTTGTCTTCCTTTGGCATCAGGATTAGGAACTTCGATAATCCTATCAAATCTGCCTGGTCTTAGCAGTGCCTCATCTACAAGATCTAATCTATTTGTTGCACCAATTATCAAGACATTGTGTAGTTCTTCAAGTCCATCAATCTCAGTTAGAATTTGAGAGACTACATTTTCTGAAACATGTGATCCTGAGTTTCCATTACCTCTTCGTGGAACAAGTGCATCAATCTCATCTAAGAAGATAATACATGGTGCTGCCTGTCGTGCTTTTCTGAAAATTTCTCTGACTCCTTTTTCAGATTCACCAACCCACTTTGAGAGTAGTTCAGGGCCTTTAATGTTGATAAAGTTAGACTCGGTCATTTTTGCGAGTGCTTTTGCAATTAGAGTTTTACCAGTTCCAGTTGGACCGTGGAGTAAAATTCCCTTTACAGTTTCTACATTAACATAATCAAAAGCTTCTTTGTGTTTTATAGGCCATTCAACTGCCTCGCGAAGTTCTTCTTTTAATTGATCCAGACCGCCAACATCATCCCAACTGACATTTGGAATTTGGACTTGGACCTCTCTAAGTGCACTTGGTCTTACTTCTTTCAATGCATCTCTAAAGTCTTCACTAGTAATCTGGATCTTTTGAAGAATTTCTGAAGAAACTTTTTCTTCATCAAGATCAATCTCTGGAAGAATTCTACGAAGTGATCTCATAGCAGCTTCTTTAGATAATGCTTCCAGATCAGCTCCTACAAATCCATGTGTAATCTTTGAGATTTGTTTAAAATCTACTTTTTCATCAATTGGCATGCCACGTGTATGAATTAAGAGAATCTCTAATCTTTCCTGATCATCAGGAATTCCAATTTCAATTTCTCGATCAAATCTGCCGGGTCTTCTAAGTGCAGGATCAATCGAGTCTGGTCTATTTGTAGCTGCAATCACTACAACCTTTCCTCTAGACTTCATGCCATCCATCAATGTCAAAAGTTGAGAAACTATTCTCTTCTCGACATCACCTGACACTTCATCTCTCTTTGGAGCAATAGAATCAATCTCATCAATGAAAATAATGCTAGGTGAGTTATCTTCAGCTTGTGTGAAGATTTCTCTTAGTTTCTCTTCGCTTTCCCCGTAGTACTTACTCATAATTTCAGGACCGCTAAGTGAGATAAAGTGAGCATTAGTTTCTCCTGCAACTGCTTTTGCAAGTAGAGTCTTTCCTGTACCTGGTGGACCATACAGTAAGACACCTTTTGGTGCCTCTACGCCTATTTTGTCAAACAACTCTGGATGTCTCATGGGTAATTCAACCATTTCGCGGATCTTTAGAATCTCATTTTTTAGGCCTCCAAGTTCATCATATGTTATTCTTGGTACAGATGCATCAACTGCTTTTGTCATTGCTCCAAGTTTGAAGACTGTCTTCTCAGTAACAATAACTGGTTTTGATGGCTTGGTACTAGTTACAATAAACTGAACTCTACTTCCCATCTGTGTGTTTAGAGATATTGAATCTCCTGTTGTAAAGACATGATTAAGATAGTTGTAAATCATGTATTCTTGTAATCCTTCTGCTGTGATCTTTTCAGTTGGAGATAATACAATCTGTTCAGCGTTTGCAGTTTCAACGGATTTTAATGAAATTTTATCGCCAATTCCAGCTCCGATATTTTGTCTAGTTATTCCATCTATTTTGATAACTCCTGCTCCATATTCTTCAGTGGTACCTGGCCAGAGTTTAACATGTGTTTTTTTATTGTATGTTAATTCTAGAATTTGACCGGTGCTCCATTTTTGATCCTCAATTATTTTAGGATCAACAATTGCCCTACCTCTTCCAACATGTTGTTGTGGAATTTCATCTATTTTTAAAACAAGTTTAGTCATATTATCACCTCAAAAAATAAGGGGGGTTTATTCAACCTCCACTGTTTTACCTTTTGGTTTTTCTTCAACTATCTTAAAGATCAGTTGTAAAATTCCGTTTTTGTAAGAAGCCTTTGCAGAGTTTTCATCAACTTTGTGTTGTAGTGAAATTTTTACGTGGTACTTCTTTTTGTCATGTTCTGCAGAAATATCTACAATATTGTTTTCTACAACAATTTTAACATCAGCCTTTTCAACTCCTGGCATCTCAGCTATGAGTTTTACAACCTTTTCTTTTTCATCGACAATTGTGTCTACAATTGGCTCTCTTGTATCAGAAATTGGAAGTTGACCTAGTTTGACATTTCCATATTCTTTTACAACAGGTTTTCCGTCTGGACCAACAGTCATTGTATAACCGTAATAATATGGACCAGAACTATTTTCTTTGGATTCCTCAAAGATGTCATCTGTGTTAAAAAAAGAGCTTGACACGCTTCTGAAGATTCTATCAAATTCACTATCAAAGAACATTGTCATATTAATCTACTATATGTAATATATATGACATTATATAAATATTACTGAGATTTTTTTGATTTCTTACATAATCCTATTATAACTGACACAATATAATAATTTTATGAGAGTTTCAAACATGTCTGTACCTGAGGTTGTAAGGGAAATTATTACCAGAAATCGTTCGATTTATGATTGTATGAAGATGGATATGATAAACTATACAGCATTGGCAGTAAAGATTCAACCAGAGATTGAGAAGATTCTAGGAAATTCTGTTAATCTCAATACGGTGGTAGTTGCAATAAAACGATATGCAGATTCATTTGAAACTAAAGAAGAGATCAAAGAAGAACCAGTTTTGAGAAATGCTAGATTGTCCTTAACTGATGGAATTATGGATATTAAATTTTCAATAAAGGATTCAAATGAAATTGATCCTATTACAATTTTAAATAAATTCTCCAAGATAACAAACAATTACGAGTTTTTTAGATTGTCTGATTCTTTTAGATTTCTAACAGAAGATATGGAAGACATAAGACAGATTTTCAGAAATGTTTCAAACAAAGATAATATATTTAGTACGGGTCTTGCAAAGATTAGAATCTCAATACCCACATCTCAGAATCAAACAGATGTGGTTTCTTATGTTGCTGATGTATTACATACCAATGGAATTGAGTTAGAAAATGCATTTTTCAGCCAAGACAGCATCACTATCATTCTACATGAAAAGGATTCATCAAGGGCATATGATATCTTACATTCAGATATTATGAGAACCTAACAATCCTGTTATTTTAGTGAAAATTTTTCTTATAGCATATATTCACCCAATCTGTGAAAAGGGTACAATTGGCTAGAAATAAGAAGAAAGTAGATGATGTTTGGTAAAATTCTATTTCATTAATTGTTTTTTAATTTTATAGATGATTATTGTTGGCGCTACAAAATACATCCCGATGTTCATTAAAATTATTCCAATTCCATAAGATAATATTTCTTCTTCAGAATCAATTTCTGCATAGTTTAGAATCGACAACGTAGATAGCATTGGAGTAATTGAGAGTTTTACAACTTCTTTGAAAACTGGGTGTTCACGTTCCAAATCAGCAATTGTTGGTGAAAATAAGTAATAGAGTTGATTAAATCCTGTCATAAATGTAGTTCCAGATTCTGTTGATAAAATAGTATTATCCCTAAGCTCTCTAAGTTGTTGAACTTGTAATGCTAGTTCAGAGCCAAAGGTGGCCGTTGCAATTAAACACCCACCTCCTTCTTCAACAGAATCATTTATCGAGATATTTTTGGATAATATTTCAATGGAATCAATTGTTTCTTCAAATCTTGGAAGTTGAGAATCAAAGTCATCTACGCCGTTGGTGTATGCAAATGTGTAATATTTTTCGGCACCATAAAGCAAAATTTCTTTATATTTTACATTAATTTTTTCATTATTAGATAAAAAAAGTCCTTCTGCGTTAATTACATATGCCTGATTACCATTGACAGTTGTCTTTTCCTGTGTAATTATCTTAAAATCTACTGATTCTATTACTTTCATTAATGTTTCAAGCTTTTCAGAGATAAGATCATCTAGAGTTCTTTGATTAGTTTGTTGAACTGTTAACGAAATTACTGGATTCACCGCTCCTACTTTTGGTCCTACTGCAACTACATCAGGGGTAACTTCTTGTGTTTTAGCAGGTTCTTGTAACAACCAACCTTCAGGTACGCTAAATGAAATTCCATGTTCAGTGCTTTCATATTTCTGATTACCGGTTGAGGGGGTTATGGGGGATTGTGTACGTTCAGGTTCTGATAATTCAAGAAGATTTGAAACCTCAGAACGATTAACAATTGTTACTTTAGTAATTTTGACTTGTTCAGGATTTTTGGGTTTATCACTTACTCCTGTTTGAACTGCTGCAATTTTATCAAGTGTTTCAAAACTTTCGTCAGTTACAATTCTACCAAATACTGTATATTGTTCATCAAGAAAGTTAGAATCCTTGTGAATTATGAAAAATTGAGAACCTGCACTGTTTGGATCAGCTGATCTTGCCATTGAAATAATTCCACGAACATGTTTAATTGTACTAAATTCTGCATCTAATCTTTTGTCTGGACCTCCTTGTCCCCAAGTACTTGGATCACCATCAATTGTATTTGGATCGCCTCCCTGAATCATAAATCCGGGAATTATTCTGTGAAAGATAGTTCCATCATAAAATCCTGATTCAACTAGTCTAATAAAATTATCAACATGATTTGGCGCGTCCTCAGTAAAAAACTCAATCACAATAGTTCCAAGATTTGTTTCCAAGATGATTAATTTTTCATCATATTGAGCAAATGTTTGGTTTGCAAAACCAACTAAAAGTAGTGAAACTGCAATCACTAAAAATATCTTATTCAACGGTTTTTGACAAATTGGCTTCCTTAAAAGCCAACTGTGTTAGTTTTTAATAAAGCTAAATAAATCAAGCGACATGCAATCTGATGAGAAGATTCAGGCACATTTAGTTTCGGTATGGAGAGAATCTAAAAAGTTCTTTTCAATTGGTGGAAAAGAGGGGATGTTAATGTTGACTGACAAACACTTGATGTTTGTACACAAGACAGAATCTAGGATGAAGTGGTGGAAGGCTATTACTCAAAGACAGGTGATTAATTTTATCAAATCAAAGAATACAATGATTCGTCATGATGGCTATAATGAAGAAGAACTAATGTATGATTTGGAAAATAAGAAAAATATTGAAGTAGCATTTGACGATATTTCCAGTATTAGTTATGAAGAAAAGGTTTGGGGAAGTGTATTACTATTAGAATATAAAAAAAATGGAAAGCAAGAAAAATTTCAATATGCAATAGCACAAGATTGGGTCAAATATCCCATAAAAGAGCCTACAAAATACATGAAAGTAGATTGGAAACCTTTTGTGCAATATATTAAAGACAGACAAATATTTACAAAGTAAAATTGGGAAAAGTTTATGCTGTTGGTGTTGGTCCAGGTTCACCAAAATATGTAACTGAAATTGTAAAAGAGATTCTTCAAAAGTGTGATGTTGTGATTGGTTACAAATACACACTAAAAACAATAGAGGATTTGACTGAAGGAAAAGAGATCTATGAAATTACCATGAAAGATCAGGAAGAAACTTACCAAAAAATTCTTTCTAAACTTGGTGACAGAATACTGGTAATTCCATTTACTGGAGATGTAAATTTTTCCGAGTCAGAAGTTGTGGATAGACTAATAGAAATTTTTGATAAAGTTGAAATTGTTCCTGGTATCAGTTCAATTCAAGTTGCTGCTTCAAGAGCCCAAGTTCCTGTTGATAAATCCAAAGTAATTACTATGCATGTTACAACCTCGATTGAAGATAAGAAATTAGAATTGCAAAAGGCGTTAATTGATGGTTTTAGTGTGATTTTAGTTCCAAGACCTTGGCAAAAACAACCAGACAAGCACTTTATGCCTTCAGAGATAGCCATTTATCTTCGAGAACATGGTTTTGATACTGTTAAAATGAAAGTTCATGTTTTTGAGGCAATAACAACGGAAAATGAAACTAGTTTTGTAGGAACTGTAAAAGATTTGGAAGGAAAAGAATTTTCTGATTTGTCTGTAATGGTGTTTAATCAGAAAAGTTTGGATTCATACATGAATTATAGATGGCAGTGGGAAAACTAATTACCCAAGTTTTGTCCTTGGCCAAAAATCAAACTGTCGGAATTTGGAAAGACATATGCGACAATTTTCATCCATGGGTAATCAGGATCATATAGTCTGTAAAATCCCATCATCAAATGTTATACTGACTGATTCTCCTGGAGCAAATTCTCCAGTTAAAATTCTTCCGTCTGGTGTAAATGGATTATGGCGATCATTGTTTTCTTTTCCACTAAGAATACTATGAGATACTATATCATCATTCACTATTGTGATGGTAGTACCGGGTTCTACAGAAATTCTATCTTGTGAGAAATATCTCAATCTAAGTGAATCATATGCATTTTGTGTTGCTGAAGCCTGCTCTCTGATTTCACTGAGTTGAATGTAACTACTTACAATTCCCTGTGTAGAAGAGCCTCTAAGAATGTAAATTGTAAGATCGTTTGATTCTTCAGATATTGTTGGTGTTGTGTTAATTTTTGTAAGTGTAGTTAATTTTGTTGTGTAAATTACTTTGTAAGTATCATCAGGTGTTGTAATTCTGCCGGTAAAACTATAAACTGACGCGTCTTTACTTTCTTCAATGAGTCTTCCAAAGAAGTTAATTGAGGTATCAAATCCTTTTGAACTTTCAATGTCTCCATTAATCCTAATGTAACGGCCTTCACGTAAAAATTTTCCTTCCAAGTTAGAGATAAAAAATTCCTCATCGTCTAATGTAATAAAACCATCTTCTGTCAGGAAGTTAATTGTACTTCCATGTTGTTGTTGAGAAGACAAACCTAGATCAATTTCTGAAATTCTAATTATATCTTCAGTTACTGCAAATCCAAAGCCTTCTAAAAGAAATGCCTGGTTCTCAGAAATTTCAGCAAATGATTCATTGATAAAATATCCTGATAAGACGACAAGTAATACTAATAGTGCTATAGCTGCCTTCATGATAGATTTGTCTTCTAATTTGGTTTATAATTTACTACTAAATTATTTTAGATTAACCCCATACTAAATATAAACATGAAAATCATGTATAGATACTGTAATAATTATAGCAACTTAGATTCTAAACTTATCTATACGCTTAAGTTCAAAATTATCTAGCAAAATTTATGGATATTTATCAAAGAAGAGTACCTATTATTTTGATAATTATACTTGTGGGGATTCTCATATTGCAATATGTGACTAGTGAACAAAACATTGGTAAATTGATAGATTTTGAAACATGTGAATTATACATTAAAGATTCTCAAATTAGCATCAAGCAATACTTGAATGAATATGATTCTAAATGTCTAGAAATGAAAAAACTCGCTTCGCCATAATAGATTCCCACAAACTGAAGAAAGAGTATTTTTTAAAATACAAAAAAACTTGTAAACTCTATTAGTCTTCATTAGAAATTTGAATGAATGGTAAATTTTTGATTAATTAGGTAAATTCGTTAGTAATTCTAAAAATTAGAAATCGGACAACTTGGAGCCTGCTTCTTGGACTAGTTCTATCATGTAAAATTCAAGATATCCTCCTACTAAAAGGAAAGCCAACACAATTCCAATTTCGATGACTGTTGGTTTGATGAGTAATCTAAGTTTAGTTTTTTTGATGATTGCTCGAATTAGAATAAAACTTCTAGAGATGCCCAAAGAGTATGCAAAAACTTCCATCAAACCAAATGGTGATAAGAAAAGAATTGAAAGGGGGGGAATATCTGCTATTTCAGGAACAATGGTGGCTATTGCAGCTAAAGCAAATCCCGTAGACCAAGCAGAGAACATCCCCCATACAATTCCAAACCCAGGAATAAACATCGGTAGTGCAATTGTTGTGTTGTGTACAAATATTCCAAATGCATCAATATCTAAAACTAGGTCTTCAAATTCAGCCATGAAGGCATTTGCTTCTTCCTCATTTACAGAAGACATGGAGCCTATCTGAAAGACGACAGCAAAAATTGCTAAAAATATAAAAAATGTAATTATTCTAATTTTAAACATACTGCCTTCCTTTTTAAACAATATTTGAGGGTTCGGTGTTGAGCGCAGATTTAATTAAACCAGATGATATTTTTCGATATGAAAAAGGAGCTTACCTTTGCGTTAAATTATGCATTAAACAAAGGATTCCAAATTCATCCAGATGCTTTTAAAATTTTAGAAAATGTGGATGTCAAAAAATTAGAGAAGATCATAAAGGAAATAGTTAGAGAAAAGACCAAACAGAAGTTATTTCAGATTAACCAAGATGATTTGGAGACATATCTTGGAATTAAAGAGGATCCAACATTAAAAAGTGAAATTATAGTATTGTTTGATCCTACCACTAAGATAACAACGGGTGAGGGGGTTGACGGTTATAATGCCTTGTTTTCAAGTCGTTTTAACAAACTCAAAAAAATAATTTTAGATAGACCAGAAGCGAGAAAGCTCAAATCCATAGCATTTGTAAAAACCGCAAAAACAGAAGATGATATGTATGTGTGTGGTCTTATCACTACAAGAAATACTGAGAGAAATATTACAAAGTTAGTTCTAGAGGATCCATCAGGCTCATTTGAGGGAATTGTTTTTGATGATGAGTTACAGAAGACTGTAGGTTCTCTTCTAACTGATCAGTTTGTTATGGTAAGGGTAGGTTTAGGAAAGAATTCAGGATTTGTTATCAAGGATTTGATTTTACCAGATATTCCGGATCAGCATATCAATAAATCAGAAACTGAAGTATATGCTGTTTTTCTTTCAGATCTACATATTGGAAGTAAGTACTTTATGGAAGAGGAATTTATGGAATTTGTCTCGTGGTTATCAAGTCCGGATCCAGTTGCAAGAAAAATTCGTTTTGTCCTAATTGGTGGAGATGTAGTAGATGGAGTTGGAATATACCCAAATCAGGAAAAAGAGTTGGTTTGTTTAACCATTGAGGAGCAACTAAAAAAAGCAGAAAGTTTGATTGATAAGATTCCAAAAAATGTAAAGGTCATAATAATGCCTGGAAACCACGATCCAGGAAGAAGGGCTCTCCCCCAGCCGGCTATACCAAAAAAATACAATTCAAGTTTGTGGGAAATGGAAAATGTAGTTATGGTTGGAAATCCAGCTGTGGTTTCATTGAATGGTGTAAAGGTAATGATGTTTCATGGACAAAGTATTGATGATATTGTAAAGACCACACCTGGTCTAAGTTATAACAAACCAACAAACGTGATGAAACATCTTCTCAGGGCAAGGCATTTAAGTCCAATTTATGGTCGTCAAACACCCATAGCACCTGAGATGGAGGATCTTTTAGTAATTGAGAATATTCCAGATATCTTTCATGTAGGCCATGTTCACAGAGCAGAATTGGATATGTATAAAGGAATTTTACTTGTAAATTCCGGTTCGTGGCAAAGACAAACACCTTTTCAGGCTAGTGTTGGAATGACCCCAAACCCAGGAATAGCAATCATGGTAAATTTAAAGACCTTCCAAGTCTTCCATCAAAATTATAATTCAAATTCAGAGAATATCTTGCAAAATTGATGCTTCTGGACTTTCTTTAAAGGCCTTTTTTACAATTTCAGATGTGGTTTCAAGTTTGAATTTTTTTGTAGTCCCATGAGTGCCTTGATTGACAATTCTTCCACTAATAATTCCAAGTTGATCAATTTCACTTAACATTTGTGTGACTCGTCTATTGGTAAGTTCATCATGACCAATTCTCTTACAGAGATTTTTGTACGATAAGTAAATCTCGCCAGTGGAGGAACCGTTTGCTCTCATAATTGCAAGAATAACCAATTTTTTGTGGGGGGGAAATCCTTTAAGAGTAGTTTTCACTAACTGTTCTTCTATTTTTTCATAAGCTTCTCTAACATGTTTATCGGTAACTTTTTTTGATTGTTGCCGATCGGCAATTTCACCTGCTTTAAGAAGTAAATTAATTGCCCTACGAGCATCGCCGTGTTCTCTTGCTGCATATCTTGCACATAGATCTATAGCAGGTTTCTCAACAGAATTTTCTACAAAGGCTTCATTGACCCTCTCCTGAAGGATCGTTTCAATTTGTTGAACATTATAATTTACAAAAATAATTTCCTCCTCACCAAGACTGCTAATAACTCTAGGATCAAGATGGTCTTTGAATGTCAAATCGTTTGAAATTCCTACTAAAGTTATGGAGCCTTGTTCCAGACGCTCGTTTGCTCTTGTAAGTTGATATAATATGTCATTACCTGTTTTTTGTGCCTGTTTGGCAAGATGATCAATTTCATCAATTACAAAAATTGTGTTAAGTCTTTCTTGATTAATTTTATTAAGAATTCTTTTGAAGACCTCACTTATTGCTAGGCCAGTTGCAGGTAATTCTTTATCATTAAGACCTAGTTGTTTGCCTAGGCTTATTATCAATCCGTAAATTGCGGTTTCGTTTTTGCTGTTAGTATATGCAATTTTAATTGGGAAGTTTGATTTTTCAACTCTTTTTTCAATATTTTCAATTACTTTTTTAATCACTAATGTTTTGCCGGTTCCAGGTTCCCCATAGAGTAAAAGGTTGGATGGCCTAGATTGATTTATGATTGGCGATAAAGATTGGGTAACTTGTTCCTGTTCAGAGGTTCTATATTGTATAGTTTTAGGGATGTAATCTAATTTTAAAATCTCTCTATTTTTCAGAATAGATTCTCCAGCTTCTACTGCATCAAGTATTCTATCTATTGGGTCAGACATACTCACACACCTTTGTTTCCTACTAATAATATCATAACCATATGTGAATTAAGAGAGTAAAGAAGAGAATAGTAACTCTAGTTTAGTTTATAATTAATTATTTTTAGTTATTTTTTGATTTTCAAAAAAAAAAAATATAAAAAAACACAGAGTGGAAAGGTTGGTGTGTGAGTTTAGATGAAATTTCCTTTCAGGTTAACACTTTGTTAATTTTCTGTTAAGGAATTTTCCAAAAAAGGCCATTATGACCCCCTTATTTCCACTCCAGGCGTTAAGATTGATGTTAACGCTGTGAACATACAAAAACTAACCCCCTTGTTTCCACTCCAGGCGTAAGAATTTCCTTATTTGTGGTGATTATGTATGATGTGTTGTTAACGATAAAAATATGGTTAGGCACAACTTAGGCAGTCAATCTTAACAAACTACCTAGTTAACAAACATTCTCGGATCAATTGAATTGTTAACATCTGATCCTCAAGATCTTAAAGATGGTTAAAAAACGTATTCGAATAGATATGGAGGACTCTGATGGTGCACGCTACGACATAAAAATAGAGGGCAATGTTACCAGGGAAAAGATTCTTAAAATATTTGAAATGATGGATTTGATGAATATTGAGGAAGAACAAGAAGCAACCAATATGGACTCGGTAGGCTCAAAAATTTGGCATGTTGTAGACAAGTTCTTCCCTGTAGGTGAATTTACCTCCACAAAGATACTTGAAAAATATGAAGACGAATTCAACGAACCAGTAAAACTTAGTGTAATATCCACCTATTTGTCACGATTTTCATCAAAAGGTAGAATTGATAGAGTTAGAACAGGTCGTGAATGGACCTATCAAACCATTAAGATTAGTCAAAAACAGCGATAACTAGTCAAGAAATAGTAATTTTTCTAATAATTAACCGGTCGTTTACAAGAATTAACTTAACATATTCACCTTTTTGAATATCCATGTACTTTCTAAACTGTTTAGGAATGGAAATTGTTCCAGCTGAAGTGATTTTTACCAAAACTTCATTTTCTTGAACAGACATATAATTACTATAATTTAATAATATATATAATTAATAAATAATAAAAATTAGGTTGTTTTCCTAAAATTTTGGATTAAAGAAAAAAACCTGTTCCAAAAACCTGAAGAAATTTCTTATGTGATTATAGGGTTAGTTTGAATTTCATCAACCTTTGTTTTTCCTTTTTCAGTTATTGAATAAGTATATGGTTTGGTTTCTGTATTCCTTTCAACAAAACCATCTTCAAATAATTTTTTCATTAATCGTGATGTATGCTCCCTACTTCTCTTTAATGTGATTTGTATGTCACGTGATGTCATAGCTTTGTTTGTGATTAGATGCAATACATGACCTATTGGGCTTGTATAATCTGAGCTAGAAACACTAGGCGTAGAAATTGGTTCTTCAGGCACAACTTCAGAATGATTAACATCTACAACTTGTGTTTCATGTGATTCATTCTTTGCTAACTTCTCTAAGAATTGTTTTAATTCCAAATTAGGGTCATCTGATTTTTGTTCAATTCCTTGTATTTCTATAGCGTCAAGACGTATTTTCATATCAATTAACTGCCTTTCATAATACTCTAAACGCTCAGATTGTGATACATCAATCATTTCATTCCTAGATTTTATGAATGGACGTGCTTTATAGAATACATACAACCCGACTAAACCAACTAAGAATGCTAAAATCACACCCAAAATCACTTCAGGATCAGGAATTTCTACTAACATCACAAATTTTCTATCAATGTTGTGATTTATTGTGATTGAGCAACATTGTTTTACACTTTAGATTAACGTCGTCACAACAACTTGACTTACTTTTGACCAAAATCATCACAAACATCACATGTTACATGCCTTTCGAATAGTCATATCTATCACATTAGTGATCTGCTCTTCTCTTTCTGGGAAGACATCACTATCATTCATCACACGGACATACTCTGAAAGTTTGGATATCACATCAATGTCATCAGGTAATAAAATACCTAGACCGTGTAAAAGAATGATTGAATAGAATAACCCGATTAATTTTTCTCTTGATTGCCCAACTTGTCTGTAGTAGGCTCCTTTTGTTATAGAAAATTTAGTTTCCAAAAGATCCTTCTGATTTAAAATAATTTCAATTTGTCGTTCAGTAAATAGTGATTTTTTGATAATTTGACGAATAATATTGTTAAAATTAGACTCTTGAAACTCTGGCATAGCTATACAAATCTGTATACCACATTACAATTAAACTTTAAAGAGGAGTCATCTACAATTCCCCACTATGACTGGAAAAGTTGAATCGTTCCTAAAATCCGAACTAAAAAAGAAAAACACATTGTTGTTCGTGTTGATCGATTCTGAAGTATCGCATTTAGAGGCATCAAGCAAACTTGCCAGAGATGTTGAAAAAATTGGTGCTTCTGCAATCTTGGTTGGAGGCTCTTCTGTCACTGATCAGATTGAGATGGCCCAAGTGGTTAAAGGCATTAAAAAAGGCATCAAAATACCAATAATCTTGTTTCCTGGGAATGTTACTGGTGTTGTACCGGATGCTGACGCAATCCTATTCAGCTCACTAATGAACTCAGAGAATCCATACTTTATTACACAAGCACAAGCATTGGGAGCCCCAAGTGTTCTTAAGTTTGGCTTAGAGCCACTTCCTACTGCTTATTTGGTGATAGGAGAGGGAACCTCTGCCTGGTTTGTTGGTTCAGCACGAGGAATTCCATTTGAAAAACCAAAAATTGCCGCTGCATATGCCCTTGCTGCTCAATTTCTTGGTATGAGATTTGTATATTTAGAAGCAGGCTCTGGGGCAAAAACTAATGTTACTTCAGAGATGATTCAGACGGTAAGGCGTACTTTTAATGGATTTTTGATAGTAGGAGGAGGAATTAAAGACATGAAAACTGCTCAGAGTTTGGCCAAAGCAGGAGCTGACGCATTGGTTATTGGAACATTCCTTGAAAAAGGAGGAAGTATCAAAAAACTTGAAGAAATAGCAAAAGCAATTCAAAGAAGTAAGTAGTAGAATTGTATTATGTTTGAAAATAATACAATTTCTCGAATTAGTGACATTAACATGCCTGATTATTATCGTGATTACTACTCAAATCTCTCAACTGAAACAATTTCCATCTTTGAGAAAGCAGCAGAGGCAAAATCAAGTTTGGTTGACTCTTCAGGTGTAATCGAGCCAAAGATCGCATTCGATTTAGCAGATCGGGTCTCCAAAATGCACGAAATTGATATTGCTGAACCGCTTAGGGAATTACTAAAGAAAAATGGAAAGGAGATTTCTGCACTAATTCTATCAAAGAAAATTGCCCTCGGCAAATACACTCCTTCTAATGCGTCCTTAGAAGAAAGACTTGATCTTGCAGTTCGGGTCGGGCTGGCTATTGTTACCGAAGGAGTAACCATCGCACCTTTACAGGGAATTAATGAAGTAAAAATAAAGAAAAATAAAGACGGCACTGAATATCTTTCAGTTTCTATTGCAGGACCCATGCGTTCTGCAGGAGGAACAGAATCTGCTGTAACAATGCTAATTGCAGACCATGTTAGAAAGGCAGTTGGACTATCAAAGTACCAAGCTAATTCCTTTGATGACGAAACAGGGAGATTTGTTGAGGAATTGCGAATCTATGAAAGAGAGGCTGGCAGCTTTCAATTTCATATCTTAGATGAAGATATCGAACATGTCATTTCTAACCTTCCAGTAGAACTAGATGGAGTAGATACAGATCCATTTGAGGTTGTAAATCACAAATCTATGGCTCGTATCAAAACTGATAGGGTCAGAGGAGGCGCTTTACGTGTCTTAAATGACGGATTGATTGGAAGATCTAAAAAACTTCTCAAAAGGATCGAGTTGTACAATCTAGATGGTTGGGAATGGCTTAATGATCTTAAAGGCGTAATTCAAACAAGTGAAAATCAGGAAGACGCAGCTACCAAAAGAATGCGTGAAGTAATTACGGGCAGGTCGGTCTTATCTATGCCTAATAAGTTAGGTGGGTTTCGATTAAGATATGGAAGAGCATGTAATACAGGCTTTGCGGCAGTTGGGGTCCATCCAGCACTTGCTGAAATTTTGAATCATACCATAGTTGTTGGAACACAGATTAAAATTGATATTCCAGGAAAAGCGGCAACTATTGCCTTTGTTGATTCCATTGAAACTCCGACAGTTCGTCTGAAAAATGGTAATGTTGTAAAGATTAGAGATGTTAAACATGGATTAGAAATCAAAAATGAAATTGAAAAAATCCTACATTTAGGCGATATTCTAATTTCATTTGGAGACTTTCTTGAAAACAACGCTCAACTTATTCCCTCAGGATATGTTGAGGAATTTTGGATAGAGGAACTAAAACAAAAAATTCAAAAATATGAGCCTGATGATCAATATCTAAAACAATTTCTGACCAGAATACCCACAATGGATGAAGCATTGAAAATTTCTCTTGATTTTCAAATTCCACTTCATCCACACTATCTGTATTACTGGGATAAAATCTCACCAGAAGAACTTGGCCAACTTTTAGAACCAAAAAAAATCAACGAGACATCTATCGAATACTCGACTCAAATTAAAAAAATTCTCGAAAAATTAGGTGTACCTCATAAAGTTGAAAATGAAATTATAGAATTAGAAAATCTAGAGGCAAAAATTTTCTTCAATTTATTGTTTAGAGAAAAACTAATAATTAGTAATTTACCAGTTCCACAAATTCTAACAAAATCATCGGGGATTCGAATTAAGAACAAATTCTCAACCTCTATCTGGGTTCGAATTGGAAGACCTGAAAAAGCAGCTGCTAGGCAAATGAAACCCCCGACACATATCTTATTTCCAATTAGCGACAAAGGAGGACCTACTAGAGATCTTCTAAAGGCATCAAGAAATGAACACTTCTTTACTAACTTATTCAACAGGCATTGCATCCAATGTGATGAACCTTCTATAGGCATAAGGTGTACCAAATGCGGTACTAAGACGACAATTTTCTATAGGTGTCCTAACTGTAGAGATGTCCTCAATGAACCAAATTGCGAAAAATGTAAACGGAAAGCATCAACTTACTCCTACAAGGAATTTCCACTAAAAGCGAGACTAGCATTAGCTCAAGAAAAGATGGGCTTGCGTGTAAAAGAACCATTCAAAGGCGTCAAAGAGCTAATTAATCAAGATAGAATTGCTGAACCTCTAGAAAAGGGGCTTGTACGTCAAAACTTTGGACTTACAGTCTTTAAAGATGGGACTGTCAGATTTGATGCAACAAATTCTCCATTAACTCAATTCAAACCATCATGGATTGGAACATCGATAGAGAAACTAAAGGATCTCGGATATTCTCACGACATTGATGGAAACCCCCTTGTAAACTCGGATCAAATTGTTGAACTTCGTATGCAAGATGTGATAATTCCTTATGATAGTGGAAATTATCTAGTTTCTACCTGTAAATACATTGATACTCTTTTAGACAAGTTCTATGAAAAATCTCCATTTTACAACGTTAAGAATTCGGACGATCTAATTGGTCATCTAATAATTGGTTTAGCCCCACATACTTCTGTTGGAATTGTAGGGCGAATCATTGGGTATACTGAAACCCATGTTTGTTTTGCAACTCCAAACTGGCATTCTGCGAAAAGGAGAGACGCTGACGGTGATGCTGATTCTATCATGCTTCTAATGGATAGCCTACTTAATTTCTCAAGACAGTTTCTTTCTGATAGAATAGGTGGATTAATGGATGCCCCATTACTTATTCAACCTCTTGTTTTACCACATGAATCTCAATCACAGGCACACAATCTTGAAGTAACAAAGTCACTTCCTTTAGAATTCTTTGAATCCACATTTCAACAGATCAAAGCATCAGATGTTACATCTGTAGAAATTATTAAATCACGCCTTGAAACTGAAAGACAGTTTTACGATTATTTCTTTACACATTCAACTTCATCTCTAACCACTTCAAAATCCCGTAGTGCCTACTCTACGCTTGGTTCCATGCTTGACAAATTTGATATGCAAATGAGAAATGCTGAATTAATTGATGTGGTAAACCCTTCAGAAATTGTTTCACATGTCATTTCAACACACCTTGTTCCAGATATTATGGGAAATCTTAGGGCATACGCTAGACAAAACTTTAGGTGTACTGGTTGTGGAAAATCATTTCGCCGAATGCCTTTAATTCAAACATGTAACTGTGGCCATAAACTAATTGCTACAATTACCAGAGGCTCTGTAGTAAAATATCTAAAACTTGCAAAAAGACTTGTTGACAAATATGATGTTGGTGAATATCAAAGAGGAAGAATTTATGCTCTATCAGATGAAATTGAATTGGTATTTGGTAAGAGTCAAGGCGATCAATCACTTCTGACTGATTACGCCTAGGGTTATCTCAGTTTGACGTATTCATAGGCACCCAACTTATTATCAAAACAGAATTTGACTTTTTGATAGTTTTTTCTCAAAGCCTTAACTTTTTTAAGTATCTTCTTTGGGTCCTTTTTCTCAATAACTACTTGTTTAATGAGAGATGCAATTTCCTGCATCTCACTTTTTTTCATTCCAAGTCGTGTAATTTCAGAAACTCCTAATCTAATTCCACTTGGATGAAAATAGTTTCTTCCTGCCTTAATATCGCCTGGAATGAGCTGTCTGTTTACAATAATATTAGCTTTTTCTAAATCCGCTTCTACTTTTCCACCATCAGAATAATCTAAAACATTAACTGCAATCTGGTGTGATTTTGTAAATCCTCTTTTCTCTCCTAATACCTTGAATCCAATCTCACTCAAAGCCTCTGCAAACGACTTAGCATTTTTAATGACCTTATCTGCATAGTCTTTTCCAAACTCTAAAGCTTCTGTAAAAGCAACTGCTTTTCCAGCCATGTGATGAATGTGATGGTTACTTGTAAGACCCGGGAAGGTTGCTTTTTTGATAATCTCTTCATCTCTTTCAAAACCTAAAACAAGTCCTCCTTGAGGTCCAAACAAGGTCTTGTGAGTACTCATAGTCATTGTATCTGCACCCTCACGTAGAGGATCTTGGAATTTTCCACCAGCAATTAATCCAGCAACATGAGCTGCATCATAGTTAATGTGCATATCATAACTCTTTAGAAAATCTGATAATTCTTTGATAGGATGTGGAAATAAGAATAATGAACTGCCAAACATTGCCATCTTTGGAAGACGACCGTCTTTTTTCAGAACCTTGACTTTCTCTTTTGTCTTATCAACATCAATTGTCATTTCCTCAGCATCAAACGGATAGAACTCTATCTCTAATCCATGAACTAGACCAGCAGTTCCAAAATGCTCCTTTTTACCATGTGAAATATGTCCACCTGCAGGAATAGAAGGTGCCAGCATTACATTACCTGGATTGGTAAAAGCAGAATACACTACAAGATTTGCAACAACTCCTGAAATTGGTCTTACATCAGCAAATTTTGCTTTGTATAATTTTTTGGCTAATTTCATGCATTCAAACTCAACATCATCAATGTAGACACAGCCAGCATACACCCTCTCCCCAGGCCAACCTTCAGCATACCTGTTTCCAAAATCTGAAATTATAGCTTCTCGAACAGCAGGGCTTGGAATATTTTCACTTGCTATTAATGGAATACAATTTTCAAACCACTTGTGATGTTGCTTTAATTTTGTGAAAATTTTATTGTAAGATTCTTTATTCGGTGATTTGACCATATTCTGCAACTAGATTTTCCCAGTTTAAAAACATCAATACTTTGTCCAAATTACACCTGATCTGCAAGGTATAAAAGGGGAATCTAGATTTTCTGCATCTATGGGTGTGCAAGCTACTTCTAAAGGTACTATGCCAGTTATATTGCTAAAAGAAGGCAGTACAGAAACCAAAGGCCGAGACGCACAGAAGAATAACATTGCTGCATGCAAAATTATTGCTGAAATTGTTCGAACCAGCCTAGGTCCGCGAGGCATGGATAAAATGCTAGTTGATTCCTTAGGAGATGTTACTATCACAAATGATGGCGCAACTATCCTAAAAGAAATTGATGTTCAACATCCTGCAGCCAAAATGCTGGTTGAAATTGCTAAAACTACAGACAATGAAGTTGGAGATGGTACAACTTCAGCAGTTGTCTTAGCAGGTGCTTTACTTGAAAACGCTGAATTATTACTTGACCAAAACGTTCATCCAACAATTATTGTTGATGGTTACAGAAAAGCTGCAAAAAAGACAAAACAGTTTCTTGAAAGCATTGCTGACCAAATTTCTGCAAACGATAAAAACATTCTAACTAAAATTGCAAAAACCTCAATGCAAACTAAACTTGTTAGAAGAGATTCTGATCAACTTGCAGAAATTGTTGTCAAGTCTGTTCTTGCTGTTTCAGAAAAAGAAGGTGAGATCTATAATGTTGACATTGATGATGTTAAGGTAGAAAAGAAAGCTGGAGGCTCTATCAAAGATTCGAAGATTATCCAAGGTATCGTTCTTGACAAAGAGATTGTTCATGGAGGTATGCCTCACAAAGTTACTGAAGCTAAAATTGCACTAATTAATACCGCATTAGAAATTAGTAAGACTGAAACTGATGCAAAAATTAACATTTCAAATCCTCAACAACTTAAAGCATTTCTAGATGAAGAAAATAGAATGTTAAAGACAATGGTTGACAAAGTCATTGGGTCTGGCGCAAATGTCGTTTTTTGCCAAAAAGGAATTGATGATATGGCACAACATTATCTAGCAAAGGCTGAAATTATTGCAGTTCGAAGAATTAAAGAAAGTGATCTTACAAAACTTGCAAGAGCAACAGGTGCCAGGATTGTTACAAATCTTGATGATCTTTTTGAAAAAGATTTAGGTAATGCAGACATTGTCGAAGAAAGGAAAATTGAAGAAGATAAATGGGTATTTGTAGAAGGCTGTAAACACCCAAAATCAGTTACCTTACTTCTTCGTGGAGGCTCACAGAGAGTAGTTGATGAAGTTGAACGCTCTGTTCATGATGCACTAATGGTTGTTAAAGATGTAATGGAAAAGCCATCAATTGTTGCAGGTGGCGGTGCTCCTGAAACATTTGCTGCAACAAAAATAAGAAGCTGGGCAAAATCTCTAGAAGGAAGAGAACAATTAGCTGCAGAAAAATTTGCTGATGCTTTAGAATCAATCCCATTAGCGCTTTCTGAAAATGCTGGAATGGATCCAATTGATACGCTTACAACTCTTCGCTCAAAACAACAAAAAGGAGAAAAATGGACTGGAATTGATGTTATGAAAGGAAAGATTGCTAATATGAAATCAAGTGATATCATTGAACCACTTGTAGTTAAACTTCAAGTTGTATCAGCAGCTGCCGAAGCTGCATGTATGATTCTAAGAATTGATGATGTAATTGCTACCCAAAAATCTTCAGGTGGCCCCCCACCTGGTGGAGGAGAAGGTGGCATGCCAGGTGGCATGCCTGGAATGGGTGGTGGCATGCCTGGAATGGGTGGTGGCATGCCTGACATGGGCGGAATGATGTAAATCATTTTGAAAAATTTCTTCAAAAGTTTATTTTATAACTACATTTACGAACAGCATTGAATAAAACGTCATCCAAAGTTCTTACAGGTTTCAAATACATTTACCTAGTTGCATTTTTTGCATTACTTGCTGGATTATTTTATCCGTTAATTACTAACACAAGCTTTGTAGGTGTGATAACTGGAGTTTTGATATTATTTGTGGGTCTTACTGGTGGGGTTTTACTGTATAGAGCTGCTACATCTGAGAATAGGCGAGGTATTTTTTTAGGAGGAGGTTTTACTCTGATGGCAATTTCATTATACTATATCTTTCAACTTACTGGAAGAGTCTAAACATCAAAGTATAGATAAAATTCATGCGGATGTGGCCTAATGGCTATTTCACGTTGATCTCTTCTTTCTAATTCTATTATCTTATCAGTTACATCATTAATGAAAATAGGACTAAGAAATTTTCTGTCACTCTCTAACTCATCTAATGCTTCGCCAAGACTTTTTGGAAGAACACCTATACCCCTTTTAACTCTGTCCGATCTAGTCATCCTGAAGATGTCCTCACGTATAAGATCTCCAGGATCCATCTTCTTTTTGATTCCATCCATTCCAGCTGCTGCAACTGCAGCAAAAACGAGATATGGATTACCTGAAGGATCAGGGGCTCTAAACTCTAGTCTCTTTAGGTAAGCGTATCCTTTTCCTTTGAGATGTTTTGGAACTCTGACAATAGCAGAACGGTTTCCTGAACTCCATGCAATATATGCTGGAGCTTCATATCCGGGCACAAGTCTATGGTATGAATTAGTTGTAGGATTGCAAATTGCTGATAATCCTTTGGCATGATTAAGGATTCCACCACAAAAGTATCTTGCAGTTTGACTTAATTCAATCTCATCATCTGGATCAAAAAATATGTTTTCCGTTCCTTTCCATAAACTAACATTAACATGCATTCCAGAACCTGCATCCATCGCAATTGGTTTTGGCATCATAGTTGCAACCTTTCCATATTTCTGCGCAATATTTCTGATAACATACTTGTAGGTCTGCGCTGAATCTGCAGCATTTGTCAGAAGATCGTATCTGATATCAATCTCACATTGTCCTGCAGTTGCAACTTCGTGGTGATGATTATCACATAATATTCCAAAATTCTTTCCCAGAACACTCACGCATTCATTTCTGTATGGTGTAAGAGTGTCTGATGGTGTACTAGGATAGTATCCTTCTTGTAAGCCCATTGGATATCCATCTCCTTCTTGACTCCATGGAGCTTCTTTTGATTCGATTGAATAAGACTGTCCTTTGTATGGTGTTAGAACATCCCAATGTACCTTATCAAAAACAAAGAATTCCACCTCTGGACCCCATGTACTAAAATCAAATCCCTGAGACTTGATGTATTCTTCAGCTTTTTGAGCAATTCCTCTAGGATCTCTTGATAATCTTCCTCTATCTTCTCCCCAAAAAATATCACAAAGAAGTCTAGCTGTTTTGTTTTCAGTCATCCAAGGAATTATTGCAAATGAATTTGGGTCTGGTTTTAGAAGTAGATCTGAATCATTAATTTCAGTAAAGCCGACAATTGATGAACCATCCAATTTAGGTAATCCATCTCTCATTTGTTCAGGGGTAAACATGTTAGTTGAAATTGTTGTATGATGAAAATGACCTGTAAGACCGGTAAATTGTAGATCGATGAACTGAATGTCCTCATGTTGAATCTTGGAGAAAACTTCATCAGGTGAATATGTAACTTGGATTGCTTTTCCATGACTAACTTTATAGGGCAATTTTTTACTTCAATCAAACACAAATACACGCACCATTTAAGGATTAGGTAAGGAATGTCTGAATCAAATCAAATCGATATCAATTCTTTACATCATACAGTTTTACAAGAAACTGAAAATGATTCTATACTAGAAATCGATCCAAATTTTTACAGGAACCTCTCTGACTTTATTGGAAATTTAAAAAAACAAGAATTTGATGGTGTAGAAAGTAAAATCAAAGATGCTTTGATAGAAATGGCGACTGAACTAACATCATTACTGATACATATTAGAATAGAAAAAATTTCAAAATCTAAAGATATTCAATTTGAAAATCTTTTAGATGAAGAAAAATTCATTTTGGATTCACAAGAGGAACAAAGAGAGAGGATTGAAATGATTCTTTCTGCAACAATTAATGGAAAGTCAAAATTCCTAGAATCATTAGCTCAAAATCATAAAACAAAGAGAATTGTCATTAGGTTTCTTAAAGAAGTAGGAGAAATTGTAGGTGCTGATCTTGAAAAATATGGTCCTTTCAAAACTGAAGATATTGCTACAATTCCATATGAAAATGCTCAGGCTTTAATTGCTAAAAAAGCTGCAACTAAAATTCGTTGGGATGATTAGATAAAAATTACACCTGTTTTATTTTCATATTACATGTCTCACACAGGTGTTGAAGTATTTGATTTTTTATTAATTTCAATTTATCCAGTATTTGGAATTCTTGCTATTGAACTTTTAAGCAGATTAATCAAAGCCCCAAAATGGATTAAACTATGGGTACAAGCAGCTGTGTCAATTGGTTTCGGAATTTACTATTGGTTTATTTTGCCTGCACCACAAAATTTCCCATTAACTGCACTGGTGATGTTCGTACTTGGTATTGCTCTAATTTATCAAGGCAGACGTGCAAAAATTTCTCCTGAAAAGAGTCCTTATTGATTTTAAGATCTTCTAAAAATTCGTTTAAAAATATTTGGCTTGTTTGGTCCTCCATCTCGTATGACTTTTCCCTCACCAAATTTTTTTGCTCTAATTAGACTAAGTTTTACACATCTATGCTCTTCTGGAAGTCTATGTTCTGCACAAAATGGATCCTTACAATAATTGCAATGGAAGGGAAAATCTGTCAAATCTCCACAATAAGCACATTTTTCAGATAACACAACTTGATTAATCATTTTTCTTTTAATAAAGTTGCCAGTAATTTTCTTGAAACTTGGAATTTTTAACGTCTAAACATTTTTACGATGTTGAAATAAAGTGCGTTTAAGTAATTTAGATGATTAAAGATAAAGTAGCAATAATAACGGGAGCTAGTAGCGGCATAGGATATGCTACTGCTTTGACACTATCGAAAGCAGGTGCAAAAGTTGCTATAGGTGCTAGAAGAGTTGACAGATTAGAAGAACTCGCAAAAAAGATCTCCACTGATGGCGGAGAAGTATTTTACCAAAAATTAGATGTTACACAAAGATTAGAATGTGAAAATTTTGCTAAAGCAGTTTTAGAAAAATGGGGATCCATTGACATTCTTGTAAATAACGCCGGGCTGATGCCTTTGAGTCTATTTAAAAGTCTCAAGGTAGATGAATGGGATCAAATGATTGATGTGAATATTAAAGGTGTATTATATTGCACTGCATCAGTAATTTTACATATGAAAGAAAAAAAATCTGGCCACATTATAAATATCTCATCTGTTGCTGGAAGAATTGTTTTCCCAACTGGTAGTGTTTATTGTGCAACAAAACATGCAATTGCAGCATTTAGTGAGGGATTAAGACAAGAATTTAGTGCACGTTCTAACATTCGAGTAACTAGTATTGAACCTGGAGTTGTAGCAACAGAACTCACTGATACAATTACTGATGAATCTTTGCAAGGATTTATTGAAAATACAAAAAAAATGGAAACATTACAAGCGAAAGATATTGCAAATGCAATTTTGTATGCAGTTGAATCTCCGTCTCACGTTAATGTAAATGAAGTTTTGATAAGACCTACAGCACAAGACCGCTAAGTTGGCAAACATTCCACATGTTGTAATTTTAGGAGGAGGTTTTGGTGGCCTTTCTACTGCCAATGAATTGAGAAATTCATTATCTACTTCACAAGTAAAAATCACTATAATAGACAAAAAAGATTGGTTTATGGTAGGATTTGCAAAATTATGGATAATTAATGGAACTCGAACTTTTGAAAACTCTATTGGTTCGTTAAATGAGCTACCAAAAAAAGAAATCAATTTCATTAAAGATGAAATCCTAGCAATTGATCTTCAAAACAGAAATGTAAAAATTACATCTCAGAACATCTCCTATGATTTTCTAATAATTTCCATGGGTGCTATTTTAGCTCCTCAAAAAATTCCAGGATTAATTGAAAACGGGTTCAATCTGTATGATCATAATCATCTCTCAGACATTCATGATAGACTTGAGAGTATGGAATCTGGAAAAATTGCAATATCAATAATGGGGATGCCTTACAAATGTCCCCCTGCACCGTTTGAGGCTAGTTTGCTAATAGATTCCATGCTTAGAAAAAGAGGAATACGTGATTCTGTACAAATTGACTTTTACAGTCCTGCTCCTATAACCTTGCCAGCAGCTGGTCCTGAAGTAAGTAAACAAATTCTTGATTTAGTAAATTCTGAGAATATAACTTTTCATAATTCTTGCAAAATAAAATCTGTTGAACCCAAAAAATTAATTTTTGAAAATAGTGAAGCTGATTTTGATTTACTTTTGGCTGTTCCACCACATATTGCTCCAAAAGTAATCTATGATTCCGGATTAGCAAAAGAATCAGGATTTATCCCAATAGACCGAGACTGTAAAACACCTTTTGAAAATGTCTTTGCTATAGGTGATGTTACCAGCTTATCAGTTACTAAAACTATGGCCGTTCCAAAAGCAGGAGTTTTTGCAGAAGGAGAAGGTATTACAGTTGCAAAAAATATTATTTCAGAAATTCAATCTAAAAAAGAATTTAAATTATTTGACGGAAAAGGTGGGTGTTTTATAGAATCAGGTAGAGATACGGCATCTATTCTTGAGGTTGACATGTTTTCAAATTCAAAACCTTCTACAAAACTTACAGAATCAACTTCTGATAATCTTTCTAAAAAACTAGAATTTGAAAAAGAAAGATTATCAAAATGGTTATAATTTATTCTCCTTATCTTTCCCTTTTGAAAGATGTTCTAAGATAGCCCTCATTTCAACAGCTAAATCTTGTGGGTTATTTGATAATTCTAATTTTTCTGGAAGTTTATTTTTAAAATCATCATCTTCAAGATCAATTCTTCTTTTTTGAATACAGTCTAAGTGATCTTGATCAGTAGCAGAAATCTTGTGACAAATGTTACAAATCTTCATAATTCTCATTAATCAATACGACAATTTAATAATTTCATTTTGTGCCTGTGAGGCAAGGGATCGTCGTCTAGCTTGGTATGATACTAGTCTGGGGGACTAGTGGTCGCAGGTTCAAATCCTGCCGATCCCATTTTGGTTAACTCCAACAAAATTAATCACGAAAACAGTTCATGTCTTATAGGATTTGAAATTTAAGGAGTATTGAACTAAAACAACAAGACCCTTTGACGGCTTTGAAGTAATTGTACAAAATTCGGTACCATTCCTACGTAATTGTTATATTAAATTCCTTCAATCAGTCAGTATAATGAGTATCAGTATTAGTAGTATTTTTCTTATGTCAGTTCTAGTTCTAGGTTTTGCTAGTTATCCCCCATTATTACCAAATTCTGAAAATAGTGTTGATGCCATTAATGATTTACAGCTACAATTAGCTAGTGTAGCCTTTGCTCAAGAAGCGGAAACAGAAGACGGAACGGAAGATGGTACAGAGGAATTAGATATACCCGAAATTGAGGATGAGACCGATCTCAAAGTTCAAGCAAAAATAATTGGAGACCAGTCAAGGGTAAAGGTCAAAAAAGAATTTTCAACATTAACTATTGATAGAACAGCTTTAATTGATGAGATAATAGCAGAGTTTGCTCTAAGCAGAGGTGATGCAGATGCAGCTCTGAAATTAGAAATCGAAGAGGACGAGGGGCTTAGTGAAAGATTCAGAGTACAAGCTAGAGTAGATGATGGCGTCGCAGAAGTCAGAATAGAACTCAAGTTTGTTTTGGATACAACTGACAGAAACGATATTCTAGATGCAATTGTTTCAATGACGCAGCTTTCGATTGAACAAATAGATGAAGTTCTTGATTTTGAAGCAGAAGATACTGATGAAGAGGAAGTAGAAACCACAATCAATCAAGTTACTGTTTCAAATCTGAGTCAGGATGTTTCAAATTTTGTAGATGAATCATGGGTTTTGTTTGAGCAACAAGGAGTGGAGACAAAAGCTGTCATCCAAGACTGTCGAGATGCCATGAGAGATGCACTCCCCTCAGAACGACAAGATGTTAGACAAGACTGTAGAGATAATCTAAATGCAATTAGAGATTCCTACAAAGTGCTCAGACAAACTTACAAAGATACATTCAAAGAATTTAGGGAAAACATGAAGGTTCTCATCAAAGAATCTAGAGGACAAGAAATTAATCAAGCCGAAAAAGCTGCAGCACTAGCTAATATCGAATCGTTATCTCAGAATGAAGACAAACGAGAGAAAATTAAAGAACTTCAACAACAGATGAGAGAAGAAACTAAAAAAGAAAAAAAGGAACTTCGTGAACAAATGAAAAAGGATCGTGAAATCGCTAGAGAGATGATGAAGGATGAAAGAGAAGCAATGAAAGAAGCAATGAAGGATCAAAGAGAAGCAGAAAGAGAAGCAATGAAGGATCAAAAAGAGATGATGCAAAAAGAACGTGAGACACTCAGAGATGCTGAAGATGTAGCAAAAGCTGAAGAAGAAGCAGCTGAAGATGTAGCAAAAGCTGAAGAAGAAGCAGCTGAAGATGTAGCAAAAGCTGAAGAAGAAGCAGCTGAAGATGTAGCAAAAGCTGAAGAAGAAGCAGCTGAAGATGTAGCAAAAATGGAAAAAGCAATAG
>JACZTB010000092.1 GCA_022573895.1 Nitrososphaerota archaeon
TTAGCATCTATCCAAGATTTCATTCATTGTAAGCATCTTTTGGTGTGAGTGTGTTTCTTATTACAATTAAGATTCTTTAGAATACTTTGCTCGATTTCAAATTTTTCGTGTTTTTTTACCTCGTAAGGTAGTAGATCCTTGCCACAGATTGAACACTTGAAGGTTAGATTCATTCTTCACAGTCTCTATGACAGTAGCATATGCAGTTCGAATACGTACACTCATCACACCTTACGGCCTCACAAGACTCACTTAACAAGAGTCTCATTTCTTTAACTCTTCCTTAGCTCGTCTGTATTGTTCTAGGGCCTCATCCACTGCGTCTTTGGTTGATCCGTCTGTGTGGACTTTGATCGTTATACTAGGCTCTTGTTTGCTATTCTCACTTATTTCGACTGATATTTTGTAGGTGTCTTTTTCCTTTATGATTTCCAGTACTTGTTTTTCCATAACACTGCTAGTGTACACTAAAGGTGTATATATGCTTTAAACCTGATAGTGTTCACTAATGTCAATGGGGAGAGTAAAAAGAAATGTGTGGAAATGTGATCGCTGTGGCCATGAGTGGTTATCTAGAGATGGTAAAAAGCCTCTTCGTTGTGGTAGCTGTAAATCTCCCTACTGGAATACTCCTAAGAAGAAATGATTTAGTGTTTCCCACTTTAAATAATTCATAATGTAATTTTTCTCATGGGATTAAATACTGATGGAAGAGGATACTTAGAGAATTTAATCGATGAAGAAATTTCTCAAATTCCTGAAACTATGGTATGGCAAGATCGGAGAATTTTAGAAAAGAATGTAATTTAGAGAAAGAAGAAGATTTCAGTTTAGGTTATGCTTTAGGTTCGATTATGAAAGATTTTGCGATTTATTATTTAGGCAAACATGGAAAATTTGGAGTGGAAGTAATTACACAGTCTTCTGAAATCTTAACTAAGCGAATAAGGGAAATCAAAGAAGCTGTTTTCAAGTGTGGCTAATGGTTATGATTCGATGTGTTTTAATCAGTCTTTTTTGTAAGAAGAGGTTTTAGGCATTCCAACGCATTATCTACATACTTGACTACATTTCTAACAGTTTCATCCTTTATGTCAGAAATGATTTCAGAAACTGGGTGATCAACGTATATTCTATGTGATCGAACATATTCAATTTCCTGCCAGTCAGGTTTTTCCATGTTTTTTGACTTTAGAATTTCATTTACCTCTTCCATTTTAGTTTGTAGATTTGCTTCTTTGAGTCGCTTAAAGTCATCTTTTTTATGCAATTCTAAAACTTTGTTAAATAAGAGCTCAATTGTGTTTGATGCAATTAATAGTTTCACCCACTTGTTTGAGATTCCAAGATTTACATCCATAGCTTTTTTCATAAGATTGTACAGTTTTTCATCCCACAGATATGGAAATCCACCATGTTCAATCATGGAAAGATTTTTGCTAACTCTATTATGATTAAAGAAAACCATCGCCTCATCTTCTGCAAGTACCGGAGACCTAGAGAGTATATCGGTGAATTGTTTCTCCAACTTCTCTGCCTCTAAATCTAGATAGTCTACAAGTAATGGATTTTCTTTTTTCAGTCTGAAAATTTTGTCCTTCACTTGCCGATTCAAATCATAAAGAATAGTGCTCAAATCTACTTTTTTTTCCTCCACCATAACGCCCTCACGGTTTACTTAGAATTAAGAATTTTCAAGTGTGGCTAAGGCTTAAAGGGAAAAAACTAATCATTGAAAAAGAATAAGAAAAAGCACTCTTAACGTTTATTGCAATATTACTACAAACTCATAATGTAACGTTCTAATGTATATTGTAATATTGTTACTAACCTATATTGTGATATTACTATAAACCGATATTGTAACGTTACACGATGAGATAATCACTCAAAGCCAAATAGACTCTGAATAATCTGTTTTACGTAAATCGTTTAGAATTATCGGTTATATTCAAGCTTCACTTTCTAATCTTATGACATTAAGTGGTTTTGACAAAAAATTATTGAATGATTTGATAGATCATACTATAAATGATATTAGATCGGTTGTTGAATTTGCCAGGAAGCCAGAGCTTAGAAGTATGTTTAAAGATAGAGATGGTTT
>JACZTB010000049.1 GCA_022573895.1 Nitrososphaerota archaeon
TTTATGAACAGCTTCTTCAATCTTTAACGTGGTTTCATTTTCATGAAATAGTCGTTTTCCACAATCTTCGCAGATGATTTCAGGCATGTCACTAGTCAGTCTCAAATGTATTTAGATGTTTAACTTAATCTAAAACCTTTAGTTTAAAATCAATCAAAGGGAATGTACGATATGTTAAAGGTCAAAAGAACCGTTGAGACATTTTTGGAACGAAACTCAACTAGACCAGAAAGCACTCAATATACCATAAAGAAAGCTTTGCACAACTTTGAGAAATTCTGCAAGGCTAGGTTTGATGGAAGGGGCCTAAATGAGATCGTAGATGAATTATCCTTATCAGATGAAGAAACCATTTTTGATACTTTGCAGGAATGGATAAACTGGAATGATGGTAAATTATATCCCTCTTCTCTAGGAACTTACTTTGCATACCTCAAATCGTTTCTATATTACAAAGGCATCAAACTGACTCCACTTGATGTTAAAGAAAATCTAGTTTTTCCAAAACAGCTAGAAGAGGAATTATATCCACTCTCTGAAGATGACATTAAAAAAATTCTTGAAGTTGCTAGCTACAAAAGAAGAGGAATGTATCTCGTACAATTATCTAGCGGAATGAGAATTGGGGAAATGACTCAGCTTCGAAAAAAGCACTTTGATTTATCAAAAAAGCGAATAACCATAAAAATTCCAGCAGCAGTGACCAAACTTAAACGAGCACGAATAACTTTCATCTCCAAAGAAGCCGAACCATACCTTAGAAAAAGGCTAAAACAAATTTCAGATGATGACCTAGTTTGGGCATCAAACGATAATCCTAACCATGCCAAAGTAAACGAGTCAAACAGAATACGAGAATATTGTGAAAAAGCGGGATTAAACGAGAGATATGAAGGAAATAATCGACATAAAATCACGACTCATAGCTTTAGGGCATTTTTTATTACCAAACTTAGTCGTCATGATGAAAACTTTGCAAAAAAATTAGCTGGCCAAAAGGGGTATCTGCTTCAATATGATAGAATGACTGAGGAAGAAAAATTAGAAAAATACATCGAATTTGAGCCTAATTTGTTGATTTTTGACCAATCAAAGAAAAATGCAGAAATCGAAAAATTACAAAAGGAAAACAAAGAATCAACGCAAAACAGACAACTAATTGATGAGCTTCAGATTCAGCTTGTGCAATTACAGTTTGAGTTAAAAGCAGTTAGAACTTCAGTGCAGACAAAGTATGATGATGAACTGCAACAAAGAAAAGAAAAACTTGGAATGGATTAATTATTTTTTAATTAGTCCTGACGTAAATCGTCATCTACCGTGATTGTAAAATATTGTCTAGTTAACTCAATATTCATGTCTGATAGGTTTAATGATGGATCATTGTATTTGTGTTCCCATTTTAAAGTGTGTTCCATGAAATCATCGTATGTTGATTTAGGGATTATTCTTATGCCTTTCCACTTTACATATAATCCCCAAATGCGTTCAATAAGTTCCGTATCATACTTCGTTTGTATCTTTGCTTGTACCATATCATGCCCATTTTCATAAAGCTCGAATAATTTTGCTTCCTTATATGAATCATCATTAAAGTTTTCAGAATTTTTATTTTCAAATTTCTTTTTTATTTTACTAATGTCACTTGGATTGTGATATCTTGAAATTCCATCTACAATACATTCTATCTGAATTATTTTATTCTGTGGAACCTGTTCTAATATCAAACGATAAATTGCTTTTTCTTCTTCTTCAATTGAATCTACAATAATTTTTTCTGGAATTTTTTTCTCCATAACACATTTTTGAATTATTGCTACTTAAAGTTTTAAACCTTACATTTTTTAATTTTTTATAATTTAATTTTTTTTCTGTTAATGTATCTTACTTTTGTATTTTTATTTAATTATTCATTTGTAATTAGCTTCAAGTGTTGTATTGATGTGAATTACAACCTCATTAGTAATTCTGTATAAGAATAATCTTATCATTAATGAAATAACAAAATGAGATGGAATAAGAGAAATTAAGAGAAAACAAAAGAAATGATGTTTTTCATATGGGAATTAAGAGAAACTGAAGCCGTCATTAACAAATAATCTTTGGCTTAAGAGAAAATTCGTTCCTAATTTTCCCTGTTTTAGGCCAATTTTCAAATATATGATCTGGCTTAGAATATTTTCACGTTGGATGAAATTTTCCAGATACTTGATTAAGAAAATAAGCTATTCCTCCTACTAAAATCAAGACTCCGGTCATCCCTAAAATTCCTATTATGACCCATACCCTTGCTTTCGTGTCTTCGTCTTCTGTCATATCAAACCAATTCCTATACTCTAATTATTCCAATGGTGTTTTAACTATTAGTTCAATTCCCTGTGAGAGTTTTCAACAAGAATCACTGTACGGACCTTCTGGTACGTAACTTTCACATTGGCAACCACTTGTAATACATCGTCCACCTTCACCACAATGTTCTTTTTGACAATGATAACAACTAGTGTTATTACATTCATTTCCACCCATGGTTGTTTAGCTCATGTTTAATGATGAAATAATGAAGGTTATTGTGATATTACTAAATACTTGAATTAACATGCAATTTCGCAAGTTGTGTATGAGAAATTCAAAACAAGTTCTAACAATCATAGCTTGATCAGAAGATATGTTGAATTATTTACAAAAAGAAAATGAAAAAATCCTAAAAATTTTATAACAAGTGTAATGGTGTTAAGGGTTGTTGGCATTAAATATAGTGAAAGGGCATTATTTCGTTATGTATTTAGAAAAAATAGAACGACTTCATTCAAATACAGAATTAGTCCTAACAGTAGTAAACGATTGGTGTGAAAAACATCAACAGAAACCACAGTTTTGCGGGGCAACTAAAGAGGCAAGAGAACTGTTAGGTGACGTTCTAAAAGGAGTAGGAGCTCTTCTTTTCATGGCAGCATTATTCAAAGGTCTAAAGTAGGTAGAAAATATGGTTACATATCGAAGAGCAAGAAGGGATACAGTAAGACGAGCAGAAGAAATTGTGTTAGAGACACTAATTGAAGGAGTAAAAGAGTTTGATTTTACACCTGAATCATTGTATAAAAGATACAAGAAAAAGGTTAAGCATACTTTGAAAACCGATAAAAAAACCCAACAAGATTTGGGCAAATCTGTCTACGGAATAGTTAAGGATTTTTTTGGACCAAGATTTTAAATCCTGAAATTAAGATTAGATATACCGATATGTAACGAATTGGAGGCAAGTTGTGGATGTCCCAATCCCTGTCATTTCAAAAAAACAGGTCTTGAGTATAAAGGAAGGAAACCTTGATACCTATGAACAGGAATTTGATAATTAGTTCGCAGTATCTGCAAATCGAGCTTTTGGTGATTTTAATGTAGCAGACTTTGAACCAGTAGAGTTTGAAGAAATCGTGAATTAGACTAGTTTTTAGGCATAAATTTGATCACCAACTTGGATTTTTTACGTGGATTTTACACTAAGTTTTTATACTTGGATTTTATTACCTATAATGATGAAGGTAAATGCCGTTCCATTTGTTCAACATGGAACAACCATGTACAATGCAGTAATGTCAGCAACTCAGATAGTTTCTCATTACAAGGTAGACATCTGGCATCCATCAAATCCTGATGGATATCAGAGAGCTGTTTCAATTCCAAGAGCAAAGAAATTTGGTCGTTTTGTAGCAGCTGATGTTTCGCCCCCAGCACTCCTAGCCAACATAAGAAGTGAAGACAGGGACAAAGTTAACTATGCTAACGGTCAGTTGGAAATTCCTGATGATGTTCAATTGTGGTTAGTCGATGGACAGCACAGGGCAGCTGGACTTGCAGAACTAGTTGAGTCTGCAGCAGAAAAATACGGAAACCTACAATTCCCAGTCATCATTATGTTAGGAGAGGATGTTTACGAAGAAGCAAAACAGTTTGTCATTGTTAACAGCTCGCAAAAGAGAGTGAGAACTGATCTAGGTGAACGATTCCTACAAAAACAAGCTAAGATTGAAGGTACAGAAAAGCTTCTTCAGAAGGGAATTAAAAATATTGAGTGGGTTCCAACAGCCATTGAAATTGTTGATTCCTTAAACACCGCAGACCAAGGCATATGGCATGACTTGATAAGGTTACCAAATGAACCAAAAGGTACAACCATTGTTAGTCAAAAAGGTTTTAGTGATTCCTTAAAGCCATTGCTAAAAGAGGATGCAAGATATTTTCGTAGAAGTGCAGCATACATCTCTCCAATAATAACTAGATATTGGGAGGCAATCAAAGAAGTTTATCCTGAACCTTTTGAGAGCCCAGAAGAGTTTGTATTGCAAAAAACTACTGGAGTAGTTACATTGCATTCAATTTTACCAAGAATTGTGCAAAGAATTGGTAATGAATCCCCTACAAAAGAACAGTTCGTAGAAATACTAGAGCAAATTCCATCAATAAACGATTCGTCAAAATGGCCAAGTCCAGATGGAGAATACAGCAGAATGACAGGTCAAAAAGGATTCATGATTATAAAGATGGAGCTGCTAGAAGAACTTGATGCAATTGCAACCATTGCTGCATAAATCCCTCTTTTTTCTTTGGATGATCCACGATGGACAAAAATGAACTAGAAAAATTAGGTATTACTTTCAAACCTGGCAGAAAAGGACCAAATGATAAGATAATCTACTATCATGACAAGCCTATAACAATGCGAGAATTGGGAGAGCTTTATGCATTAATTTGCAAAAATGAAGACGAACTGTATCCTAAACCAAGGTTCAAAGGCTCAGATATGATTACTGAATATTTGAAAGATGTAAAAAAAGTAGGGGGAGTGACATCTGAGATCAAAAAAAAGTATAAGATTTCTTGAGCAAAGATTGGTTATTGTATAATACTGTGTTCTTATTACTAAAATCAAACTAGAGTTACTAGATGAAAGTTTATTCCTTGAAATTTGATGTTGAGGGAGCAGGGCCAGTCGAATTTGATGTATCTAAAAAAACCTTTGATAAGATAAATACATTCATCAAAAAGATTGGTTAGTTCAAAGATAGCTTGTTAGCATAAGCTAGCTTTCAGACATACTTGTAAGTGACGTATAATTTTATTTTCTTTCCTTTAATTGTCAATTTAGTCCATTAAAAGAGATGACTTTAATGGAGTAGGTTTGATATCTCTAACCATATCTTCAATACTTGGAGATAGTTTTAGTTCTGATGTTTTATTTTCAAATGAATACATGTAGGATCTAGTGCGAACTCGCCCAGGTATCACAGCTTGCCATTCCCCTGATACTAATACATAATGTACAGTCTTTAATTGTAAAAATATTTCATCCCAACTAACTTCTCGGGTTTTACTTTTAACCTGAAAATCATCACTGATAGGAATATCTACAAATATGATTGCAGGTATTTCTGAATCTTCTAATTGAGAGTTTGCTTCAAGAATTGAATTTGTCAAACTTTCAACTAATATTTCATCATCATCTTTTTTTCTTTTACATTCAATTAATGCACATCCATCGTTTGCAGTAATTTTAAGATCAGGTGTTTTTTTAGATTTAGTTTCTTTGAGAAATTCTACTTTGAATCCATTTTCAATAAAATGACTGGCTATTTTTAATTCGGTGTAAAGTTTATTGAAACTTTCAGTGGTAATTGGAGCATGTTTTTGTTTTCTGGTAAATTCTTTAATTTTTTCATCCAAATTACATTTCCCATACAAATTTCTCAAAAAATTTGCAAAGTTTAACAATCGAACAATTTTTTTAGGCTCATCCATTTTCAGGTAATATCTAATCGGATGGGCTTGTAACGAGTTATCATCAAAATCTTCTATTCCCTCTGCAGCTCTTTGATACCATTCACGACCTAAAATTTTATTTATAATTCGTAATCCTGCTATTACTTCTACATATGACTTGAATTCTATATCTGATTTACATTGGTATTTTGTCCGAACTTCAGCTACGATTGCTTCTTTTTCAGATTCAGAAAATACAGACATACAACGTTATTACGTTCACACACTTTTAACAACTTTCCAAAAAACAAATTTTCGTTATGATCTTAGTTATGTCATTTTTTCTAGATTTCTTTTAATGTACGATCATTCATTTTGAATATTTTCTAAATATTTCAGCCCAATCCAACTCATTATGTTTTTTATATAATCTTTCTAAAAATTTGGCTAGGATTACAATGCCAGCAATTGTCATAAACAGAATCATTCCGTTGTGATACAAATTATGATATCCTTCATATTTCATAGGTACGAAAAGGACTGTAGAGATCATAAGAAATCCATAGCAAATCATGAAAGGATATACTTTCTTTTCTTTTTCCTTTTCCGATTTATTTAGAGGCAAAAATAATCCCCACGCAGATACTATTAGCCCTATAAGAGCTGCAACATACATGCCTTGATAAATTATATGATTATACATCACATCTAAAAACTGGTAAATCATTAGTGGTAGTGAATCTTCCATCAGTAACATTATGCTCAATCAAATTATTAAATTATAGGTATTCTTAAAACTCATTCATAGATTTATACAAATTCTTTTTTTTGGAACAAACTATAACTAATTTAATAAAATTTAGAATTATTTTCTAGATTTTTTCTTATAATTTCCTAACAATTCTTTTAATGCATCATCAAGTGTTGGGATCTCACCAGATTTAGCTTGAATTTGTCCCATAACTTTTAACAAATCTTTGTGTGTAGACTTTGTAATTCTAATAGTTGTGACGTCTTTCAATGCATATTCCATATGCTTGGAATAATTAAACACTGATTTTTCTCTCGTGAAATTTTGTTTAGCTTAACGCCAGTATTTAGCTTAAGCTATAAAGCTACAAAATAAGGGGCTGAGACGAAGTTAAATTCACTTTTTTAATCTATTTAGAGTGTTAATTTCGTAAATCAGTTCCTATACAGGGAGTTTAACATTTGATACGAACTGTTAATGATCAATGAATTATGAACCATTTGCTCGTAATACGCTTATACTGTTATCCATTGGTTGTAATTGACGTAAAATGACAATCATTTTTGTTCCAATTCGCCCAAATAGAAGCACGTCAGAGACAGAAGAATTGGAAGAATTAGAAGAGACAAATTAACATTTGATACGAACTGTAAACAACGAATTTGGCAAAATTGTTTTATGTATTTAGATATTACACAGGTTCATTACTTTTTTTGCCGTCTTTTCAATGTCAACGTCAGGTTTTGCTGAAACAAGGAGAACATCTTTTTCTAATGGAAAACTCATCACTACTATCTTTTCTCTTCTTGACGCAGTATATTTGACCCGACCCATGGTGGAATCAAATTCTTGTCGAGTGGTTACCCTGAGAATAAGCTCCATGAACATTTTACGCCTATCTTCTTGAGCCTCAAGTGGAGTTAGACCTTTTTTCATCCCACCTGCAACCAGATGACCCATTGAGTCTATCACACCTGCAAATCTAATTTCTGGCTCTTGTAACAGTATTTCGCACTTTTGTTGATGCACCAAGTATTCTTGTTTTTTCTGTGTTTGAGACAAGGGGTGATTATACTATGAGCTCCACATAAAAATTATGGCAAGAAAATGCACCAAAATGGGAATCAAAATCATTTCTTTTTTCTTTTTGATTTACATTTGATACGAACTGTAAATTGGAAGTAATTTGGATAATCCCTTTTAACTCAAATTTACTTCTTGCTAGTTATGGAAACATCTAGCGAACTTGAATGCCCATTTTGCCATGAAGGAATCATGAGAGAAGACAGTTGTGGTTGTCTTACTTGCAGGAAATGTCATCGAGTAGAAGGAACAAATTGCAATATCGTAGGATGTCAAAATGCTCGATTTTCAACTTGTACCTAAGATAAAATCAAATAACTAGATTCTAATCATTACACATGTCTAATATTCTTCAAAAAACAAAGGCAGAACTTGGACTTGGCATTATCATAATTATTCTTAGTGGGGCTTCAGCAAGCTTAGTAATTTTTGGACCTTTGGATATTATGCCATACGTAACATACAGAGATGTAGTGATTATACCCTCTATTGTTATAATATTCGCCATCGGAATTTTATCACGAAATAAATTTCCACGAATAACAAAACGAATCTTTGTTGGAATGTCAGCTGGAGCAGTTGCATCATTTGCACTAGAGGCAATCAGGATTCCAGGTTACATGTTTGCAAAATGGTTACCAATGGACAGCATGATTTCTCTTCCTGGTTTGTTGTTAACTGAAAAAATTAGCTCGTTATCAGAAGTAAAGCAAGTAATTATGCAGTCTGGCGTCGCAATGAATCTGTATCATGCACCACTTGATGCGTTTATGGCAGGCGCACTTTGGCACTTT
>JACZTB010000050.1 GCA_022573895.1 Nitrososphaerota archaeon
CCAAAAGACAACATCAGAGGACATAAACATCAGAATCCCAGATTTTATGTTTGCTTGCTTTAGTCCCTTGCATCGATTTCTTATAGTGACCTCTGTAATATCTGCAGCTTCTGCAACTTTTCGTTGAGTGATAGATACACCATTTTTAACACATGATATGTATAATGCCGATGCTGCAAGACCCATTGGATCCTTTCCAGATGATTCTTTACGTTCTTGTGCCTCTTTGAGTACTTTGGCTGCATAACGTTTTGTTTTTTCTGGTATCTTCAATTTGCTTGAAATCCTTGCAATACATTGGATTGGATCAACAACTGGCATCTCTAACTCTAATTCATTATGCAGTAATCGGTAACATCTTGAAATATCGTTTCGTTTAACATTACCCGCATAGGCAATTTCTCTTAGTGTTCTAGGGGTTTCTGTGTCTCTACATGCTGCATAAAGTGATGCAGCGACCATTGAAGAGATAGATCTGCCACGAATTAGTTTTTTCTGCAACGCCTTTCTGTAAAGATAAGCAGCTTTTTCAAGAACATTTGCAGAGACTGAAACTTTGTCTTTTAGTTTGTTTAATTCCATGAATGCTTGCTTCAAATTTCTATAATCAGATTTGCTAACTTGACTTCTACTATCCCAAGTTCTAAGTCTTTGAATGACTGCTCTCATAGAAGCAGAAAGTGGTTTTCCTGTTGCATCCTTGTTTGATGAATCAATAACTGTCGATAATCCCATATCATGTATCGCAAGTGATGCTGGCATACCAGTTCTTGTTGGATCTGAACGGCCATCATTTTGAAATGATCTCCATTCTGGACCTGATGCTTGTAATTTTTCAAAAACCACATAACCGCACTTTGCACAAAATTGTTCTCCCGTATCTTCATCAGTCAATAAAGAATTTTTTCCACAACGCAGACAGTTAGAATTTGGTTTGAAAGTTTCCATGTAAACTAGTAGTGTTAACTCATATGACTAATTTAAACTGAGTATTATTTTATCAAATTTAATAATCTAAAACAAGAAAATTTCTAAATATGATTTATTGAATGAAGAAATTTACTGTTAAAACTGTATTGTATTACATTGTATTGCTACCACTATATCTATTACAATTACTAATAGTAGTAATGAGTTATGAAGATTCTGACTCCCTTCACAGACAGAGATTTTGCAACAAAAATTACTGCAAACAACCTCACATTTGATACTTCAGTTGAAAAAATAATGTGTTCTCCACTAATCACAATCAATTACAGGGAACAAATCTCTACTGCAACAAAAATGATGAGTGATAAAAAAGTCAGAAAACTTGCAGTTGCTAAAAAGGGTAAAATTATTGGATTAATCACATCTACTGATTTAGTTAAAGAGATTGCAAAGACTTGAGTTCAAAAATTCTTCCAATCTGAGGTTTACTTTATGGGACAAACATGTCATGGATTATGTGAATACCAAAAATCACCTTCAATTAAAAATAATCTATACAAAATGGGACACAAAAGATGTTCATTATGCACTCTTTTTTTTGTCACTGATGAGATTAGGTGTCCTTGCTGTAAAACAAGATTGAGAGTAAAATCTCGAACTAGAAAGAGAAAATTAAAACATATGGATGTGATTAAATGGAAAAAAGAATAACAATAGCACTTAATGATATAGTCTTAAAGAAACTACGTAAAAAGCAGGTAAAACTAATCAAGGAATCTGCAAAATCAGTAAGTTTCTCTAGAGTTGTGAATGATGCATTAAGGATATCTCTCAAATAATTTTAAAATTCTATTTTCCGCAAAACCATGGTGGAAATCTTGTTTTAAAGTTAAATTTTTGGCTGAGAATAAGCAGCTAATCTCAAATTATCCCCAAAAATGGTTCAAACCTCTATGGATTCAATCAAGAGTCTTGAACTAATTTTACAAGTCACCTTTAGGGTCCTCTGAAATTATTTTTATGTATATTCTCTCTATTTTTGAGATAGTATTGGATTTTTTTAAAAAACGAATAAGAAAATATCAAGAAAAAAAACTAGATGAAATAACATCTAAAATTCAATTTCATCAATACACAAAAAAACAGTTAGAACAAAAAACCAAAGAAATGATTCATGATGAAAAAACTATGATAATTAAAGAAATTTCTTATCATAGTAAAATGATAAACATTTGGAAAAAAAATAAAGAAAAACTCAAAAAGCAAATGAGTGAGATGAAAGATTAGTAGACACCAGGATTTTTTACGCGTGAAAGGTAAAGATGTAATTTTTACAGATAAGCTATTAGATAAACTCTAGGGTTATGTTAAATCAGAATTATTTTTTATGCCTATCTGCGTCCATTTTTATCCCCAAAATGGTTGGTGAATCCCCATGGAGTTGAACCCATTTGCGGTGTTGAACTTTTAGTTTGATACCATATTACAAAATTCTCTTAAGGGGACTGACCTCAAATTTATTTTACAATAATTTTACCTTCTTTCCAAGGATGAATCTGAATAGTTTTGCATAATGTCGTAGACTAGTTTCTCAATGTCATTTTTTCCAATACTCTTCCAATTCTTTCTTAATAGTCGTGATAATCCAAGTAGTGTTCTAAGATGTTTTTGTCTTGTTGCAATTGCTATTGATTGTCTAACCATCTCCATATCATATTGAGCAATTAACTCTACATTTTCTGCAGACAACTCTTCTTGAATTCGTTTCTTTACTCCTTTCATTATAGCATCATAATCATGAATTCCTTTTTTCTTGAGTGTCTTTAGGCTTACGGAACAGTATACGTAAGGAGTGGGTATTAGACAGGACTTGTAATGCCGGGGGTGGGTTTCGAACCCACGACCTCCAGATTATGAGTATTGCCTTAGTTGGAGAACCGCTAGAGTTTACCAAGTGAACTGGCACTCTAACCAGGCTGAGCTACCCCGGCATGTATATGCATGAAAAATTTGGGAAATTAAATGATTCTAAAATGTTTGGAATTTTACTTTATATTTTTCCACTCTATATTTTCATTCTTTACCCAAAGAAATTTTTTCTGTAATGCAGATGTGTACAATTTTTCCCATTCTGCACCTACCTCATCAGTCCATGCCTTGATAACACGAGGATCTATGTAATTTCTCAAAGATGTTCCAAGATTGTAATCTCTGGTTCTTTCAGATAAATTAATTTGTAACTTTAACTTCTCTACTCTTTCTTTATGTTTTTGCTTTTGCTTTTTAATTTGTTCATTTAATGTCTTGATTCTTTTCTCTTTACTCTTCTTTTGAGTTTCAGTCTTTGGTTCAGATGACTCTACCTTTTTGAGAGTTTCTTGGGTTTTCTTTGAAGCTTGGTCTTTTTCAGTCTTTTTGAGAGTGCCTCTCTTCTTTTCTAATGACTGCTCAAATGTCTTTGGAATGGTTCTCTTATGATTACACATTTTGGCAGCTTCAAGGTTTGCTAATTTTGCGTGGTATAGTTTCTCATTTGCTGTCTTTCCTTTAATATTGTCATGTTCTAAAAGATATTTTTTGACAACTGTTGTTGCAAGATATGTTCTAAACACCTTGGCAGTAAGTCCTTTTACAATACTGGAATAATATACATTGACATGTCTTGAAGTAATGCCATCAAAAATTTCGTCTTTTGGCTTTTTCTTTTCAATAAGTTTCTTAAGATTTTCCTGAAATTGTTTGTCATGACCTTCTGCAATTACTGTTTCTTGCCATCTAACACAATCTTTTCCTAGAAAATCAAACTCTATTGTATTAGCAGTAATTTTGATGTGCTCTTTTCTCAGAGTTGTAGCACCTACAGTGTCTGCTTCATCTGGGTCCTTTTCGTCTCCTACCCTCATTGCAGTTCTGTAAATCAAATAACATGCTGTAGCAATTCTACTAATTTTTGGCTCCCCACTTTTCATATCTTTTACAATTCTATCTTTTATTTTGTCAATTTCCTTTGCAAGTTTTACTGCTTTTTCGTACTTTGCCTTATCCCTATCTTGCTTTAATCCAGAAGAATCTGCAAGCCAGACATATTTTCTTTTCTGTGTAAGAAAATCCATCCAACTAGCTAACCACATTGAATCTTTGTCATGAATAATCTTGCCCCACTTTCCTTCAGGTACTTTTGCTTCCTTTCCAAGGTTTAGTATAACATCTTTTGCAGTAACCCGTGGTTTCCATTTTCCTCGAATTGGATGATCTCCTCTACCAATAAATATTCCTGGTGGCTCTGCCATGTAATTTGCAACTTCAACTTCTTTTCCATCCATGATGGCAATTCCATATTTTGTTTTCAACTTTTCTCGTAGTTCTTTTCTTTTTACAGCAAGCGCTTTCTTTTCGTCTTTTGTCATCATCTCCTTGAGATCTTTTTCCTTGTCAACTACTTTGTAAGCATTTGAAAAATCAATATCTTCATACGAAATTTTTTTAAATTTTGAATTTAGCGTTTTGACAAAATCTGCCACAAAGTTTTTTTGAAAAACTTTGTCTTGAGCATATGGAGTATCTTTCTTTTTTGCCCATTGGTATACCATTTCTTCCTGATTAAGATTAAGTTCAACACTTTCACCTTTGATCTTTATCTTGATTCCTTGAATCTCATAATCAGGAGGAAATAAGATTCCATTATGTTGTAAAGTTTTCCATTTCATTCTTTTCACTTTAAAATTGTGGACTTTGACAAAAACTGTATTCTATGTGTATATCAATTTAACGTACAAATGCGATGTCAGCTAGGAAATAGCTCTTTATTCATGTATTTCTCAAATTCTATATCTGTTTTCATCTTTTTTGCTTCCATAAACATAGTAGCATCAGCTCCTACGATATATCTTGGTAAAATCTCATCATCATGAATTGCCTTTATTATGACATCTGCAACTTGAGACGGCGCTGTTCCCATTTCTACCATCATTTTAAGACTTGCAAGAATATTATCAGTTAATGCCTTGTATTTGGGATCAATTTTTGATTCTGGAATTTTCATTGAATTGAAAAAGTTTGTTTTGATAACTCCTGGCTCAATTAAAGTAGTTTTAATTCCAAATTGACCAAGCTCATATCTGAGACATTCACTTAATCCTTCCAGTGCAAACTTTGTACTGATATAAGCTGGGGAAGCAGGCAATCCCATTCTGCCAACAACCGAACTAATGTTTACGATAATTCCTGAATTCTGTTTTCTCATAATTGGAGATACCTCTTGAATGATTCTTACAATGCTAAAGAAATTAGTTTCAAACTGTTTTCTAAAATCATCAACTGATACATCTTCTGTACACCCAAATTGCCCATACCCTGCATTATTTACTAAAACATCTAATCTTCCTCCATCTGTAACTACTTTCTTAATTGCAGAAACTATTGATTCTTCTTTATTGACATCTAATTCTATTACATCTATTGGAAGATTTTCTTTTTTTATTGCATGCTCTAACTCTCCTGCCTTTCCAATATTTCTCATACTTGCAAAAGTATGGTAACCGTCTCTTGCAAGTGCTAATGCAGTTTCTAATCCAACGCCTGATGAACAACCTGTGACAAGAGCTACTTTTTCCACATCTGTGCTAGATTTTTGTTATATTTATCCCATATTGATCTGTCACACTAAAGGTCTGTCTCCTTCAGTAGGATCAATCAGCTCTGTTTTCTCACCCTTATTGATTCTCTCCAGAATCTCTAATGCAGAATATTTGTGCAAGTATTCGTTATTGTTTCCACATCTATATGAGAATGTGCATCTTGGGCATCCAGATTCATTTTCACATGGACACTCCTTTATGATATACATACTTCTCTCTAGAGCTTTTTCAAATCTATCATACAATGCTTTACTGGCACCGCTTCCTCCAATTGCTCCATCATAGATGAAAATCAAGCCTGAAGTGCCTAAAGATATGCCTCCCAAGTCTTGAGATACACCTCCTGTGATCATATTACTTCCCTCAATTACGACATGTTCTGTTGCATGATATCCACTGGCTTCAGTATAATCTTCATCTTCTGCTTTCTTAACAACTTTGAGAGGTCTTGGTACATGGAAAACAATTCCCTTGGTAACAAAATCGTATTCTAGTGGAGTTTCAAGTAGTACTTTTTTCCCCTGAGTAATTTCTTGTCCTAGTTCTATGTTGACATAACCGTAAACTTTCTTTTGAATATGCAATTTACAAAATGCTACTTCTATACCCTTTACCTTTCTTCTCTCAAAAACAGTTTCAATTGTTGGCCACTCTTCTGTAAGAGATTTTGTATAATATGGGTAATCTCTTGGAATTTTTTCTAGTTTCGCATAATTTTTTTTAGGATAATCGAATTCTTTTACTTTGTAACGAATACCTGCCAAAAAATAGATTGCATCTTTATGTAACTCCTCTAATGCAATTGGCAATACTCTGTCCCCCACCTTTCTTTCATTTAGGAAAATATCAATAGACTTTCCAATTCCTCTGATGCTATACTCATTTAATATAGAATTAATTTTGTTAAGATTTGGAATAATTCTATTATTAACAACTAGAAGATTTTCTTTGATTATATGGCGCTCTATTACTTCTTGATGTTCTTTTAATTCATGTTTAGAAATTGGTCTATCACAAGCCATTGCTAAGACTTGAAATTCTTCTACAAACGGATTCTTTGGATCTATGTATGTTTTTTCAATGTCCTCGAAATAATCATCAGGATGATTCTTGTAGTATTGAGAAATAGGATCGTTTCCCAATGCCAAAAATGCATATCCTCTTTGTCCCTTTCTTGCTGCCCTTCCAATTCTTTGAATCAGTCTATTTACTGGGATGGTAGATGATATGACACAATCAACATTGCCTATATCTATGCCTAACTCAAGCGTAGGAGTGCATGAAATTGCCTGTAAACTACCTTCTTTGAATTGTTTTTCAACTGCAGTTCTATAATTTGCCATCAAACCTGCTCTGTGAACTTTAATGTTGACTTTTTGTTTTTTTGCTTGTATTGCTAAAAGCTCAGAGTTTAGATGTGAGTTGTTAAACACCATCGTCTTGTGATTTTTTTCAGTCAATTTCTTTGTCAGTTCTACCATCAATGCTCTTTGAGTTCTAAGTGATGGAAACAACATCACAAAATCTGTCTTACCCTTTTTTCCAGAACCATGGATGATTTGCATTTTTTCTCCAAATAATTGCTGACAAAAATCTTTTGCATCATCAAGTGTAGCTGATGCAGCAACAAACTGTAATTTGTTACTACAAATCCTCTTAAGCCGTTTTATTATATAATGAACATTTGATCCAAAAATTCCTGAATACACGTGTGCCTCATCTACTACAAGAACTCTTGTTGAAGACAATAACGTTGAAAACTTTGTTTGATGCCAAAGATGATAATGTAAGATATCAAAATTTGTAATTAGAATGTGGGGTGGGTTTTCAATAATCTCTCTTCTTACTTCTAGTTTTGTGTCTCCATCAAAAACTTTGACACTAACTCCAATCTTTTCTGCAAATTTTTGAATTTTTGGATATTGATCTCGTGATAAAGCTTTTGTTGGATATACAAAAATTGCAAAGACATTTCCATCATCCCCATCTTTTTTTATTCTTTGAATTACTGGAATTAAAAATGCCTCTGTTTTTCCAGATGCAGTCGGTGCTTCAATTACAACATTTTCTCCAAAGGTAATTTCATGAATTGCCTTTTCTTGAAATTTGTAAAATTGTTCTATCTTTAGTTCCTTTAGATGATCAGAGATGGATTCATCTAATCCAAATTCTTCAACTTTACAGCCCATTTTAGGCTCAGGATTCATCAAAACCTTGTATTCTGAGATATAGTCTTTTTTTGAAAATAGAATTTCTTCTGTGATTTTATCTGGATTGTTTTTGCCAATCATTTCTTTTATTTCGTTTTCTCCTCTAAGAATTCCCTCATCTTTTAGACTTTCTGAGAGTCCTTTTTCTGTAACTAGACCTTGATCAAACCTTGAAAGAAATTCAAGAAATACCTCGTCAACATTTTTTGAAAATTCTAATAGATCTTCAATGCCACATTTTCCACAAGAGATATGCATTTTTTTGTTAAATGTTTTTTGAATCTCTATTTTTGACTTACATTTTGGACACGAAAATTTCAAGATCTATTTGATAAGAAATGATTACTGATTTATTGTTTAATTA
>JACZTB010000015.1 GCA_022573895.1 Nitrososphaerota archaeon
TTTTGAGTTGGTTGTTTACTGATTCAGATAGATTGATCAACTCATATTCTATGTGAGATCTACTGTAGATTTTCTTTTCTATCTCACCTGCTTCAACTAGTGAACTGATTTCTCTATAAACCATTTTCTCATTGCCAACTTTTTCTATGACTCTTTTAGCAAGTTCAGTTCCACGTATTTTTCCATTTTCATTTAGGATTCTAATAATCTCTGTCCTAATAATTCCTAAATTTTTACTCATTTGATCCTCCTAATTATTTTTGATATTTTTCTAGTACTGCTTTTTCTCCAATCTCATTAATCTCTCTTACTAATTTTTCTAAAATTTCTACTCCTTTTTTAATTGGTTCTTTTTCTAAATTCTTGTATTCTAGTTTTTGTTTGAGCACTATTTTTTCATTATTAACAAAACTTAGTAAGCTTACATTTTCTCCCATATTGAGATTAATAAAAAAATCTACATATTCTAAGGCTGATTGTATACCCATCATTCCTAATTTTTCCCTCTAGTATTTGTTTGAAACACATTCAAACTAGGTTTATTTACGATTTCAACAACATTTGATTATGAGTAGCTGCGATAGGCGTGTTCGTGCTTACAAAAATGGTAAAACTTTTGATCAATGCAGAGATATTGCCGAATTTATGAATCCAGATTTTAAAAAACAAATTGAAGCGAAAGGAAAAGTTCTATGGACTGAAATATTGAAGCAAGTTGATCATGATGAGATAATCTACAAGCTAACTCTAAAATTTTTAAGACGAGATGGTTATGATATCGGAAATAATAAGATTCCTGAAGTCAAAAAATTTAATTTGTAGGTTGTATCTTACAACTTCCATCAGCGTTTCGTAATTTCTTCGCCAATACATATGGTATAATGATCAATATTGGTATTGATATCGCAATAAATAATGTCTGTAATTGTGTTAACGCAATTGATAATGCAATTCCGCTTGCAGTCCCAACAAATATTGACAGAAATGTTCCTGCGCAAGTGGGACATGCAATGAAAAGTCCTGTAGCTGCACCAATAGTACTTACTCCTTTTTCTTTCTTTGAAATCATGTAAGCACTGACAGCAATTGATGCATTCAATCCAACTAGATATGATACAACTATTTGTAATACTAAATTAACTGGAATTATCTGTAAACCTACATGTTCTGTCAAGTAGACGATTATCTTTGGCATATATCCAGGACTGTCACAACATGGTGCGATAAAACCAGATGGAATTGTTGCACCATAATGAATTGAAAAGTTAACTTCAGGTTGATATACTAGTGTACCTGATGCCATAGAAAAGAATAAACCATATCCAATAAACGTGGCAACGAAGATTTTGCGTGACTTTGAATTCCATGTTGCCAATGCAATTATTGTTGTTAGGTCTTTTCCTTTGCTTTCAACTTTTTCCCTATGATATCGATACATGCCAAAAGCAATAGCGCCAAATGCTGCAACAAGTGTTATGTAAAATCCATAGGCAATTCTCTGTATGGAATTTAGTGCATCGGGTGTAATGAGCTCTGGATCCTGATACCTATGATAAAGTAAAAACAAGATTGTAATTATCACAAATCCAAAAACAATCATCTTCTTTCCTGTGTTTGTACTTTTAGCTGATTCTTCTTTCATAATTTAGAACTTTTTTTATGAAATTAAATCCTATCTTAGGCAAGTCTAGGAACAAAGATGTAGATAATTGCAATTATCTCCAGCCTTCCAAATATCATCAAAAACCCAAGAACGATTTTTGTTGCAGGATCTGTTTCTGTATTAATTACACCTGCTGATAGCCCTCCAGTAGTAATCACTCCTACTGCCTCAAAGAATGCAACTTCGAATGACACATCCTCAATTGCCGCAAGATGCAATCCTGTAATTACCGCGATTGTAGGAAATAGTGCAATAATAATTAAAGTAGAAATGACTTCCTTTTTTGCTTGAGTTGATAGATTTTTTCTTTTTACCTTACTTACAAGAGCTCTGACATCTTTCAAGTGGAACAGTCTAAATATTTTCAGACCACCTGCAGTTGAGAATCCACATCCGCCAATAAACATCAAAATTATCAAAATGGTGTGCGCTCCACTATTGAGTCCCGCAAGACTTCCCTGTTGCAGTCCTGTAGTGGTACTAGCTGATATAGAATAAAATACGCTTTCCAAAGGTTCCAGACCACTAACTGCCACAAATAAGATAGTTGCACTACCTAAAATTGCAAAGTATGTAAGAACTTCCTTTCCAAGTTTTGGTGAAAGAAATTTTTTCCTAACAAATGCATAGTGAAATGTAAATGGCAATGCCCCAAGTATCATTGCACCCATCAAGACTATGTGTTCTTGCCAAAGTAAATCTTCAAGAATTGTTGATGTGGGGATGAATCCACCTGTCGAAAGTGTACTCATAGCCAATGAGAAATTATCAAGTATATCTCTTTCACCAAAGAAATACAATAATGTTGCAACAATTACAATGTAAATTGCAAAAATAACTGTGATGGTTAAGAACAGTTCCTTCATGTGAAGTGTTTTTCCTGATATGAAACCGCGCATGGATTGCAGTTTTGATTCTGGATAAAATGCTGTAATTACTAAGTAAATGAAACTCATACCTCCTACAAGCTGCGTGTAGCTTCGAAAGAAGGTGAAACTCTGAGAAAGATTCTCTGGCTCATCAAATAATGAAATTCCCCCAGTTGTAAATCCTGCAGCACTTGAAAAGAATGCATTTGCAAAGACCTCCCCACTATTTTCATCAATTGGAAATACGTACAGATACGGGATAGTCCCAAACAGTGATAGCAAAAATAGACTCAAAAAGACCAGGATAGATGCTTGCTGGAGATTGAGACTTGATTTTTCACCATAAGAGTTTAGAAAGAATCCAGTAATTAGCAAAAGAACTGTAGTCAGATAAATTCCAGTAGCAATTACTGTATCATCTAAAACTGTTGCAACAAGAGCAGGTACAAGCAATAAAACTCCGGCAAATTGTAACACAAAACCTAGATTACCTAGAACTGCCTTTACAGGTGGACTCAAAAGGCGAGGAGTAGTAGCAGTAGCATTTCTGATTACATTTGCAATGGTTGTCTGATAGATTATGCCGATAACTTTTTTTTTCTTTGATAGTACGGGAAGTTTTCTGATGTCGTTGTCCCTCATTTTGCGTAAAGCATCTTGCAATGTTGCCTTTTCATTAATTGTAATAAGTGGGGTACTCATAACTTCTTTTAGTATAGTAACTTCAGCGAAAACTGTAACATCGCTAACTTTACTTAGAATATCTTCATCTGTGACAATTCCGACTGGAAAATTATTCTCATCAGTAATAATTATGTCATCTGTTTCATAACGACGCAACATTCTAGCTGCATCTCTAGTTTGTGTATTTGGGCTGAGAATAAGTACATCTTTGTCCATGTACTGTGTGACATATTTACTTAGAACGTATGAAATAGCACGTTCTGGATTTGTCGACATTAAGCTACACATAGTTGGGGTTTTTAAATAATTTGGGGTTACTCACTAGTCTTAGTTGTTAAAAAATAACTTAGCATTGATTTTTTTGCAATTTGATCTCAATTGTTGCTATCTTTATAAATACTGAACTTGGAGTTTATGCGTAATACAATGAATATTGATCAAGCACAAGAGCCTGATTATGAATCAGTTAAAATTGATTATGTTGGATTTGTTGATCCTTATGCAGTTGAAGGAATGGTTGTACTGAAGGCAGACGATGGAAAAGAATTTCATATGAGAGCATTTTCTGGCGAAGTTGTAAAACACATCTCAAGTTTTGGTGAAAATGAAGGAGAACCCGTGCCCTCAATCTATAAGATGATTGAAGAGATTTGTGAGGAAAACGAATTGGTTCTAGTCAAAGTAAAAATCTACGAGAGTGGTCAAGTGTTACGAGCAAATCTGTACTTTACAGGTAAAAAAGATCTTGTATTGAGAAATTATCGTGCATCAGATGCCATGGCACTTGCATCATTTTATAATATTCCAATTCTTGTTAGAAAGAATCTACTTAAAGAAACTATGGATGCATAGAATTAGAATCCCTTTATCTATGTCAGTAACTGCTTGTAAAATAAATTCTTGATTTTATTTTTAAACATGCTTTATAATTCGGCAAACTCATCATCTATCAGTTATAGCTTAGTTTATTGATTAATCATCAGCAATTTTTATTGTTATTTGTATGGTATATTCTTATTTTATTAAAAAAACCATAACCTTTTTGATGTGAAAAAATAACTTTGTAGCATGGTTAATTTTGAGAAACTCTACAAAAAAGTGGCATTACAAGTAATTGAAAGATGTCATGGAGGAATTAAAATCAAAAAACATGGGAAGATTATTGAAATGTATGATCCAATAAATCATATCTGGAGTAAGAGTCTTGTGGGTCTTATAATAAAGGAGGAATGCAAGAACGCAAATCTAAGAGATTGGGAAATTGCAAATGTTCGAAGTTATGTAATTCAGGAACTACTTTCAAAATCTAATAACTAGTATGTCACTTTTCTAATCAAATAAGGTTCTTTTAGCATTATACTGTCATCTTTTTTTGATGATAATTCTACATTTCTGAGATTGTGATTTGTAACTATGATTAGTGCTTCACAACGAGAACAAAGAATTGTCTTTCCATCAGACCTTTCTTCTTTGATGATGTCTTTTTCTAACCTATCTTCTTTTTTACAAGTAGGACAAAGTTTGGGCTCTTTTGGTATGATGATGATCTCTTTGATGAAAATAATTCTAGCCATACTATTTGAATCTTAATTGGCCAAAAAAGAGTTTGTATTGTCAATTGGCATCCAGCAATTCTATCTCAAACATCAAACCGTTTTAATTATTTGAGACAAAACGTTGAGTATTCAATATATTTCTCAATCTAGCCAATTAACAAAGATAAACAATTTTTACTGGAAATATGTTTTTGGATTTTTTAGACACTTTTTTTAGAATATTCTTATGTCACTATTTCATCAAGGCGACCTTCTTCTTGGGCTTGTTTAATCTCCATTGCGATTCTTCTTCCAACCCCAAAGGTTTCTCCATACTGATACTTTGTGTAAGGACTTGTGGTTGCAACAATTGGATTTCCGGGAACCCGTAAAGACACATCATATACTATTAACTCTAAATCTTTCGTAATTACACTTTGAAGTGAAAATGGACCAATGATTCCTGGCGCATATTCTTTTTTGACTGTTGCCACAAACTTATCTCCCATCTTGATTACTTTTTCCAGCAGCGATTCTCTAATACTTGCAGGCGTATGGCCTACCTCAATATTTTGTACATCTATGTTAATGTCTAGTTGTTGTTTTGCAGGTAGTGCATTGTAATCATGTATGTTTGTTTGTAGTCTCCTCTCAATTCCAATAAAATCAACTTGGTCTGAAATTGGTGTATGAAAGAAGTTAAAATTCATGTAAGTTCCTATTACTAATTCTTCAATGCTTGATTTTTCTAGATCTTTTCTTGAGATAATTCCTTTTTTGATTTTAACCTCTGATTTTTCCTTGTAATCCTTGTAAGATAAAACAGTAAAAAATGCTCTTTCTAGCGGTCTATTTTTTTCTTGAACCTTTACTATGCAAGGCCTGTTGATTCTTTTTGGATCTTTAAATAATTTAGGATATTTAATTCTGGCTTTCTCTAAAAGATAGTATTGTCCTTTCTTTGCAGTTCTCTCTTCTGCTTGGAATAGTTTTCTATTTCCAAAAATTGGTACTTTGAATGTGTTCTCTATTATTTTGTATCCAAGATATACAGTAAGTGATCTGTGGGGGATGATGATTGTATTTGACTCGCGTAACTTTTTCTGAATTTTGACTGAAGCCATGTCTTTGAATTTATTTAATATTACAATCTCATCTGCAATCCTTCCAAACCTTTGATATGTGACTTCTCTTCCTTTTTGACAAAAAACAGTAGTCTGAAAACCCTCATCTTTTGCACCATCCATCACCTCTAGAGCAGAATGGCTTCCAAGAACTCCAATTCTAACATCTGAATAGTCATTTACTATCTTCTTAATCTCAGAACTCTTAATCACATTATACTTAGATTATGGGATCTAATATAGCTAATTTTCAATTTACAAGATCGAAGAAAACCACAAGATTTTTTTTAACCGATATTGGATTTTAGATGTGCTGTATTCTTTTGAGTTGCAAATGATGGGGGTAATCTTGTTAACTGCAATGACTGTAGGTGGAATCTCATTGTGGCTTAAACGAAGAAAAGAGAGGAAAAAGTTAGAGGAGACTGCAGAAAATGATGAGGCCCAAAATCTCTAGTATTAACAAACTCCTCTATCTAATACATAAAATACTCTAGTCTACAAGATTAATTATTGAAACTAGTGATTGGTATTACCGGTAGCACTGGAGTAATTTATGGAATCAGAATGCTAGAGATACTCAAGAAACTTGATGTTGAAACTCATTTGATAATGTCAGAGTGGGCTGAAAAATGCATTTCAATGGAGACTGAATACACAATTGAACATGTAAAATCACTTGCAACTAATACTTCTGGTGAACAAAACATGGCATCGAGTGTTTCAAGCGGAACTCATAGAGTTGACGGAATGATTATTCTACCATGTAGTATGAAAACATTGTCTGCAATTGCAAATGGTTATGATGATACATTAATTGCAAGAGCAGCAGGTGTCACAATAAAGGAATCTAGAAAATTAATTTTGATGGTAAGAGAGACTCCCCTTTCTGCAATTCATTTGGAAAATATGCTAAAGTTATCTAGATTGGGGATTGTAATTTTACCACCTGTGACAGAGTTTTACACAAAACCCAAATCAATTGATGACATTGTTAATCATGGAGTAGGAAAGTGTCTGGACCAGTTTAACATAGAGCACAATTTATACCCCCGATGGGGTACTCTTTAAATCACCATTGCCAAAATTCTCTTTAGAAAAAATAGTTAACGCAAAAATAGAAGATGTCTATGAAATACTGTCAAATTATGAAAACTATCCAAAATTAATTCCTCAACATTTTCCATTTGTTAGAGTACGTTCAGTTAGAGGAAACATTTCAGTGGTTGAAGAGCATATGAATCTTGGAGATAAAGAACTATTAATTATGGCAAAGCATATAACTGAAAAACCAGTCTTACACGAGATTTTTATTATTGGCGGTGATATCAAGGGGAGTCACTTTAAGCAACAATTTATCAAAGTTTCAGAAGGAACAAAAATTATAGTTGATGTGGATTTGAAACTAAATGGTAAGATGAAGATGTCATACATGTTTGGAACAAATAAGTTTGAACAAGATTATGCTATAATTTTAGATGATTTTACAAAAATTGCTGAGAACTAGTCTGATTTTATTTCTTTATCCTTGGCGATCTTGTCTATTTCTCCCTTAAACTCTTCGAGTTCTTTTTCACTTTGTATTTTTCCTTTCTCAAACTCTCCTTTGGCCTTACCGAAGGTTTTTGCAAGTTCTGGAATCTTCTTTACACCAAAAATTAACACACCAATAACTACAACTAAAATGACGATCTCTGTGCTTCCAATCATTATAAGACAATATTCTTTGATTTCAGATTTAAGTGTTCAACTTTTTGCGCTCTTTACGCTCAATGACTATCATGCCTGTCACATAAAGCACAATCATTGGAATGGCAATGAACCACATTGTTACACCACTTCCATCTGGAGTAATTACTGCACCAAAAATTACAATTACTACAATTGCATATCTGATATTCTTTCTCCAAAAGTCTGAATCAACCATTCCTGATACAGATATTGCATACATTACAAGTGGAAGCTGAAATGAAAATCCAAATGCCAACAAAAATTGCAAAACAAAAGTAACAAAATCCATTATGTTAAGAAAAGTTACAAGTCCTGCAGATTCCCCATATTTGTACAAAAATTCTAAAATATATGGGATCACAAAATTATAAGAAAAGATACAACCTACAAAAAATAGTCCTAATGCTGGAATTGAAATACTTCTGCTAACATGGATCTCATTTTCTTTTAGTGCCGGTTTGATGAATCCAACTAACTCTCTGATAATAACTGGCATTCCAACTACAATTCCTACAAGCGCTGCAATGTATATTTGGGCAAAGAAAGCTTGTCCTGGCGCTGTCTGAATTAATTGAACATCTTCTGGAACCAGGCTGGTTTTCATGTGTGTAGTAATTTGCGCTGCAATGTTGTGTAGTGGTTCAGGTGTTGGATAGTACAAAGTAATTTGTCCTACCTGAATTGGCTCTGCATGAAAAGTTAGAATAAACACAGTTATGATCCCGATAACTAGCACAATTCTAAGTAATCTTTTTCTTAGTTCTTCGAGGTGCCGATTAATTCCATCTAGCTCTGACATCTATTATCTTTGTGTTTTATGCTATATCTATTTGCCGGGAATTGGTAATAACTTTGCCTCTGGCAGTCCTGCTTCTTTTTGCTGGTCTGTAGTGTAATCCTCAAATTCTAAAGAAATTATGGCTTTGGTATTGAATTTTGTTTCCATTTCCTTTGCCAAATCTCCAATATCTTTACCGGAATAGATTTCTTTTGAATCTTTTAGGAATATTCTTTCCCCTTTTGTCATTTCTTTACCATTGAATTTTCCTTTAAGGAAACTGGTAATTAATGGAAGTTCTTCTCTGTCAATATTGTTGTAATAGTAACAAATTCCTTTTACTGATTCATAGTCATATGCAGTACCGTTTCTATACATGAAAACTCCAATAAAATGAGCCTCCACTTCTGGTTCTCTGATACATTTAATTTCCCAGTTTAGCAATTTATTTTCATCATAAGCAAAATTATCCATCTCATCTGATGTAATCTTCCAATATCTAGATCTTGCCATTATATTATAATGTGAAATATTCTGATATAAATTCCAATATCTCTTAAATTAGTAAAAATTTGGTATCTTCTTTTATATCAAATAAACATAATTTCTATATGGGCGATAGAATAACCATTGTACTGGATTCTTCAAATGCTGAGAAACTTCGTAACATTCAAGCAAAAATGATTAGAACTTCTCCAAAATCTATCAGCTTTTCACGCGTTTTGAATTTAGTTGTGAGTGAAGGTCTCAAGAAATTCAAGACATAGTGCGAAAACAAAAACTACTCAAGGACTGACTCTATTTTTAATTAGGTACATAACCGATTTCGTGCTGGTAATATCTAAACAACACCAGTCCTAAGAATCTAATATTGATGTATAATTCAAAATAAGTAGAAAAGCACAAAATTATTCGGAAGATAGATTAACCACGATTTAAATTTGCAAATTGTTGATGGCGACTTTTAATGTTCATGTAACCATTGAAAATAAACCTGGCATCAGTGATCCTGAAGGCGACACCATTCTAAATGACCTAGTTCTTAAAGGAGCCCACAAAACAGTTTCTAAAATCAAAACTGCAAAGATGCTGAAATTTACAATCAAAGAAAAAGATAAAAAGGCTGCTCGATCAAAAATACAAAAGATCTGTGACGAACTACGAATATACAATCCTATGGTGAGTACAGTGACAATAGATGTTTTTAATGCCTAGACTTTTTAAATTAGATTCAAATTAAATATCGCTAAATGCAAATACAATTGTGAAGGTTGGAGTTGTAGTTTTTCCCGGCAGTAATTGTGATCGTGATATGTATCATGTTCTAACTGATGTCTTTAATTTCGATGCACAATACTATTGGCATGAGAAATCCCTTCCAAAAAATATCGATGCAGTAATTCTTCCAGGCGGATTCTCTTATGGTGATAGACTTAGAGCAGGAGTAATTGCTGCACACAGTCCAATCATCAAGGATGTTCAAAAGATGGCAGAAAAAGGAATTCCAATTTTAGGTGTCTGCAACGGATTTCAAATTCTTGTAGAATCAGGTTTACTTCCCGGAGTTTTACTCAAAAACGAGTCTCTAAATTTTATGTGTAAGTGGACAAATTTGATTGTAGAAAACAACAAGACACCATTTACAAATCAATTTAAACTACATGCAAAAATCCCAATACCAATCGCAAATGGTGAGGGCAGATATTTTGTTGATGACGATACACTAAAACAATTAAAGAAAAAAAATCAAATTGTATTTAGATATACTCAAGTCGTAAACGGCTCTTCAAATAGAATTGCGGGTGTATGTAATGAAGAAGGAAATGTTGTTGGTATGATGCCACATCCAGAAAGAGCAGTTGAATCTGAGATTAATCCAGTTGATAATAAACCATCTTCTCTTATCTTTGAATCCTTATTGGTAAAAATGGGTGTAACTAATTGAGTCTTGAACCACAAGAGTTAGCTGAACTAAAATTAAACATTGGTAGAGACCCCACTTCTACTGAATTACAGATTGTAGCTGCAGAGTGGTCTGAGCATTGCTCTTACAAATCATCAAAAAAACATCTTAAAATGCTACCAATGAAAGGACCTCTTGTAATTCACGAGAAAGGATATGATTCTGGTGTCTTGGATGTTGGCAATGGTTATGTTGTTACTGCACACATTGAAAGTCATAATCACCCATCTGCTGTTGAACCCTATGGAGGAGCTGCAACTGGTGTTGGTGGCGTAATTAGAGATATTTTATCAGCAGGTACAAGGCCTATTGCAATCCTTAACGGATTGCGTTTTGGAAATATAGAAACAGACAAGCATGCAAGATGGCTTTTCAAAAATGCAGTTACTGGAATTGCTGACTATGGAAACTGTTTAGGCGTTCCAACGATTGGAGGAGAAGTAGAGTTTGATGATTGTTATCACAACTATGCACTAGTTGATGTAGCGGCAGTTGGGTTTGGCAAAAAAAAGAATTTGATTAAAAATCATGCCACAAATGGTGACTTGGTTGTATTACTTGGAGGTTCTACAGGACGAGATGGAATGGGTGGTTCTCAGTTTGCTTCAGATTCTTTAGAATCAGAAGATCGTTCTGCAGTTCAAATTCCAGACCCCTTTATCGAGAAATTAATTATAGAGGCAATCTTGGAGGCAAGAAAGCAGAAACTAATCAATGCCATGAAAGACCTTGGAGGTGGCGGATTATCTTGTGCCGTTTCGGAAATTGCTAATACACTAGAAGTTGGAATAGAGATGGATGTTGACATGGTCCATACACGTGAATCAAATATGCATCCAGATGAAATTATGATATCTGAATCACAAGAAAGAATGTTAATTATCACAAGCAAAACTAAATTAAAAGAACTGCAAAAAATTTGCAAGAAATTTCGCATTTCATGCTCTGTAATTGGTCATGTAAAATCCGATAACCAGATGCATGTGAAAAAAGGAAAAAAAACATTTGCAAATCTTCCAACAGATGTTATTGTAAATGCAACTCTTCTCGACTTGCCATCAAAAAAACCTGTATATTTAAAAACAATTGAGAAAGAAAAAAAACTCAGACCAATTTTTGATTATTCTAAAATAATGATGAATTTTCTTGCTGCACCAAACATTGCAAGCAAAATTTGGGTTTATGGACAATATGATCATGAAGTTGGCATTAGAACTGTCATAAAGCCTGGACATGATGCATCAGTTTTACGATTGGATAACGGAAAATTTCTCTCTGTAAAGATTGACGGAAATCCAAAACAGTGTTACATCAATCCAAGAGAAGGTGCAATAGGTTGCTTTGAGGAAGCATGCAGAAATGTTGTCTGTACTGGTGCAAAACCAATTGGCATGCTAGATCATCTTCAATTTGGAAATCCAAAAGATCCTGAAATATTTTGGACATTTTTAGAATCTCTGAAGGGGTTGACAGATTTTGCTAACCATTTCAAAATTCCATGTATTGGAGGCAAGGTCAGCTTGTACAATGAAACTCCTGCAGGACCAATAAAGCCAACTCCACTGATTGGAGTCTTGGGTCTGATTGACAAAAAACCTCTCATTCCTCAAAGAATTTCAGATGGCGATTGTCTTGTAATTGTTGGAGATACCAAAGATGAGATGGGGGGTTCTGAATATTTTGAATACATCCACAAATTCATTGGAGGAAAATGCCCCTCTGTCAACTTTGTAGAATCAAAGAAAAACATGAAAGTTGTATTGAAAGTTATTCAAAGCCAACTCCTCAAATCTGTACATGATTGCTCAAAGGGCGGACTGGCAGTTGCAATATCTGAACTTTGCATGACAAACCAAATTGGTTGTAGAATATTATTAGAAAATGTTCCTGGTGAGAAACTTGATGTTGACAGAATTCTATTTTCTGAAAGCCATTCTCGCTATCTCTTAACATTAGACAAGAAAAATCTCAAAAAACTAGAGACTATGCTCAAAAAGAGCAAAGTTTCATTCAAACTTATTGGCAAGTTTAGAGGAAAAAAAATTCAATTCACAAAGGGAACAAAGTCAATCATTGATCTAAGAGTTGATATTGCGCAAAAAACTTGGTTAAATTCGTTAAAGGACTTGGTACTTCATGGTTAAGGAGAATTGTGGCGTAGTTGGAATCTTTAGTCTGAGCGGAACTAATGTTATACCAATGGTAATTGATGCACTAAGAGCACTACAACACAGAGGCCAAGAAGCGTGGGGTCTTGCAATTCCAAATAAAACACCACTAAAGAGATTGGGACTAGTTTCTGCGGCGTCATCAGAATTTAAAACAATTACAGAAGAATATGCCTCTCCGTCAGTAATTGGACATGTACGTTATTCCACTATGGGGCGAAGTTCCCTTGAAAATGCACAACCTCTCAAAGTAAAGGATCTTTGTATTGCTCATAATGGAACAATTGCAAATGTTCAAGAACTATCAAACCTTGTTGGAGGTTGTTCATTTACACCACAAAATTCTAGTGATACCCTTGTTGCAGCACAAAGACTAGTTATGCTAATCTCTGAGAATGGCCAGATGGGCAAAGCATTATCAATTCTTAAAAACGAGATGGTTGGCTCTTATTGTTTTACATTTATCACTGATGATAATTCTGTTTATGCTGCACGTGATCCAAAAGGATTTCGTCCAATGGTTTTAGGGCATAAAAAAGTCGACAATACTTACATTATTGCATCTGAATCTTCGGCACTATCTGCAGTTGGAGCTGAACTACAACGAAATGTAAATCCTGGTGAATTAATCAAGTTAAGCAAAAATGGATTAGAGACAGAGCGCTTCTCTGATGAGACTACACGTGCACACTGTTCTTTTGAATTTACTTACTTTGCACATCCATCTAGTAAGATGGAAGGAACCAACATCTATGTTGCAAGAAAAAACATTGGTAAATTTTTGGCAAGGAAATTTCCGATTAAAGATGCAGATTTAGTAATACCTGTACCTGACTCTGCAAGACCTGCTGCATTAGGATATGCACAAGAACTTGGCGTGCAATTTGATGAAGGCCTGCTTAAAGACAGATATAGTAAGAAAGGACCGCTGCGGAGTTTTATTGAACCACATCAATCAGACAGAATAGAGATTAATAGATGGATTATTCCAATTAAGGAAATAATTGAGGGAAAACATGTTGTTGTAATTGATGATAGTCTAGTCAGAGGTACAAGTTCCAAGGCAATTATCAAAGCATTACGACGATCAGGTGCAAAAAAAATTAGTATGGTCATTACATACCCTCCAATCAAATTTCCATGTTATGCTGGAATTGATTTTCCATCACAAGAAGAACTTGCAACATTTTCTGATGGAAAAGAAATGACTCCAGAACAAACCACTGAGATGGTAAGACAAAACATCGGTGCTGACTTTTTGGGATACAATGATGCTGAAAACCTTGCAGCAGCAGTTGGCATTCCAAAAGATTCCATGTGCTTCACATGCTCTACTGGCAACTATGATTCTCTTGGAATAAAGCCTGAATTTAGAAGCAGGAAAGAGATGAAGGGCGAATAGAGGATTTTTTTAAATAGGCGGAATTGGATTTATGAACATGCAAGCAATCTGGAATGATACTGTAATTGCCGAAAGTGATGAAACAGTTGTAGTTGAAGGAAACCATTACTTTCCATTTAATTCAATAAAAAAAGAATATTTTCAAAAAACTGATCAGACCACCATTTGTGGTTGGAAAGGAATGGCAAACTATTATTCAGTCATCATAAATGGAAAAACTAACAAAGATTGTGCTTGGTATTATGTAGATCCAAATGATGCTGCCACAAAAATTAAGGGAATGATAGCCTTTTGGAATGGCGTTAAAGTAAAGTGATCAATCTTATTTATTAGAAAAACAACATACCTTCTGTGAAACAGTATACTGTAATTCTTGCTGCAGGAATTGCTGTAATTGTAATAGTGGTAATATCTTTTGGCGCTGATCTTGTAAAATTATCTGTCCCAACCCAAGAATATGATATCTTTGTTGACCCTATTTTAGATAAGCAAAGTCTCTTTGTTATGGGGCGAGTAATAATTCAAAATACTGGCTCTCAACCACTAACAAATATCCATGTGAACTTTGGGGCAGGAGATACCCTTGATCTTGCAACTCTTAAAGCGGGACAAAAAATCATACTCTCCCCTCCTCCTGATAATCCCATGGAGTTTGTGATGATTAGTGCAGATAATGACATCTTTGTAAGCAAAGCATATCGTGAGATGCCAAAGATGGTTGGCATGATGGGCTCCTGACCTTTCCTATGAGTTAAATTAAATTAAAATCAAGTGTGATTGTTTGAAGTTTCTTAACAGTGGTAAGGTAAAGGACATTTATGATGTGGATGAAAAAACAATTCTCTTCAAGTTCTCTGATAGAGTTTCTGCATATGATGTCAAATTTAACCAAGACATTCCAAAAAAAGGTGAGGTTTTGTGCAAATTTGCAGAATTTTGGTTCAACAAGTTATCTGTAGCAAACCATTTTGTACGACGTGAATCTGATACTGAGATTGTTGTAAAAAAGATGAAGATGCTTCCAATAGAGTGTGTTGTTAGAGGCTATTTCTATGGAAGTTTGGCAAACAGATGGAAGAATGGTAAAGTTACTGTATCTGAAGAGACTGATACTACATTAGCTGCAAAACTACCCAAACCAATTTTTGATCCTAGCACAAAATCAGAACATGACATTTCTATTGATAAAGCAAAAGCACTAGAGATGAATTTGGTTACTGAGGAACAGTATGACTGGTTAGAAAAAACTTCGATTGAAATTTATAAAAAAATGGCAGAAATTGCTGCTGGTGTTGGTTTTATTTTAGCTGATTTGAAATTAGAATTTGGAATTTTGGATGGAAAAATTACTTTGGGTGATTCTATTGGTCCTGATGAGTATCGTTTATGGCCAAAAGATTCCTATGAGGCAGGAAAAATTCAAGAAGCATATGACAAACAACTTTTGCGTGACTGGTTAGCTGCAAATGGCTATCAAAAACAATTCGATGATGCACGTAATGCAGGAAAAGAACCTGTTGCCCCTGATATTCCTGAGGAGATTATTACAAAGATGACTCAGCGCTATGTCATATCATATGAGAAACTAACTGGAGATACTCTTTAATCTGCAACTATTGATAGAGTATGGAATCTGAAGATAAAAAAAGAACTTGAAACACTATTGAACATACAAAATATACAATTATCAGAATTTACATCCAAGTTTGCAGAGTTTACCATATTAGCATAAGAATGAATTTAATTAATCACAACTGTCTGTCACTCATTTATTGCAAAATCAACGTAATACTTGAAAAACAAATTAACTGATACTAAACAAATTACAAATGCTGAATCAACTTTTGAAATAATGAATTTAGTTTATGAAATATTTGATAACCAACTAAAATCAAACAAGCAAATAGTTACTGCACAAAACTCTTAATCTGTACATAACATCTGTCTTTCAACTCGAATTTTATTTTTGATCAAAGTCACCTGTAACTCTTTTTGCTCATTACAAAGTTGTTAAAGGGAATATTTTTCCAAAACTGCCTTTTTTATTAATTTACGAAATTTCTAATACCTATACCAAAATTATTTTACTAATACTATATTCATTGTAGCAATATTACTTTTATTGCATCAGTTATCCTATTTTTGTATCAGTTACAATCATTTTGATAGCACTATGACTTTCTTTGAAATAAAGAAAAAATGATGCGATTAGGCAAAAAAATGTGATACAAGGATCTTTTAGATCAGATTATAAGATAATTTTAGTATGTCTACATTATTAGAAAAACCAATCAAAGTAAACCGTATTGTTACGACAAGTATCGAGCATGCACGTGCAATTGAAGACCCTGCACGAGCCAAAGTTGTGGAAATTCTATACCACCAATCCCTTTCTGCAAACCAGATTACAACTGCGCTAAAAAAAGCAGGATTCAAAAAAGCATTGACAACTGTCCGCCATCATCTAGAAATTCTAAAAAAATCTAAATTAATCGAGATTGTAAGAATTGAAGAATCTAGAGGTGCAATTACAAAATATTACAGTACCTCAACAAAGTTATTGGATTTTCAGACTCCAGAAGACTTTGATTCCAAATATTCAAAGATAATTGACAATACATCGACAAAAATCGCAAAGATTCTCAAAGATCTAACACCAAAAACTGCCAAATCAAAGGGTAAAAAATCTAAAGAGTATTCTCAGTATCTGGTCATGGAAATAATGAACCGCGCCATGACAAATGTACTTGAAAATTCTGAAAAGAAATAATAACGAAAAATATTGGAAGAAAAATCTGTAAAATTATTTTCTGAAAAAAATCTTGTTTTTATTGCAACAATCATGAAAGATGGCTCTCCACAAGTATCCCCTGTTTGGGCAAATTATGAAGATGGATATATTTTGATAAATACTGTTGAAGGAAGATTAAAACACAAAAATGTTCTACGTGATCCTCGTGTTGCAGTATCTGTTGTATCAAGAGATAATCCACTTGATATGACAACAATTCGTGGAACTGTTGAAGAATTGATTCCAGATTATGAATACAAACATGCAGACAAACTTACACAACAATACATGAGTCGTGAACATTATCCATTCAAACGTGATGATGAAAAAAGAGTGATTCTAAAAATCAAACCAAACAAAGTTTTTGTTTTGCCTGAATTGAAGATGAATGAATAGTAATTTAGAATGTTTCTAAATTCGAGTTTAGAAATGTATTAAATTAATAATATTAAAAAATAGAAAAAAGTTGGTAGGACAGATTAACGTCGACGTTTAGCTGCCTTTCTTTTTGGAGCTGCTCGACGTGTAGCTGCCTTTCTTTTTGGAGCTGCTCGACGTGTAGCTGCCTTTCTTTTTGGAGCTGCTCGACGTGTAGCTGCCTTTCTTTTTGGAGCTACTCTCTTACGAGTTGCTGCACCTTTTCTAGCTGCTGCTTTTCTCCTACGAGAAGCTTTTGCCTTTGTTGCTGCTGCTGCTTTTGCTGCTGCATTTCTCTTTCGAGTTCGTGCTGCTTTTTTAGCTGCTGCCGCTCTATTGGCTTTAGATGTTGCCATGACTTTTTTCCAAAAGTTATACATGTTATATTGTAGAAGTCACACATAACTACGTTGAATATAGAAAAATTTGACACTTTTTTTTGATTTTCTAAAGTATTCGATCAACAATTTGTTATACAAACAACAGCTGTATCAACAGTTGATTGTTCTTTTTGTGGTCTTATGATTATCTTGTATTGTTTTTCTTCATCAAATGGAATATCAAACTGTGTAGTTATCTCAATTGGTTTGTTTGGTTCTAACCATTCTATGAACAAGTCTTTAGAAGAAAATTCCCCATAAACTGCTTTATGTTTTTGTTCTTTTTCATCAACAATGTAAAATTGTCCGCCTGTAAGCCGTGTTTTTTCATTACTGATGTTCTTTGCAGTGATTCCAATCTTTACAAACGTGTTTTCAGGTACAACTTCCTTACTTCCTTTATGTGTTCCCTCAAATGTAATGACATATTCTACTGGTCCAACGGTAACTATCTCTCCTGCAACTGATGTGATGTAGTTTGTTTGGTATTGTGTATACATGTACATTCCAGCTGCCATTGAAACAATTATTGCAGTAAATATTATCACTGCACCAATTTTTACCATAAAAACTCTGAATTATTTTGATATATAGTTGAAACGGAATTTTTAAAAAAAAACCAGATCTAGTGTAACAAATTGCACAGAAAGGGTGGGGTATGAACTTGTTATTTTCAGATAGAATGACATAAAATCAGCGAAAATTTGACTAAAAACCCCATCCTATTTGAAAAATAAATCATTCATGTATACATCATCTTCTGAATAATATTACTAACTTTTAATCTGTTTCTGAGGGGTTTAGCTTTTACGCACAACGCTAATAGTTTGGGTATGTTTAGCTGGTAGAGCATGGTGGTTTGATGGTTGCATTTCATATCTAGGCACATTCGTTAAACCCCCCCACAAATCACCTAATTTTGAAAAAATTACATTACGCCTAAATGATCTAAATTACAAGGGGGGTTTAACGCTTAGGCATAATTTTAGAAAACTAGTCATTTTAGAAAACTTGTAACATTGGAATAAGGGGGTAAACCCCGTCCTGAAACGATAGATTTGGAAGTTATTCTCTTTCTAATCTAATAATGATTTTACCTTTTTTGGCAGAATTTACCACTTTGAGAGCTCTATCCAATACACCCTTCCCAAATCTTGACAACTCTGTCGAAGAAATGGTAAATTCTCTTGGTTTTGATTTTGAGGTTTTTCTTTTCATAATTTAGGATGGTGAGTTTTGGATATAAGACGCACGTAGAACTGATAAATCATCTATTTTTTAGAACGTCTTCATCAAAAACCTTGCAGCTTTTTCATGCATTTCAGAAACTCTATCCATTGCATCAAAAACAGTTTGTTGATTGATGTTTTCTTTGTCATCTAGTACAAAATAAACTCCAATCTTTTGTTTTCCATCCTCTGTGATCATTTTATTAATTGCATGAATTGAATTGCAAAAATTAACTACTTTTTTCTCAAATATTCCTTTTTCTTCTTTATTAAATCTCAAATATCTTGCAATTTGATTATTTTTCATAGTTACTTTGGCCCCTATTACTAGAATTCCTGGTTGTGCTTTTGGCTCAAATATTTCTGTAGGGATCCCATACTGACCTGCATGCCTTACTAGAATTTGAAAAGAGTTCACTTTATTTTTTATTTCTTCAAAAGAATGACCCTCGTGTGTTAACCATCTTTCAATATTCTCTTGCATTTTGGATGAATTCATGATAAAACATTTGAAACAGTACTATATGATTCTAAATTCAAATGATTACTACTCTAAATTTATGATATTTCAAAATTCGAATTTAGAAATATTAAAAATCTACACCCTGGGCCCATTAAGAAATATATCTATGTATTTACATTAAAACCAGAATCTATTTCTGGTACTGGCGACCCAATTATTATAATTGTTATAATGTCTCGTATTAACAAAACTAATGAAAGATAAATGCAATTTTTTGCTTTTTCAGGATCATCATGACGTAAAATAAAAAATGCAATAAATCCACCAATTACTCCAAAGAATATTGGTACCAAAAACCACTTGTTACTTCTTGCTTTTTCTGGATATGACATGATTTTTCGTAATTATTTTGCAGTTATTGTTTTTTTCTGTATCTGTGTAATCTCTATTTCTACTGTTTCTAGTGGATCATCAACTTGATTACGTCTAATTGAGAACATTTTTGGTTTTTCAAAGTCATCAGTACAATCAGGGCATGCATAAACTAAAACTCTATGTTCGTTTGGTGCCTTTGGATTGGACAATCTGGGATAATACACCAATCTTGCACCACAATCAACACAATATCTGTTGGCCCTTCTAGTTCTGACCAATGTAAACCTCCTGCATCATTCTAGATGTGCGATCATCTATTAGATCTATATTGTCTAATAGAATGAACTAATTACTATCAACCGATCAATATTTCTAAATTCGAGTTTAGAAATATAATTGATTTAACATATTTATTCTCAACTTATATTAAAATAAAATGTTTCAAAATTCGACTTTAGAAATAAAAGGCGCCGCCCATCAGACTTGAACTGACGACCATCCGATTAACAGTCGGACGCTCTACCACGCTGAGCTAGGGCGGCAACATGTATGTACCTTGATAAAAGTGATTTAATCTTTACGACTATTCCAATAAGACCCAAATCTAATTGCTGATTAGTTAAATTTAGAAAAAAATTCTTTGATTTCTTTTGAATGGTTTTCTACTAATTTAATAATTTCTAGATGTTCATCAGCTGTGGGTTCTCTATGATGAACAATTTGAAATGCACTAAGTGCAGAACCAACCATTTCTCCAACAAAAAATCCACACAAAAAATCACCGATACTTGTACAATCCCATATTTCTTCAATTCTGGGTGAAGCTCCTGATGTTTTGTATAATTCTAATGTTTGTTCAATTAAGTCTGTTGTTTGTTTTGTAAATTCAGGATCAAGGGTCATAGGAAAAATTAGAAATTTTATTTTTCAATGCCTTTTTTCTTATCATAGACATAAATACCGTCTAAGAAAACTCTATGGTCTTTATTTTTTACTTTAGTTTTTTGCTCAATGTTTGCTGCAGTTTGAGTAATGTCTGTCCAAACTTCACCAGTAAGAATTACATCTTCACCTTTTGGAATTACTTTGGTATTTCCAACAATTTTTGTAATCCTTGGTGCACGTTCTCCTTGGAAGTTTTCTATTAAAATTTTCTTTCCATCTACTTTTACTGTTACTGGAAAGTGTGTAAAGACAATCTTCATCTTAATTGTATATCCTTCTACTAAACCTTCACAAATATTTCTAATAATTGATCTTGCAGTATGCAAAATAGAATAATCTCTTTTTCTAAAACCAGTTGCCTTTAAGAGAATTTTTCCTTCTGTAATCTCAATATTTACTGGGATTTTACTAAAACTCTTGAAGGTTTTACCTAATGGGCCTTCGAATTTAAGCATGTATTTATTTTGTGTAACCTTAACTCCTTCTGGAATAATTACTTCCTCTTGAAATTTTTCAACTTGCTCAGTAGACATATCCTATCAAAAATCCCCCAATCCCTTTATCCACTGCTTCATGATGAGACATTACTCCTTGATTTGTTGTAACTAGGAGCATCCCTCTATTGTATGCTGGCAAGTATTGTTGTTCCCAGCTGTTAAATTCATCTTTTTTTACTTTGAATCTAGGAGAAATTGCTCCACATTTTGTTATTTTTGCCAATAGATTGATTTTGAATTTCCCACCTCTATTATCATTAATATGTTCAAACTCTCCAACATATCCTTCTTTTTGAAGGGTTTGTAGAACTTTAACTCCTATTTTTGAAGTTGGAAGAACTATGCATTTATTTTTCCTTCTTGTTTCATTATTGTATAATGTGACAAATAGATTTGCTAAAATGTTAGTTGCTGGCATTATATCACATATTTTTCCTAAATCCTAAAGACACTGCTACTTCTCTGAAACATCGTCTGCATAGCATTAAATTATATTTTTGTATAACTGCTGTATAATCTCCACATCTTTTACACCATCTTGAACCTCTACCAAAGTCATGTTTTTTTCTTCCAGTAAATTCGTATGATCTATCTTTTGGCATTATTCCACCGTCACTCCAAACTCTTTTACTAGATAATCCTTTGCTTCTTGACTTGTAATGATATGAGATTTTCCAACACTTGCTTTATGTTTACTTCTTTTTCTAATTCTATAACCTGGTCGACTTAACGCAATTGAAATTCCAAGGCCCAAAATTCCAATTTGTGGTTCATATTTAACATCTGGGATATCTATATGTTCATTAATTCCAAATGAATAATTTCCAAAATTATCAAATGATTTACCTTTAACAATATCTCCTTTTGCTTCTAATAGTCTTTTTAGTAATGCTTTAGCATCTTCTCCTCTAATTGTTACTGATACTCCTATAGGTTCTCCTTTTCTAATTCCCCAATCTCTTTGTGTCTCTTTTGCATTACGTGCACATGATTTTTTTCCTGAAATTTGTTCAAGTGCTCTCTTTGCAATTTCTATTGCATCACCTGATTTACCTACTCCCATGTTAAGAACTACTTTATCTAAAGAGATTTTTCTCATTGGAGATTCTGTTGTTAGAGACATATGATCACTTTAATTGAATTACTGGCTCCTCTTTTCCTATTGCCATTATGATGTCAGTTGGAATCTCTATTTTTCTATCACCTAAGACAAGAACAGCTTTTTTTGGAAGAATGAATGTTCCTTTTTCCATAGTTTCAATCTTACCTATTTGTCCTGCGTTAATTCCTTGTGTTACCAAACATTGACAACCGGATTCTAATTTGATTACCTCAAGAATTTTCAGATCTGGAATTTGTATCAGACAGCTATCTCCAACATTTACTTTAATATCAGAAATTAATGAACGTCCATCATGGAATCCTATTTGCATTTTTCCTTTGTTAATTGTAGTTTTGCTAACTATTCTAACAAGTTTTTTTGATTTTTCTGATTCCTTAATCTTAATTGGCGTTAACAGTTTTTTTTCTGATGAAACAAGTCGATAAATATCTGGTACATTTTCTAATTCTACTACATCCATTAATCCAATTGCATGGTGAAGTGATTTTCTTACAACTCCATCAATTTTTACTTTACCTGAATATATTGCAGTTTTTGCTTCTCTAAGAGTTTTAACTATTTTTAGCGTGTCTCTTAGAAATACTGCAGTAGGTACAGAATTGTTCTTTTTGTGCGGACCAGGCCTAACTGTGATTACAAATCTCTTACTTTTTCTTGTAATTCCCCAAAACTGTGGCGCCATTTGACGTTTGAGTTTTTTACTTCCTGCAAGACTCACCATTATTTCTCATTTCCCTTTTTTTCAGTTTTATCTACCTTTTTTGTTTCTTTAAGATCTTCTTTAACTGGTTTTTCTTTAAGATCTTCTTTAACTGGTTTTTCTTTTGGTTGTTTTCTTGGATCTTTACCTTCCAGCTTTGCTATTCTCCATTTATCTCCCGTATTGAGTGAAGTTACTATAAGATTTGATGTATGAATATAAACGTCAAATTTTTCCCCTTTTGTTTTTTCTTTCTTTATTCCTTCAATAGTTACACTACTTTTTTGCGTAGATATCTTTAAAATTTTACCGTCAACCCCTTTGTATTCTCCTCTGACAATTGTTATACTATCCCCCTCAGTTACACGAACACTTCTCTTTCCATATTTTTTGCGTAGATTTTTTGATAATGCACTCCCAAGTTGTTTGCTCCTCATCTGGTATGTTGCACGATAAATCATTTTGTTGCGCATTTTAGTTGGTTTCATTTTTTTATACCACCATTGATGCCAAATTAGCTACTCTTGGCCATTTTTCTGAAGCTTCTACCGCAACCGGTCCTTTGATATCCGTTCCTCTTGTTTCTCCTTCTGGAGTAATTAGAACTGCTGCATTGTCCTCAAAACAAACTCGAACACCATTTAATCTACGAATTGCATATTTTTGTCTGATAATTACTGCACCATGTACTTGCTTTCTTAATTCTGCAGGCCCTTTCTTTACTACAACATTACAAAAATCTCCTACTGCTGCTGCAGGAAGTCTAGATACTCTAGTTTTATGTCTTGGAACATTGATTATCTCTAAAATTTTAGCACCAGAATTATCAGCACACACAATTTGTGCACCAACTGGAAGTACTCGTGTGACATATGGTCTAAATTCTTCTACTCCTTTACCTGCTTGTTTTGCCATTATGATTTAACCTCTACTACAACATATGATATTGATTTTGCTATTGGTCTGCATTCTGCAGTCAAGACAAAATCTCCAGATTCAACATCAATACAATTTGGTACATGTGCATGAATCGTGCTTTTACCTCTTGCATATCTCTTAAATTTAGTAAAGTAAATTGCTGATTCCTTTTGTAATGTGATTGTCTGCTTTGCTTTACTGCCTGTGACCTTTCCATCAAATAGTTTTCCTCTTATTGACAAGCTTCCATGAAATGGACAATTTTTGTCTGTGCATTTTCTTTTTGGTTCTTTTACTTTTAGTCCGATGTTTACGGTCATGCTTTACTCCCTATTCTATCAAATGGTCTTTTTGTAATTTTAGAGCCATCAATTACTATGTCTTGATTTTTAATTGAGAATTTCCAACTATTTTTTGATTTGGCAATTGATTTAATTCCATTCTTTGTTTTTATTCTAAACATTGATTTTGTTTCATCAACAATTATCCCATTTAATCCTATTATTTGTGAATTTGATGATTGAGTAATTTCAGTGTGTAATCCAATGAATTCATGAGATGTAATGTTGTCTACTGTAATCATTTTTCTCTCCTCATCTCATTTACTCTAGTTAGCATTCTTGCAATGTCGTGACGTACTGGTTTTAGTTTACCACTTTCTTTTCTTAGTGTACCTTTGGCTCCATCAACTCTAAGTTTAGTAAGTTCACTTCTTGCTTCTTGAATTTTACTTTTAAGATCTTTTTCATTCAATTGTTTAATGGTTTTCATGCTAATTCTAGTCATTTTAATCTGTTCTCCTCTTCTTCTAATGTTTCAATGCTTTTCATTTTTTCTTCTTCAATAGCAATTTGCTCTGTCTCTGATTTTACTTCCTCTGTCTCTGATTTTACTTCCTCTGTCTCTGATTTTACTTCCTCTGTCTCTGATTTTACTTCCTCTGTCTCTGATTTTACTTTCTCTGTCTCTGATTTTACTTTCTCTGTTTTTTCTTCTCTCATTTCAAATTCTGGAATGAGCTTTTCTTTTCTTGCAATTCTAATTCTAATTCCAATTAATCCCATTTTAGTTTTTACATGAGCAATGTCTTGCTCAACAATAATTTCTGCATGATGTCCTGCTCTTGGTAAGATTCCAACCGTATGTTTTTCAAATGCTGAACGGTCACCTCTAAGTTTTCCAGAAATTGTAATTTGAACTCCCATTGCCCCACTTTCCATGATTTGTTTTAATGTCCACATTGTTGCTCTTCTAAAGGCAGTTCCACGCTCAATATGTGAAGCCATTCTGTTACACATCACGCCTGGAACTAGTTCTGGCTTTTCAATTTCTACTACTGAAATTTGTGGGTTCTTTAATCCAAAGTCTGTTGCAAGTTTTTCAGTAAGGGCTCTGATTCCAGTACCTTTTCTTCCTATAACGATTCCTGGTCTTGTTACATGTAATGCAACTCTAGTTCCTGTTGGTGTTTTTGATATTTCTGCATGTGAAAAACCTGCATCTTTAATTGCTTCTCTTAGATAATCTTTGAGAAGCATCATGTTGTAATTATCTTTGATTACATTTTTGACTGCTGACATTTCTAAATTTCCTGTGCTATCAATTCTACGTGAACTAATACATTGTTCTTTGGAGTTGCTCTTCCCATTGCTCTTGGAATAAATCTTTTTATAATTACTCCTTTGTGAACAGTTGCGTTAATAATTTTTAATCTATCTAAATCCATTCCTTTGTATTCTGCATTTGATTCTAAATTATCTAAAACTTTGATGAATTCTCTTGCTGTTTTTTGTGGATAACGTCCTGACATCATTCCAGGATCTGATTTATGTCCTACTTGATTTTTGAATCGTCTAAATGCGACTGCTCTGTCTTTGCGAATAACTGCTTGTAAGTAATCTCTTGCTTTTTCAATTGACAATCCTTTGATTGCAACTGCTACTTCACGTGCATGTTTGTGTGATATTTCTTTTTCTCTTAATGAAGCACGTACATGTCTTGTTACATCGTAATTTTGGAAAGCGTAACTGAATCTACCCATATTAATCACTTTAATGGCACATAAAGACTGGATCTTGATGCACCTACACCCGGTGCTCCATGTGAAACTTTCTTGTTTGTTATGACATATTCTCCCAAGTAATGCCCAATCATTTCTGTTTTAATTGTGACTGGCGCAAATTCCTTTCCTGAAAAAACATTTACTGTAACATCTACCATGTACGGTAGAATGATCAAATCTCTTAGGTGAGTTTTGATAGGATTCTTTAATTTACCTGCTTTTGCAGACTTTATCTCTTCAATTAGTTTTCTCTTTCCATCAGTTATACCTCTGGTTAGAGATCTTCTTTGCCTAGAGTTGAATAATTGGAATAATTTCTCTAGAGATGTGTTTTCTAACTCCTCCTTTGGAATCCCTCTGTATAAAAATTTCTTAACCATTCTTTTTGTCCTTTGTTAATGTACTTCGAGTTTTATGGTCCATATTATAGCATTCCTATCTTTGTTGCCAAATCCCTAGCTTTTGCTGTATTTTCAAACTGAACAATTGCCTTTTTGCCATAAATTGTTCTTGCAGTGTTAACATTGGTAACTTTTTCGTTGAAAAGTATTTTTACGGCCTCAGCAATTTGTGGTTTGGTTGCTGAACGTTCTACAATGAAACAAACTTTACTTTCATTTTCTACCATTGCAAATGTTTTTTCTGTAATGTATGGCTTGACAATAATTCTATTTGCTTGATCTACATTCATTGTATTTTCACCATTAACTCCAGATGTGTTGATTTAATTTTTCCAATTTCTTTTATTGCTGATTTGGTATATACTGTTAATCTAATTGGATCAGAACCTGGTGCCAAGTCTAATACGCTTAAATCTTTAACATTTTTTGCTTCTACACCTGGAAGCGACCCTACTGCTTTTCTTATGTTTGAAGAATCTATTGTAACAAACAAAACACTCTTTCCAACTTTCTTACTCCTTCCTCTAAGTCTTGATTGTCCAGAACGTATTTTTCTTGATTCTAATCTTTTAACGTCTTGTGATAACTTTAGCGCATCTAACACTTCAGAGATTTCACTTGCTTTCGAAATTGATTCAATATCATCTGATACTATTATTGGAAATGATTCAATACCTTCAACTTTATGGCCACGTGATTCTATAATATCTTTTGATGCTGTAGCTGCAATTGCAGAACACAATGCTAGTTTATTTTCTTTTTTATTTAATTTCTTGTAAATTACCTTTTCAACAATAGGCGGATGTGCTTGTCTCCCTCCTCTAGTTGATGCAACTTCTGCACCTTGACCTTGTCTTCCACCTCCTCCTCCTCTCATTCTGGCAACACGAGATACACCTTGACCTGTAGGAGGATCATTAGTATCTGCCACTACATCCATACCTGCAGTTGGGTGTCTTCCTTGTGGTTGGAATTTATGTGAAGTTAGATTAGTGAAAGCCTTATGAATTAAATCTCTTCTAAATGGAGTTGAAAAAACAAGTGGAAGTTCTACTTCTCCATCTTTTGTTCCAGTAGTTGTATATGCAGTTGTCTTCATTATACTACTAACTCCAAAATGTTTGGTTTGTTAACTTTGGCTGGAACATTTCTGATTTGACTTCTTAGTTTGATTAATCTTCTATATGTTCCAGGAACTGAACCTTTTAGAACAATAAAATCTCCTTTAACTAATCCAAAGTGTTTGTATCCTCCATCTGGATTAATTTTAATTTGATTATCATCTGTATTTCCTATAATCATAATTCTTTTATTATATTCAATTCTTTGATGGAATCCCATTTGTCCTGCTCTTGGAACTGTATACATTACACTTTGTGGAGAAATTGGACCAAGTGAACCTACCTCTCTAACTGTTTTTCTTGATTTATGTTGTTTCTTTTTTACACCCCATCTCTGAATGACACCTTGCCATCCTTTACCTTTAGTAATTGCAGCAACATCTACACTTGAACCAAGTTCAAAAATTTGTTCAATTTTAATTTCTTTTCCAAGTAATTCTTTAACATGAGTAAATTGTTTTTGTATGTCTCCTCCGCTAACTGAAGCTTCAAAAATATATGGTTTCTTTTGTTCTAATCCAGCTGCACGTGGAGAAACTGCAATTATTGCAAAGATTTCTTTGATCTTTCGTAATCTTTTTTCTGCATTTTCTAAAGATCCCTCTTTATTTTTTAATGTAATTTCTTTTGCAATGTATTTTGGAATGTCTTCTGCATATACATCAAATTCAGCATGTAATCCATTATGATCTTTTGAATATCCTCTAATTCCTAAAATTAGTATTGGTGGTGTTACTAAGACCGTTCCAAGACTTACAAGTTGTTTTCCTGCATTTGGTGTCTTTTCGCGATCATCAATACTTACAATCTGGACACAACCTGCTTTGAAGCCACAATGAGCTAAAATTTTTGGTTCATCTGTATCTAATTTTGGCCATGCTCTAATTCTCGCCTCCATACTTTTAGCACGCCCTCTAGGTGAGTATGCAAGACTTCCTCTACGTGGTTGATGGTGTTTACGAGCGCCCATGACTAAGTCGCATCATCGATTGCCCTCTATTAAACCATATAAGATATCGTTAACCAATTCAAAAATTTTGGTTAACCAAACATACTTAAAATAATTATGGCTTGAACAAATCTGATGCCATGTTCCAAATAGTAATTGCACCAATTATAATTCCTGCTACCCCAATCATAATTGCAAATAATAAGAAATTTTTTCTTTCTGGCATGTTATGATGCTCTTTGAGCATTAATTATCGCTAATGTTCCAAGTAATGCTTCTTCTAGACGTATCGTTTGAGTAGCTTGATCTGGGAAAAAATTTAGTATCTTTGCATTTTGAACATTTTTCATCTTTCCACCCAAGATTTCATGAACTCCTTTTTCAGGAGAGCCAAATACTATCAGTGTCGGCTGATCTGATTTTGTATATTTGGAAACCTGTTCTTTTGTTACAATTTTTCCTTTTCTAGATGTGATAATGATATTTCCCTTCCACTCAATTAATAATGAAAACAAGTTTGCTCTTTCTTTGATTGAATATCCCCAATAAGCAGGAACTTCACTTTTGTCAATTTCTTTAACTGAAAATTTCGGATGACCTTCTTTGAATTGAACTGTAACTCTTTTTCCTATTGAAGTCTTACCAAAAAATGCTATTAGTTGATTTATCCCAACATCAACAAATTTTTTTCCTTTTATACTAACTACAATTCCTTCTCTTATGTCTCCTCTGTTGATCTTTTTTGGATTTGCTGGTGTTATGTGGCTAGGAATTTTTAGCGGATGAAGCACTCCTGCAAATTTTAAGTCATTCATTTTAGGAAATAATCTTCTTCTCAAAAACTGTGGTGTTTCTAAATATTTCAGAATCATAACAAGCAAACTTCCATCTTGTTTGTTGTTTCCGTCTTGGTAGACATAGATTGTATCTATTTTAAAAATAGAGCAAGCCCTCGCTAGAACTGATATTTTTCTAGTCTTGTCTATCTTGAGTGAATCATCAGATAGTGCTGATTCAGGAATAGCGACTGATAATTTCAATGTAATTTAATCTCACAAGCAGTTAAAAGTAATTATTTTTCGTCATGTGGGTATTTTTCTTTGGCAATTTTTGCAAAGTTTACAATCTGCTCATTAGAAAGTATTTCATACAAACCTGTTTCTGTTTTAATATGTGCCATTTTGATGTGATTAGTTCCTTCCTTATCTTCACTTGATAGATAAATTCCTGCTACAGCTAATGCTGAAGCGTCATCTAATGAAAGATCATTTTTGTAAGTTTTTTCTAAAAAGTCAGTTACCTGATCAGAACTTGCGCCAATTGCAATTGCGTCATAAGAGATGTATGTTCCACTAGGATCAGTTAGATACAACTGTGACACTTTGTTCACTACTCCTCCTAGAATTAGCGCAACACCAAAAGGTCTTACACCTGCATATTGTGTAAATTGTTGACATTGATCAGCCAGATGCTTTGCAATAGTTTCAACTTCAACTGGCTCATCATAAATCATTCTGTTACTTTGAGAAAAGAATCTTGCATTATCTACCTGACTTCTTGCATCTGGAATGTATCCTGCAGCTGCGACTCCAACATGATCGTCAATTTGGAAAATCTTTTGTGAGATTTCGGAAATCTGTAATTTTCTTGGTTTTTCTTCAACCGCGAATACTATACCATCTTTGCATTTTACACCAACTGCAATTGTTCCTCTTCTAACCGTTTCAATGGCATACTCTACTTGGTAAAGTCTACCATCTGGTGAAAATACCGTTATTGCTCTATCATAACCTTGTTGTTGAGGAAGCATTTGATTCCAATACTTTGAAAGTTTAATTTATTGGTTGCTTAAATTGACAAAAATTTAAGACTAAAACGAATATCATTGCAGGCACAATTCAAAGTGAATTTTTCAAAAGAAATTTTTTTAATAAAATAATTAACAACGAAACCTTATTCTCTACCCAAAATTCAACCTTAAAACAAGATTTCTGTCTGAGATAGTAAAGATCTGTGATTTTAGGTTCAACTCCACGGGGAAGAATGCCTCTAGAGGTTCTAGTAAAGTTCTTGTATATTATACGCAAAAATAGTTTAAAAAGTAAACAAAAACCTGATCCAAATTGGATGGGATTTGACCTTATAGAGTCTCTTTTTTGGTTCCATTTTACAATTGAAATTCCTAACTCATAAATCATTCTACTTGTTGGGATTTGAACCAATTTAGTAAATCTTGCTCACGGATTAAATTTTCATGCGTAGCCAACTTTCACTAAACGATACTTGATCTATCAGACTATACTTTACCAACTGAAATGGGATAAAATGAGATACCTTCCAACTATCTTGGAATAGTATAGTTATTTTTTGCTGATATAGTATTGGTTATGTTTACTTGGAATACTAAATTCCTAAAATAATAGAATAGGAGGAGAACCTGAGATGGATTTTGCTAGCCTTCCTAAAGTTGGAGGATGTGGTTACAAAGCACCTCCTAAAGAATCAGGTGATTTGAAACAATTAATTCAAAATGTAATTGATGCAGAAAGATGTGCTATTGGTTACTATAACAAAATGACTGAAAAATACAGAGACAAAGATTACGTCACTTATGAGTTGTTCAAGACAGTTTTGCTGGATGAAGTAAGTGATGAAGATGAATGGGAAGATCTTTTAGTCCAACAACCCTAAGCCTTCTTTTTAACCCAATAAAGATCATAGGTTGATGAATAGAAAATATTCTAGTTTAATATACATAAAAGAAATGAATCTCTAATTAATGTAATGTTAGATAGAAGGACTGAAATGTTACAAATGGTTTTGGATTTAAGAATAAAGGAACTTCCAAATTTGTTACTTGTTACAAAAAATGGAATGAAAAAAGTTTGGAAATATCAAGATGAACATACCTTTCTTTATGGTTGGTGTATTGGAAGACTAGAAAATATTCTTTATAAAGAATTGAAGGATTTGGGTGGAACAAGGACACCAGAAGAAGATTGGTTTATTATTAGAGATCTTATGCAACTGCGACGACAACAAATAACTAAAATTATAGACGATGTATTAACTAATTAACATTTGAAGCAAGATTGCACTAAGGAATCAATTCTTTTGTTTGTTTTTTAGGTAGCGTTGTCTGTCATATTCTCTTTTCCTTTCTTTGGCTTCAGGTGTTGAATAATATTTTTTTGCATGTTTTCTTGCGTATTCATTAATTTCTTCTCTATGGGTTATGCGATATTTTTTGTTGCGTTCTCTTCTCAGTTTCTTAGATTTTGGTCTTGAATTGTATTCTTTTCTGAATTCTCTTTCCTGTTCTTTAACTTCAGGTCTTGATCTGTATTCTTTTAGGTATTTTCTTCTTTTTTTATCAGTCAATTTTAACATCTACAACAATCTTCAGTGAGCCTTTACATCTAGATATTTTACCAGTAGGCACTTGGACTTTCTTCATCGTATGTCTTACTCTTTCTAATAGAAACATAGTCTTTTATCCCGTTAAATCCACTGAATACGCCATCAGGTGCAAAAACTGACGGGGTAATTGTAGTTGGAACTTCACCACAACAACTTTCTTCGAATTTCTTGATATGATAAGTCACATAGACTATTCCTGCCTTCTCAAATAACTGAACCGCATCATTTGATTCCTTGCCATCATCGATAAAAAGAACAGGCTTTCGTTTTTTTACCACATTGCTTTTTTTATAATTCTAAATAAAAACTTGATCGCATTATTGTTTTGGTCGGATTTCAAGGTATACCTCATTTTCCTTTATCTCTATATCATACATAATTAGATCCCCCGATGCTCTCCATGCTGGATTTTGTTCTACCCATGTCTCACTTTTTTTCCAGGATTTCATATTAGTCAATTTACCTGTTAATACATCAAATTCATAATCATGCATGTAACATACAACATTGTTACCTTTGTAGACCCCCTTGTGCATTGATGCACCCCTGTGTGGACATGAATTATCACATGCAAATAATTTACCATTTTTCTTGCCTACAAGAATTTCTTTTTTTTCTATGACGAATTTATTCAGAGAATTTTCTTGAATCTCGGAAACATTACACACTCGAAACATAATTAATAAAAATAAAAAGGGATTTTATAAATTTCTATAGGTGTTGTAGACCGCCATGTCCCATTGTGTGTGGAGATTGACCAACAAATGCTCTTCTAAAGTGTCCAGAAGGTCTCTTTGTAAGTAATTCTACAAACCATGCTTCATGTTCTATCTCTTCTTGCATTATAGCCTGAGCTATATTGTAAGTTCGGTGATCTTTATTTGCGGTATAGTCACATACTTCGCCCCATGAACGAATTGCACATCTTTCTGCTGCAAGAAGAACTGTTAAAATCGTTTCTACGTCTTCCCAGTCGTCTGGCAGAAATGCATCAGGACAACCTGCAAGGTCTGCAAAATCTCTAACGTCTCTTGGAAGGTTTCCTCCAATCTCATAGAGTCTTGGAACCATTGCTTCAAAGTGATTTCTGTCTTCAATTCTAGCATCTTCAACTATTTCTTTAATGCCTTCACCATCTCTACCTGTACAATGCATTCGAAGTATTGTGTAGTAATAATATGTAAAAAATTCAGCACCAACTCCTGCCAAAAGGAGTTTTCTGAGTTTTTCCACATCAATACCATTTTTTTCTATAACTTCTATTCCTACAAGTTCACCAATTTTTTCCTTGTAATCTGTAGTCATGTGGAAACTATTCAGATGGAGCTTTATTTAATTGGATCATTTATTATAAAAATCTCGCTTAAATTATTTTAAATAATAATAAATTCATTTTATATTATTGGAAATTTCTGACGATTTTCGCAAAGAAATAGAAATTATTCTAAAAAATTGGATTAAACTAGTACAAGATCTGGACCCCAAATTCTTGGAAATGTTGAAGTTTCAACTTGATTATGAAAAACGACTTGAAGATCTACGAACTTTTCTTAGAAAAGAAGTGGATAATGACATTGAAAAGGCTTTTCATTCAGAGTTTCCAAACGAACAATACACTTCTAATGTAAAAGAGAAAATAGATAAAATAACTTCAAACTATCATGATAATCTATTAGAAGCAATAGAAAAATTAGAATAGGCTATCTGGAAATAAAATCACAATCTATTTCATCAAATCTACCAAGCTTAACTTTCTTCGAATCTAGAAGCTTAAGTTCATAAATAATACTTGCTTTCAAAAAGTATGCTTGATGAAAATGATCTGTTAAACAGAATAATTCAGGTGAAAAACTTGAAAGAGAATTGTTTCAAGTACCTTGAAGAGTCATCATCTAAATTATTAACTCATAAAATTATTTTCTCCATAGCAAAACTATCTTCTGAAAAAATGGACCCTGTCAAACTTGCAGCAATTTCTGAAGACATTTTTGGAAACAGTGATAAATCAAAGCAAGATCTGATTCGTTTAACCATGGAAAAATCACTTTCAAAGTGTGGAATTGTGGAAAAGAATTATGGCAAAATCAAAGAGTTTGTCCTCAGTGTGGACGTGATAGAGAACAAGATGATCCAGAATAATCATGTCTCTTTTCTTGGTGAATGAAAATGAAAGAAGAAATTATTCTTGATTCAAATTTTAAAGTGGCTATGGATAAACTTGATGTCCTCAAAGACAAGCTTGCCCTATCTGATGTACTCAAGGAAAAAGCTGTACATATGTACAAAAAGATCATTGAGAAAAATACCCTGAAGGGTAGATCAATTGATGCTATGGTCGCAGCAGTAATTTATGTTGCATGCAGGGATTCAGAGACATCTCACAACCTAAATGATATCACAGAGGCCACAGGTCTCAGAAAAAAATCAATTCCAAATAATGATCAACTAGTTCTGTTTTACAGTAATCTAAACTCAATATCACAAATGATATTTCTGACACTAGTTACTTCGGGATTACGAATAGGTGAAGTTCTATCTTTGGATATAGATGACGTTGATTTTGAGATAAATATGATTGATGCATCCAAAATACACAAATCACATACAAAATCTTCTTGGATTAGCTTTATAACTCATCAAGTATCAGAGTTAATTCAAATCTATGTTGAATCATTACATGGTACAAAGTTATTTCCAGTATCATACAAGATAGTTCAAGAAAACTTTCAAAAAGCATCAAAAGAGTCAGGAATCAAGATAAAACCACATCTACTAAGGACAATATTCACTGAGAAATGCACTCAAGCTGGAATCGAAGAAAAGTACATTGATGCTTTTTGTGGTAGAATGTCTCAAAATATCATCAGAAAGCACTACACAGACTATTCTCCTGAAGCTATGAGGAGACATTATGACAAGGTAGAACCGTTTTTGAGATTGTCCTTAGAATAGATGATCTTTCAGGGATAAAGCCACACCATAATCTGTAGTATGATTACGCTATTTTTGGTATGAACTAAGCTTGTATACTTTACATAATCCTTAGGTAGATTACGTAAATTTTGTGAATCGTACTATTTTCAGTATTCCTAAAATTTTGACGATCTTTTTCTAGTCTTGCTTCAAACCTTTGCGTACAATATCATTCAAAGTCCTAGAGAAATTAACTGAGC